>JANNHT010000274.1:0-17584 GCA_031404555.1 Gammaproteobacteria bacterium
CCTACTGCATGCCCTTTCGCAGAAAAAGGGATGCGTCCCCTTTTTAAAGGGATGCGTCCCCTCTCTCAGAAGCCGCCGTCGGGAATCGTGAGCGCGGTGTCGTCGAGCGTACGCAGCAGCGCGAGCGTCGGTCCGATGCGCGGCAGTTCATAGCGGAAGAAGTAACGGCAGGCGGCGAGCTTGCCGAGATAGAAGTCGCGGTCAGTGCCTGAAGCCACCGGCAATGCCCGCGCCGCGGCGAGCGCCTGGTCGAGCCAGCGCCAGGCGACGACGACGTGTCCCAGGCTGTCGAGATAGAGCGTCGCATTCGCGAGCGTCCGTTCCGGATCACGCGGCAGTGCGGCGACCAGCGTCCGGGTCGTCACGCGGATCTCCTCGATCGACGCGGCGAGCGCTGTCGCGATCGGCCGCAGTTCCTCGGCCTCGTGCGCCGCATCCATCGAGACTTTCATGCGCGCGAACAGGTCCTCGAGCGCGGCGCCGCCCTGCATCGGCACCTTGCGGCCGAGCAGGTCGAGGCCGTGGATGCCGTGCGTACCCTCGTGGATGTGGTTGAGGCGGTTGTCGCGGTACAGCCGCTCGACCGGGTAGTCGCGCGTGTAGCCGTAGCCGCCGTGAACCTGGATCGCGAGCTTGTTGGCCTCGAGGCAATATTCGGACGGCCAGGATTTCGCGATCGGCGTCAGGAGTTCGAGCAGGCTGTTGATCCGCGCGCGCCCGGCGGCATCCGCCGCGTTGCGTTCGAGGTCCGACAGCCAGGCGCAGTACAGCACCAGCGCGAGCCCGCCCTCGACCCAGGCCTTTTGCGCGAGCAGCATCCGGCGCACGTCGCCATGGCGCAGGATTGCGACCGGCGGTGACGCCGGATCCTTGGCGGTGAGCGGGCGGCCCTGCGGCCGTTCGCGCGCATAGTTGAGCGCTTCCTGGTAGGCCGCGTAGCCGAGCGCGACAGCGTTCGTTCCGACGCCGATACGCGCGGAATTCATCATCTGGAACATGTAGCTGAGGCCGTGGTGCTCGTCACCGATGAGTTCCGCGAGGCAGGCGCCGCGTTCGCCGAACGACAGCACCGCGTTCGTCGTGCCGCGCCATCCCATCTTGTGGTTCAGGCCCGCGAGCCGCACGTCGTTCGGCTCGCCGACGCTGCCGTCGTCGTTGATGCGGTCGCGCGGCACGGCGAAGAGCGAGATGCCGCGCACGCCAGCCGGGCCGCCGGGCACTTTCGCGAGCACCAGGTGCACGATGGTCTCGGCGAGATCATGGTCCCCACCCGAGATCCACATCTTGCTGCCGCTCAGGCGATAGCTCCCATCCGCCTGCCGATGCGCCTGGCAGCGGATGTCGGTGAGCGACGAGCCGGCATGCGCCTCCGACAGGCACATGGTGCCGGTGAAGCGCCCCGCGATCATCGGCCGCGCAAAGCGCAGGCGCTGCGACTCGTCGCCGAAGCTGAAGATCAGGCTGGCCGCGCCGGCGGTCAGCGCGGCATACGAATGAAAGGCGACATTCGCGCTCGAGAACACGGCGGTCGCCGCTTTCGCGAGCACCATCGGCAGCTGCAACCCACCATCCTCGGCGTCGAAAGTTGCGGCCGTGAACGAGGCATCGTTGTACGCGGTGAACGCGGCGCGCGTTTCCGGAATCGTCCAGGCGCGACCGTCGACGATCCGGGGCTCGGAGACGTCGCAGGCCGCTGCGTATGGCGCGAACCGCTCCGTTGCAATCCGGTAGGCGGCGTCGAGGACGCCGTCGAACACGGCCCGGTCGTGTTCGGCGTAACGAGGTAGCCGGCAGAGCGCGACCGCATCGAGAGTCTCAAAGAGCTGGAACTCGACATCGCGGCGCGGGATCAGCATGGCGGAATTGTAGCGGCCGCCGGCCCCGGGCCGGAATGCTAGGATGCGGATCGGTCGCGGGAGCGCGGGCGTGGCGGGCAATGGCTTCGATCTCGACGGACGCATCGCGCTGGTCACCGGCGCGAGCCGTGGCATCGGTCGCGCCATCGCGATGACGCTCGCGGAGCACGGCGCCGTGATCATCGCCGCGAGCCGCAAGCTTGAGGGTTGCGAGGCCGTTGCCGCGGAGATCCGCGCCGCCGGCGGCAAGGCGTCAGCCGTCGCCTGCCACATCGGCGAGCCGGAACAGATCAGCGCGGCGATGCGCCGGATCGACCAGGACCACGGCCGGCTCGACATCCTCATCAATAACGCGGCGACCAATCCGTACTTCGGCCCGTCGGTCGACATGCCGCTCGCTGCCTACCAGAAAACCGTCGACGTCAACCTGCGCGGTTACTTCTGCGCATCGATCGAAGCGGCGCGCCGGATGATCGCGCAGGGCAGGGGCGCGATCTTGAACGTCGCCTCGGTCAATGCCGTACGGCCGATGGACGGGCAGGTGGTCTATTCGATGACCAAGGCCGCGATCGTCAACATGACGCAGGGCTTTGCCCGCGAATGGGCGCGGCAGGGCATCCGGGTCAATGCGCTGGTGCCGGGGCTGGTCGAGACCCGTTTCGCCGCCGCGATCCACCAGGACGAGAAGCGGCGCGCGGAGATGGAAAAACTGGTGCCGATGGGACGCATCGCGCAGCCGGAGGAGATGGCGGGCGCCGCGCTTTATCTCGTCTCCGATGCTGCGTCGTACACGACGGGAAGCTGCCTCACCGCCGACGGGGGCTGGCTGGCCTGAATGAGCCGGATCTATCTCGTGCGCCACGGCCAGGCGCCATTCGGAACCGACGACTACGACCGATTGACCGCGACCGGAGCCGCCCAGTGCGAGCAGCTTGCGCGCCACTGGCTTGCGATCGGCCGCAGGATCGATAGGGTGTTTTCGGGAACGCTGCGCCGCCAGCGCGATTCCGCCGCCGCATTCGCGCGCGCCTTCGGCCGGGCAGGCGGCACCGCGCCCGTGCCGGGCGAACTGCCGGGATTCGAGGAATACAACCACCGGGCGCTGCTTGATGCCTTCGAGGGCGGCGCGGCCCAGGATTCGAAGGACCCGCGCGAGTTCCATCGCCGTCTCAGCCGCGCGCTCGCGGCATGGACCGGCGGGACGCTGGCAGGGTTTGAGCCCTACGGGGATTTCCGCGAGCGCTGCGCGAAGGGCCTGGCGGCACTCCTCGCCGCGACGGGCCGCGGCCGGACCGCCGTGATCTTTGGCTCCGCCGGTTCGCTGGCAGCGGCGATGCAGGGCGCGCTCGGCGTCGGCGACCGCGATGCGGTCCGGCTCAAGCTGACTTTCTACAACACCGGCGTCAGCAGCTTGCTGTGGGACGGCGACACGATCACGATCGAATCCCTGAACTCGGTGGCCCACCTGGAGCACCCGTCATTCACGCGCATGATCACGCATCGTTGAACCGGCCGGGGATCGCATGGATTTCACGCTCGAGCCCGCCAAACAGGTCATCGTCAACCGCTTCCGCGAGTACGTGGACCGGGAGCTACAGCCGCTCGAGGCGGAGTTCCTCGCGGGAGGGTTCGAGGCGCTGCTGCCGAAGCTGCGCGAGAAACGGGCCGATGTGCAGAAGCAGGGGCTGTGGGGACCGGTCTATCCGCGGGAACTCGGCGGGCTTGGCCTCGACCTCGTCACGCATGGCCTGATCTCGGAAGCGCTCGGCCGCTGCCCGTTCGCTCATTACGTGTTCGGATGCAATGCGCCCGACGCCGGAAACGTCGAGCTGCTGCATGAGACCGCGACCAACGCGCAGAAGAAGCGCTGGCTCGAGCCGCTGGTCGCAGGACGGATCCGCAGCTGCTTCGGCATGACGGAGCCCGGCAACAGCGGCGCGAATCCGCTGATGCTCGAAACGCGGGCCGAAGCGGACGGCGGCGGCTGGAAGCTTTCCGGACGCAAGTGGTTCACGACCGGCGCCGATGGCGCCGCGTTCTGCATCGTGATGGCGATCAGCGATCCGGCCGCGCCGGTCCACGGCCGCGCCAGCCTCTTCATCGTGCCGACCGACACGCCGGGCTACCGGCGGCTCCGCAACACGCCGGTGATGGGCGACGCCGGCGGCGACCTGTTCTCGCACGGCGAGCTCGAGTTCGAGGACTGCAGGCTCGATGCGGACGCGCTGCTAGGCCCGCGCGGGGAGGGCTTCCGCCTCGCGCAGGCGCGCCTGGGTCCCGGGCGCATCCATCACTGCATGCGCTGGCTCGGCATCTGCGAGCGCGCGCAGGGGATGATGATCGAGCGTGCGGCGACGCGTGTGATCGGCCCCGAGGATCGCCGGCTCGGGGACAGCGACATCGTGCGGTCCTGGATCGCGAAGTCCGCCGCGGAAATCCGCGCGGCGCGCCTGTTCGTGCTGCACACGGCCTGGCTGATCGGCCAGGTCGGGGCCAAGGCCGCGCGCGACGAGATCGCGATGATCAAATTCCACGTCGCCGGCGTCCTGCAGCGGGTCGTCGACCGCGCGCTGCAAGTGCACGGCGGGCTCGGCGTGACCGACTACACTTTGCTCGCCTGGTTCTATCGCGAGGAGCGGGCTGCGCGCATCTACGACGGGCCGGACGAGGTCCACCAGGTCGCAGTCGCGAAGCACCTGCTCGCAAAGCACCGCGGATGAGCCTTGCGGACGAACCGGGAACGGTTCGCGGCGGAGAATCGCTGGACCCGGACCGGCTCGCGGACTACCTGGCGGCCGAACTGCCGGATTTCCAGGCGCCGCTGGCGGTTCGCCAGTTTCCCTCCGGCTTCTCGAACCTGACCTATCTCGTGACGTCGGGCGATCGCGAGCTGGTGCTGCGCCGCCCACCGGCCGGGACGCGGCCGAAGTCCGGGCACGACATGGAGCGCGAGTTTCGCGTGCTGTCGGCCCTCGAGGGTCGCTTCGCCGAATGCCCGCGTCCCGTGCACTACTGCGCCGACCTGGGCGTGATCGGTGCGCCGTTCTACCTGGTGGAGCGCATCCGAGGAATCATCCTGCGCCGCGACTATCCGCCGGAGCTGCCGGCGAGCCCGGCGCTGGTCCGCGCGCAGCAGGGGGCGCTGGTCGAAACGCTCGCGCGCCTGCATGCGATCGATGTCCGGGCTCCGGCATTCGTGGACTTCGGCCGCCCGGATGGCTATGTCGCGCGGCAGGTCGAGGGCTGGACCGCGCGTTACGCGCGCGCGCAGACCGGGGACGCGATGGACGCGGCGCCGGTGACGCGCTGGCTGGCGGAGCACCTGCCGCCGCCAGCCGATGCCGCGCTCATCCACAACGACTACAAGCTCGACAACGTCGTGTTCGCTTCCGACGAGCCGGCACGACTCATCGGGGTGCTCGACTGGGAGATGGCGACGATCGGCGATCCGTGGATGGACCTCGGCTGTTCGCTGGCCTATTGGGTCGAGGCGGGCGATTCGCCGGAGCTGCTCGCGACACGCATGTTGCCGACCCACCTGCCGGGCTCGCTGACGCGCGCTCTGGTGCTCGAGCGATACGCCGCGGCGCGCGGCGTCGCGGTGCCGCCCTTCCGTTTCTATCGCGTGTTCGGCCTGTTCCGCCTGGCGGTCATCGTGCAACAGATCTACTACCGCTTTGCGCGAGGCGAAACGCGGGACAGCCGGTTCGCGCCGCTCGGCCCGATGGCCCGGGTGCTGATCGGCCAGGCCGGGCACGAGATAGCAGCCTGAACCGCGGTCGCGGGCGCCGTTCAGGCGCCATTCAGCGGGCTGATCCGATGCTGTGCGCGTGATTTGCACGCCGACACGGGGTGCCGTATAGATACGGCGGTCCGCGAGGAGAGACCGACGATGACCGGATTCACAAAGCGCTGGCTGCTCGCCCTGGCGATCGCGTTCGCGATGGGCGCCGCGACCGCGGACGATATCCGCCCCGATGCGGATGCCCGGCCGTTCGCCGACGAGAAATGCATCGAGCAATGCGACGTGCAGTCGGACCAGTGCATGCAGGATTCGCAGGGCGACCCGGACAAGCTCCAGGCCTGTGACGACAAGTACAGCGAGTGCCTCCAGGCCTGCGAAGCCCCCTAGGTCCGATCCCCCGCTGATCGCCTGAAAACCCGGCTCCCGGCCGGGCGGTTGATTAACGCCGCTTTTCGTATATATTGCGCAGCCCGACAGACATCGGGTTTGCTGTGGATATCATTGATTTCTCTAGGAATTCTGCGGAATGAAAGAGCGCAATGAGGAATCCTTTGACCTCGAGGACGAGTTTCTCGGGGAAGCCGTCGCGGAACCGGACGGCGATCTCGACCGGCTGATCGTCGTCGAGCGGCGGCCCAAGGGCCAGCGCCGGCCGACCCAGCAATCCGCCTGGAGCAAGGTCGAGGACGTGCTCGCCGAGAAGCGCCTCCAGCGGGAGCTCGCCGAGTTCATCGACGCCGACGAGGCTTGAGCCCGGCTCCGACATCCTGGTGGCGCGTCCGCCGCGACGCCTTGCTCTCGACGTTTGGCGCCCTTGATTGCGCCTACATCTATGATCCCCAGGTCGTGACCGCGCAGGCGCAACGCCTGCTCGCGATGCGTTCCCTGTCCCGCGTCTTCTATGCCATCAAGGCCAACCCGCACCCTGAGATCCTGAGGACACTGGCCGCACTCGGCCTCGGCTTCGAGTGCGTGTCGCGTGCCGAGGTCGAGCGCGTGCTCGAATCCGTCCCGGGGATTCCGGCCGGTCGCCTGCTGTTCACGCCCAATTTCGCGCCGCGCGCCGAGTACCGCTTCGCGCTCGCGCAGGGCATCACGGTCACGATCGACAATCTCTACGTGCTCCGTGCCTGGCGCGAGGATTTCCACGGGCGCGAGATCCTGCTGCGGCTCGACACCGGGCATGCGCACGGGCATCACGAGAAAGTCCGCACCGCGGGTGATCAATCCAAGTTCGGCGTGCCGCCCGCGGAGTTCGCGGAGCTCGCGGAGGCGGTCGCAGGGGCGGGCGCGACCGTCGTCGGCCTGCACGCGCACGGCGGCAGCGGCAGCAGCACGGACATCGCCGCCTGGCTCGACACGGCGCGCGTGCTCGGCTCGGTTGCCGCGGAGTTTCCGCGCGCGACGGCGCTGAACCTCGGCGGCGGACTCGGGGTCCCGGAGCGGCCGGGTGACGAGGCGATCGACCTCGGAGGCTTCGACGCCGCGCTCGCGGCATTTCGCGCGACGCATCCGGCATTGCAGCTCTGGCTCGAGCCGGGTCGCTTCCTCGTCGCCGAAGCGGGCGTGCTGCTCGCGCGCGTGACCCAGACCAAGGGCAAGGGGGACATTCATTACGTCGGCGTCGCAACCGGCATGAACTCGCTGATCCGGCCCGCGCTCTACGGCGCCTGGCACGAAATCGTCAACCTGACGCGCCTCGACGAGCCGGCGGATCGGCGCACGACCGTGGTCGGCCCGATCTGCGAATCCGGCGACACGCTCGGCGCCGATCGCTGGCTGCCGCGCTGCGAAGAGGGCGACGTGCTGTTGGTCGCCAATGCCGGCGCCTACGGCCATGCAATGGCTTCGCACTACAACCTGCGTCCGCCAGCGGCGGAACTGACGATGCCCGCGTGACGGAGCTGAGCCGGCGGCATCTCTGGCAGCTGGTGCTGATCAACGCGGTCTGGGGCTTCAACATCGTCGCGATCAAATTCTGCGTCGACCGCTTCCCGCCGGTGTTCCTGAGCTTCCTGCGATTCCTGATCGTCGGTCTTGTAGTCTGGCCGTGGCTGAGGCTGCGGCGCGGCGAGATGAAATGGCTCCTGACGGCGGCGATCTGCGGCGGTGGACTCCAGTTTGCGCTGATGTACGCGGGCGTGGCGCTCTCCGGGAACATGTCCTCGGTCGCGATCGCGAGCCAGCTCGGCGTCCCGTTCGCCACGCTCCTGTCGGTGATGCTGCTCGGCGAGACGATCCACTGGCGCCGCTGGCTCGGCATCGGCCTCGCATTCGCCGGCATCGTCGTGCTCGGGTTCAATCCCGAGGTGCTGGCCTCGTGGCTGGGCCTGCTGATCATCGTCACGAGCGCTTTCATCGGCGCGATCGGGCTGGTCGCGATCAAGCGCGTGCGCAACCTCGAACCGCTCGAGCTGCAGGCCTGGCTCGCCTGGGCGAGCCTGCCGATCCTGTTGCCGCTGTCGTTCCTGCTCGAGGATGGCCAGCTCGCGAGCCTGCGCCAGGCGGACCTCGCGGGCTGGTCGGCACTCCTCTATTCAGCCGTGCTCGCGAGCCTTTTCGCCCACACCGCTTACTTCGCACTCATCCGCCGCTATCCGGTCACGAGCGTGGCGCCGATCACCGTGCTCGCGCCGCTCTTCAGCGTGATGTTCGCGATCCTCCTGCTCGGCGACACACTCGACTGGCGGATGGCCATCGGCGGGCTAATGACCCTGACCGGCGTCGCCGTCATCGTGACCCGCGAGTCGAGAGTGGTCGCCGCCGCCAGCTGAGCCCGGGCGATTTGCAGTCGGCCCGCCGCAGGACTACCTTGATCGGGACCGGCTTCGTGCCCGTCAACCCGATCGCCGGTCACGCTGCGTTTCTATGGCTGACAGGAGGTGGGTCATGAACCAATCTTATGTTGCCAGCGGTTCGCGCCAGTCGGCCGTCTTCACGGCCATCGTGGGCCTGCATTTCCTCGCATTCCTCGTGATCGCCGCAGGACTCGGCCCGCGGATTTTCCAGAAGGCCAAGGAGCCGCCGCCGATGGTCTGGCACGAGGAAGTAAAACCGGTGCCACGGCAGGTCGAGCCCGATCCGACCGATCCGGTCCAGCCGTACTCGCAGCCGGTTGCCAGGCCCGACATATTCATTCCGACGATCGCGGGTCCGGATGACGAGCGCGATGTCGCGGCCGAAGCGGGGCAAACCCCGGGCGGCAGCGCCGGCGCAGCGATGGATCCGGTGGAAATTATTGCGCCGCGGCGCCGCACGCAGGACCGGCGCCTCGCCGCGCTGATCAATGCCTGCTACCCCGCGGCCGCGCGCCGGAACAATGAGGAAGGCCGGCTGGTCGCGCGCATCACGATCGGTGCGGACGGCACGCCGAACGCCTGGAGCGTGACGCAGAGTTCCGGTTTCGCGCGACTCGACCAGGCCGCCGGCTGCGTGATCCGCCGGATGGAATTCATCGCGGGCCGCCAGGACGGACGCGCGGTCGCGGCGGACGCGGAACTGCCGATCACGTTCCAGCTGGACTGACCGGAGGCTGCTGAATCGGAGCTTTGCTATGCTTCGCCGGTGTCGACCGCAAGGCGGAGGGGGTCGCCGCTTGCAGTCGAAACGGCCAACCGCTAAGGTGGCCGAAGCCGGACTCGGGGCGCGCTGGAATGCGCGCAGACTAATAATTTGGCGGGGCCGCAGCGCGATTGCAGGCGCATGCGACCGGCACGAAATCGAGGGGTTGGGAAAAGGTCGCGTATGGCGAACACCTATTCGGCGGGGGGCTCACGCACGACGGCCGTGTTTGTCGGCATCATCGTGCTTCACGTCCTTTTCTTCTGGGCCCTCAAGCAGGGCCTCGTCCGTTCCGGCATGAACCTGATCCAGGATTTCTCGATCATGGACCTGCCGCCGCCGCCGCCGCCGCCGGAGGACATGGATGAGCCGCCGCCGCCGCCGCCGGTCGACATGCCGCCGCCGGTCGTGCCGCCGCCGCTCATTGACCTGCCGGTATTCGAGGGCCCGAGCACCGCCATCACGGCGCGGGTTGAAGCGACGCCGCCGAGGACTCAGCAGCCGGCCGCGCGACAGGTGCAGGTGACGCCGCCGCGCATGAAAGGGCGTTCAGATCGCGTCGCGGCCGCCATCAGCGCCTGCTATCCGTCGGCCTCCCGCCGCCTGAGCGAGGAGGGACGTGTCATCGTCACAATCACGATCGGCGTGGACGGCAAGGCCGGCTCCGCCAACGTGAGCCAGAGCAGCGGATTCGAGCGGCTCGATGCCGCTGCGGAATGCGTGATCCGCAGGTTGCCATTTGACCCGGGCAAGCGTGACGGCACGCCGGTCGAGATGCCGGCGACGCTGCCCATCGTGTTCAAGCTCGAGTGATCGAACAAATTTTTTGTCAGGGACCGGATGGCCGCGTCGCCGAGTTGAACGGCATCGACTGTCCGGAAAGTATTTTCTGTTAAAGGAACTGCAGAATGGCTGCTGAAACCGGCACGACCGAGAACCCCTATGGCATAGAGACGCTCTGGGAAACCAGCGACTATGTCGGCAAGGGCGTATTCGTCATCCTGATCGTCATGTCACTGTGGTCATGGCTCGTCATGATCAACAAGTGGCTCGACCAACGCACGCTCCGCAAGGCAGCGAACGAGGCCGAGAAGAACTTCTGGTCGGCTGGTTCGATCCAGGACGGCATCGCCAAGCTCAAGGGCAAGGCGAACCCGTTCCGCGACATCGCGCAGGACGGGCTCCACGCGATGGAACACCATCGCAAGAGCGCCGCTCGCGACGTCACGAGCAACATCGAGGTCGCCGATTGGGTGCAGACCCACATCGACAAGCGCACCACCATGCTTCAGTCGAGCCTCCAGAGCGGCATGGTCGTGCTCGCCTCGGTCGGCGCGACGTCACCGTTCATCGGGCTGTTCGGCACGGTGTGGGGCATCTACCACGCGCTGATCAGCATCTCGATCGCGGGCCAGGCGTCACTCGACAAGGTGGCAGGCCCGATCGGCGAGGCGCTGATCATGACGGCCATGGGCCTCGCGGTCGCGGTGCCGGCGGTGCTCGGCTTCAACGGCCTGCTGCGCGGCAACAAGGGTCTGATGGAGCGCGCCAACTACTTCGCGCACGACGTCCAGGCCGCGTTGCTTGCGGGCTCGCGCGTCACCGGGAAGTAATCGATGGCCATTTCTGTCGGCAAGGACGAGGGCGACCCGATGGTCGAGCCCAACGTGATTCCACTCGTGGACATCATGCTGGTGCTGCTGATCATCATGATCATCACGGTCCCGGTGATGACCCAGGCCGTCAAGATCGACCTGCCGAAGGAAGTGAACCGACCGACCGACACCAAGCCCGAGAACATCAATCTCTCGATCGACTTCGACGGCTCGGTGTACTGGAACGAGAACAGCTTGAACCGGGCCGACCTGCTGGATTATGTACTCGTGGAGGCCGTGAAAGACCCGCAGCCCGAGGTGCATATCCGCGCGGACAAGCGCGCGCGCTATGAGCACGTGTCGGACACGCTCGCGGTCCTGCAGCGTGGCGGCATGCGCAAGGTCGGCTTCATTGCCGAGCCGCCGCCGCCCGGTGGCTAGCGCTGGACGGGCTTCGATCCGTTCGAGAACAACGGCCCGCTACGGCGGGCCTTTTTTTTGGCACGATAGGGGCTGAACGAGGGCTGAATTTCCGGGAATATTTTGGCTGCCGGAACCGGTGCAGGCCCCGGGAGTCCACCCTATCAAGGACCTGGCGAGACAGCCGGGCGGGTTTTGCGGTATAAACCCGCCCCACGCAAACTAGGCCTGCGGCGAACCGCGGGCGGGGAAAGGGCAATGATCGGACGACATGCATGGGCAGGCCGGCTGGTGGCGATGGGCATCGCGCTCACGCTCGTGGCGGCGTTGCCGCAGACGGCGTTTGCCGCCAAGAAGAAGAAGGAAGAGGCCGCCGCGACGCAGGAGGGCCCGCAGCCCGAGTACACCGACGAGTTCCGCAAGCTCGCAGCCCCTACCCAGAAGCTCATCAATGACAAGAATTGGGCCGAGGCGATGGCGACGATGCCGGCCATCGAAGCCTTGCCCCTCAATGCCGACGAAAAGAAGGTGGTCGCCACCTGGAAACTCCAGGCGACCCAGGGCATGGGCGATCAGGACGGATTCGCAGCAGCGATCGAAACCTTCCTGCGTGAGGGCTACACGGCCCCGGACCAGATCGGCGTGATGAATCGCCAGCTCGCGGCGCATTACAGCGCAAAGCAGGACAAAGAAAAGACCGCCTACCACTTCCAGAAATTCGTCGAAGCGACACCCGACATCGAGCCCGATGAGCTCGAGACGCTCGGCCGGCTGCACATGCAGGTCAACAACTACGCCGAGGGATCGAACTGGCTGGGCAAGGCGGTGGACCTCGCGGTCAGCAAGGGCCAGACGCCGAAGGAAGCCTGGTTCGCGCTGCGCGACAAGGCGCTGGTCGAGACCAAGGACACGGCGGGCCGCCTCTCGAACCTCGAGACACTGGTCGGCTACTACCCCAACAAGGAGTATTACAGCCGGATCGTCGCGATCTACCAGACCGAATCGAAGGACGATCGCGTCGTGATGCTGAACGCCTATCGACTCGCGATCACCGATCCGCAGGGCGGCCTCGCGACAGTCGGCGGCTACCTCAATTACGCCGACACGGCGCTCGTCGCCGGCAGTCCGGGCGAGGCGCAGCGCGCGCTGGAGCGCGGCATGAAGGAAGGCATCGTGCCGAGCGCGGGTACCAACCAGCAGCTGCTCCAGGAAGCGAAGAATGCGGTCGCGGCGGACCGCAAGTCGCTGCCGGCGGAAGCGGTCGCGGCCGAGAAGAATGCGAAGGGCGAGGTCGGCGTGAAGGTCGGCCTCGGTTTCTACAGCACCGGAGATTACGCGCAGGCGGTCCCGGCGATCCAGAAGGGCATCGCGAAAGGCGGCGTTGCGCGGCTCGACGACGCCAACATGCTGCTCGGCGCGTCCCTGCTCGAGCTTGGCAAGCGCGATGAAGCGCGCGCGGCATTCGAGGCCGCGGCGGCCGCGGCTCCAGCCGGTAGCCCGATGGCGAATATCGCGAAGTTGTGGCTGGCACGCGCCGCGCGCCCTGCGCCGGCGCCGGCGGGCGGCTGATCCAGGAGAATAACGATGACGATGCTGAAAATGCGTGCCAGCGTGCTGGCGACCCTCATGGCCCTGCCGCTGGCAGGGCTCGTGACATTGAGCCTGGCGACCGCGACGGTCGCCGAGGCGCAGTCCTCCGGTGGCTGGCGGAAGGAAGTGGCCGACAAAGTCCAGGCCGCGCAGGCCGCGGGCCAGAAGGGCAGCTTCGCCGAAGCGATCCGTCTCCTGAGGGAAGCCAAGGCCAAGGCGCCGCTGTCTCCGCAGGAAGAGCAGGGCGTCAATGAGCTGATGATCTGGGCGGCGAGCAGCGCCAAGGATCACAAGCTCGTCCTCCAGACCGTGGACGAGCGGCTCGCGACCGGCCGGGTGACCGGCCAGGACCTGGTGCGCAAGCTCCGCCTCAAGGCGACCACGCACTATTCGCTGCGTGACTACACCAACGCGATTGCGACTTTCGACAAGCTGGCCGCGCAGACCGGGCTCAATGTCGACGACCTGACGCTGCTCGGGACGTCGCAGATGCAGCTGCGGAGATACGGCCCCGCCGCTGCGACGCTCGAGAAGGCGATCGCCGCGAGCGACAGGGCGGGCCGCGGCGCGAAGGCCGGACCGCTCCTCGAGATGCTGAACTCGGCCTACTTTGAGACCAAGAACGATGCGAAGCGCCTGCAGACCCTGCACCGCCTGATGGCGGTTGCGCCGAAGCAGTCGGTGTTCAAGCAGGTGGTCAGCGCCTACGAAATCGTGTCCGCCAAGGACCCGGTCATCATGATCAACATCTACCGGCTCGGGGCCGCGCGCGGCCTGCTGTCCGGCGAGCACTACGCGAAATACGCCGAAACCGCGCTCGACCTGTCGAGCCCGGGCGAGGCCGTCGCGATGTTCGAGAAGGGCATGGCCAACGGCTCGATCAAGAAGGATGACCGCAACAACCGCCTGCTCGCCGACGCGAAGGCGCAGGTCGAGCGCGTCAAGAAATCGCTGCCGCAGCAGGAGCGCGAGGCCATCGCGATCGCCGCGGGCGAGCCGGAAGCCAAGGTGGCGACGGCTTACTTCACGCTGAAGAACTACGCCAAGGCGACCGAGGCCGCGAAGCGCGGCGTGACGAAGGGCAAGCTGCGGCGCGCTGACGACCTGCACATGCTGCTCGGCATCTCGCTGTTTGAGACGAAGAAAAGTGCCGAGGCCCGGAATGCATTCAAGGCCGCTGCGGCCGCGAATGCGAAGATCCGCGGCGTGGCCGACCTGTGGTCCGGCGCGGCGGGGTGATCGCCGTATAATCCGTCGGGATGACACCCGTACGGACAATCGGCATCGTCGAGGTCGGGCCGCGCGACGGACTCCAGAACGAAGCGACCGCGCTGCCGACCGCAGCGAAGGTCGAGTTCATCCGCCGGGCGGTTGAGGCGGGCCTCAAGCGCATCGAGGCTGCGAGCTTCGTCCATCCCAAACGCGTGCCGCAGATGGCCGACGCCGAGGCCATCATGCAGGCATTGCCGCGCCGCGAAGGCGTGCGCTACATCGGGCTGGTGCTGAACCGCGCCGGATTTGACCGGGCCGCAGCCGCCGGCTGCGATGAGATCGGCATGGTCGTGTTCACGACCGACGCCTTCAACCGCCGCAACCAGGGCGTCGACAGCGCGGACTCGATTCGCGCGTGGCGCGAGATCTCAGCCGCGGCACACGCCGCCGGTATCCGCGCGCAGGTGACAATCTCGGCGGCGTTCGGCTGCCCGTTCGAAGGCGAGGTCGCGCCGTCCCGCGTCGTCGACATCGCGCGGGAACTCGCAGACGGCGCACCGATCGAGATCGCCATCGCAGACACGATCGGCGTCGGCGTGCCGGGCCAGGTCACCGACATCTTTAGCCAGGTCGCCCAGGCGCTCCCCGGCATGCCGCTTCGCGGCCACTTCCACAACACGCGCAACACCGGGCTCGCCAACGCCTATGCCGCCGTCACCGCAGGCGCGAGCGTGCTCGACGCGAGCCTGGGTGGCCTCGGCGGCTGCCCGTTCGCGCCGGCAGCGACCGGCAACATCCCGACCGAGGACTTGCTCTACATGCTCGGGCGCATGGGCATCGCGACCGGAGCCGATCTCGGCCGCGCGATCGCGGCGGCGCGCTGGATCGAGGAGCAGGTCGGCCACACCGTGCCCGGCATGCTGATGAAGGCCGGACCCTTTCCCGCACATTGAACCCAATGGAGACAGAGACATGACGATCCAGGCAGGCGACAAGATCCCCGACGGCAAGCTCCGGCAGATGGGCCCCGACGGCCCGATGAACGTGAGCGCGAAGGACCTGCTCGGCAAGGGCCAGGTCGTGCTGTTCTCGGTGCCCGGCGCTTTTACCCCGACCTGCGATGCCAAGCACCTGCCGGGGTTCATCGACAAGGCGGCCGCGCTCAAGGCCAAGGGCGTAGGAAAAGTTGTCTGCCTCGCGGTCAACGACGTGTTCGTGATGAACGCCTGGGCAAGTCGGCGGGCGTCGGCGACGCGATCGTGATGGCGGCCGACGGCAACGGCGAATTCACCCGCGCGCTCGGGCTCGAGATGGACGCGAGCGGCTACGGCATGGGCATGCGCGGCAAGCGCTTCGCGCTCGTGATCTCGGATGGCGTCGTGAAGCAGGTGCACGTCGAGGCGCCGGGCGAGTTCAAGGTATCGAGCGCCGAGCACATCCTGGGCGCACTCCAGTGATCGCGGGGCCCGTTTCGTTCCTGTACGCGGCGCTCCTCGGGCTGCTGCTGATCGCGCTGTCGACCACGGTCGTGCTGGCGCGGCGCCGGTTCCGGGTGGGGCTGGGCACCGGCAACGATGCGGGCATGGAACAGGCGGTGCGCGTGCAGGCGAACTTCACCGAGTACGTGCCGTTCGCGGTGCTGCTCCTGATGGTCGCCGAGATCACCGGGCTGCCCGCCGCGGCCGTGCACGGCGCGGGCATCGTGCTGGTGGCGAGTCGCGTGGTCCATGCCTGGGGCCTGTCGCACAGCCCCGGCCGCACATTCGGGCGGTTCTACGGCACGGCCGGCACCTGGCTCGTGATCACCGGCCTGTCGCTCTGGATCCTCTACGCGACTACAGCGCTTTCTCGATCTCCGGGATCAGGGTGAAGAGGTCGCCGACCAGGCCGTAGTCCGCGACCTCGAAGATCGGCGCTTCGGCGTCCTTGTTGATCGCGACGATGGTGCGCGCATCCTTGATGCCGGTCAGGTGCTGGATCGCGCCGCTGATGCCGATCGCGATGTATAGCTCCGGCGCGAGGATCTTGCCGGTTTGCCCGACCTGCGTTTCGTTCGGCGCGTAGCCGGCGTCCACCGCCGCGCGCGACGCGCCGATCGCCGCACCCAGGCGGTCGGCGAAGCGCTGGATCAGCGCGAAATTCTCCTTGCTCCCGAGTGCGCGGCCGCCGGATACGACGCGCGCCGCGGTCTGGAGATCCGGACGGTCAGTCCGGGCCGCCGACACCGACACGAATCGCGTGTGCGAGGGCAGGACTGCATCGACTGCGATGGTCTCGATGGGTGCCGGGCCGCCGGATGCCGCCGACTGGAACGATGCGACGCGCACGGTCGCGACCAGCACCTTGCCGGGCGACGACTCGACGGTCGCGATCGCGTTGCCGGCATAGACCGGGCGCTTGAAGCGCGTCGCCGACTCGACCGCCATGACATCGCTCACCTGCGGCGCGCAGAGGAGTGCCGCGACCCGCGGCATCAGGTCCTTGCCGAAGGTCGTCGAGGGGCCGAAGACGTGGCTGTGGCCCGCGGCGAGCTTCGCGACCTGTGGCGCGAGCACGGCGGCGAGCGCCGGTTCGTTCGCCGGATTCCTGACGAGCAGCACGCGCGCGATTCCCGCGATGAGCGCGGCCTGCGCGGCGACCGCAGCGCCATCCGCAGCGAGCACGGCGATCGAGATCTCCGCATCCGGGATCGCGGCGGCGCAGCTCACGCATTTGGCGACTGCGGCATTGAGCTTGCCGTCCACATGTTCGGCGACGATGAGGATCCGGTTCATCAGACGAGCCCCTTCTGCCGCAGCGCCGCGACCAGCTCGGCTGCGTCTTTCACCATCACGCCCTTCCTGCGCTGCGGGGGTGGTTCCAGGCCGAGGACCTGGAGTTGCGGCGCCGCGTCGACGCCGAGAGCCGCGAGATCCGTCACGTCGAGCGGCTTCTTCGTCGCTTTCATGATGTCCGGTAGCTTGATGTAGCGCGGCTCGTTGAGGCGCAGGTCGGTCGTGACGACCGCCGGCAGGTCCACCTCGATCGTCTCGAGCCCCGCGTCCACTTCGCGGGTGACTCGAGCACTGCCTTCCAGTAACTCAAGTTTCGAAGCGAACGTCGCCTGCGGTCGGTCCCAGAGCGCGGCCAGCATCTGGCCGGTCTGGCTGCAATCGTCGTCGATGGCCTGCTTGCCGAGGATCACGAGCAACGGCTGCTCGCGTTCGATCAGCTTGAGGAATACGCGTGCGACCGCGAGCGGTTCGACGGCCGCGTCCGACTTGACGAGGATCGCGCGGTCGGCGCCCATGGCGAGCGCGTTGCGAAGCTGTTGCTGCGTCTCGTCAGGCCCGATGCTGACGGCCAGCACTTCGTCGGCAGCGCCGCGCTCGCGGATGCGGATCGCCTCCTCGAGCGCGATGTCGTCGAAGGGATTGAAGCTCATCTTGACGCCGTCGGTGACGACGCCCTTGCCGTCGGGGCGCACCCGCACCCGCACGTTGTAATCGATGACCCGTTTCAGCCCGACCAGGATGCGACGCATGCAAGACTCCGCGGTTTCGCGACGCATCCTATCGGAACTTGCCGCTTTTGGGTTAACATCACATTACCAATCAGTAGCTTGA
>JANNHT010000275.1:0-38353 GCA_031404555.1 Gammaproteobacteria bacterium
GCGCGCAGCTCGCCTTCGACACGTTGGCGGGAGCGAGGACGCATGCGGCGGGATGAGTTCGCGAAGCGGCGCCGGCTGCTCATGCGGCACATGGGCAAGGACGCGATCGCGATCCTGCCGGCGGCGCCGGTGCGCATACGCAACAACGACGTCGAGTACCCCTACCGGCCGGACAGCGATTTCTACTACCTGACCTCGTTCGCGGAGCCGGAAGCGGTTGCCGTGCTGATACCCGGACGGCCGCAGGGCGAGTACGTGCTGTTCGTGCGCGATCGCGACCCCGCGCGGGAGTCGTGGGACGGCGCGCGCGCCGGGCCCGAGGGCGCGGTCGAGGACCATGCCGCGGACGACGCGTTTCCGATCGGCGACATCGACGAAATCCTGCCCGGGCTGCTGGAACGCTGCTCGCGCGTCTTCTACACGATGGGCGCCAACCCGGAATTCGACAAGCGCGTGATCGGCTGGGTCAACCGGCTGCGCTCGGAATCGAAGCAGGGATCGCACACGCCGCACGAGTTCGTCGCGCTCGACCATCCGCTGCACGAGATGCGCCTGTTCAAGAGCCGCGCGGAGCTCGTGTCGATGCGCCGCGCCGCGCAGATCGCCTGCGCCGCGCACCGCCGCGCGCTCGCCACGGCCGCGCCGGGGCGCATGGAGTACGAGGTGATGGCGGAGCTGCTGCACGAGTTTCACCGCCGGCGCGCCGACATCTCCTACCACCCGATCGTCGGCAGTGGGCCGAATTCCTGCGTGCTGCACTACCGCAACAACGACCGCCAGATGAAGGACGGCGAGCTGCTCCTGATCGACGCCGGCTGCGAGTACCAGTACTACGCCTCCGACGTCACCCGCACGCTGCCGGTCGGCGGCCGCTACAGCCCGCGCCAGCGCGCCGTGTACGAGGTCGTGCTCGAGGCGCAGCGCGCGGCGATCGCCAGGGTCCGCGCGGGCGGAAACTGGAACGACCCGCACCTCGCGGCCGTGCGCGCGATCACGCAGGGCCTGGTGCGCATCGGCCTGCTGAAGGGCCGCGTGGCGAAGCTGATCAAGGACGGCGCCTACCGCAAGTTCTTCATGCATCGCACCGGCCACTGGCTCGGCATGGACGTGCACGACGTCGGCGAATACAAGGTCGGCGAGCAGTGGCGGCTGCTTGAACCCGGCATGGTCATGACCATCGAGCCCGGCATCTACATCCCGCCCGGCACGCCGGGCGTGCGGCGCGAGTGGTGGGGCATTGGCGTGCGTATCGAGGACGACGTGGTCGTGACGGCGGGCGAGCCCGAAGTGCTGACCGCCTCGATGCCGACCGATCCGGACGAGATCGAGCGCCTGATGGCGGCTGCGTGAGCGGCAAGGCGACCTCGCGCGTCGACATCGCGATCGCGGGCGGCGGCATGGTGGGCCTGTCGCTCGCGGCCGCCATCGCCGAGCTGCCGTTCAGGGTTGCGGTCATCGAGCCCGTCGCCCCCGCGGATGACCGCCAGCCGAGCTTCGATGCGCGCACCACGGCGCTCTCCGGCGGCAGCCGCCGCGTGTTCGAGGGGATCGGCGTCTGGCCTGCGGTCGCATCCGGCGCGACGCCGATCGCACGCATCCACGTCTCCGAGCGCGGCAGCTTTGGCATGGCCCGGCTGTCGGCGGAGGAACAGGGCGTTGCCGCCCTCGGCTATACGGTCGAGAACCGGCGGCTCGGCGCGGCATTGCGGGAACGCTGCGCCGGCATCGCCGGACTCACGCTGACCGCCGCCTCGGTCGTGACGGCGACGACGGACGCCGGGGGCGCGCGGCTCGTCACCGACCGCGGCGAAACGATCGAGGCGCGGCTCCTGGTCGCGGCCGACGGCGCGCAATCCGCCGTGCGCGCCGCGCTCGGCATCGCGGCGAGCGTGTCGGAGTACGGCCAGCATGCCGTGATCGCGCACGTGGACACGGGGCGCTTCCACGACTACACGGCCTACGAGCGCTTCACCGAGCAGGGGCCGATCGCGATCCTGCCGATCGGCGAGGGCCGCTCGGCGGTGATCTGGACGCTCGCGCCGGAGGCGGCGCAGCGTGCTCTCGGCCTCGACGACGCATTGTTCATCGCGGAACTGGAGCAGGCCTTCGGCCTGCGGCTCGGGCGCTTCACGCGGGTCGGCCGGCGCCAGTCCTATCCGCTGTCGCTGACGCGGTCGGAGGCGCTCGTCGCGCCGCGCGCCGTGATCCTCGGCAACGCGGCCCAGGGCCTGCATCCGGTCGCGGGCCAGGGCTTCAACCTGGCGCTGCGCGACGTCGCCGCGCTCGCGGAGCTGCTGGCGGAGGAGGTGGTCGAGGCTGGTGCGGCAGCCGATCCGGGCGCTGCGGCGCTCCTCGAACGCTACGCCGCCTGGCGCCGGCCCGATCGCGACGCGGTCGTGCGGTTCACGGACTCGCTGGTGCGCGGCTTCGGTTTCCCGCTGGCGCCCGCGCGAATGCTGCGCGCCTCCGGCCTGCTGCTGTTCGACCTGCTGCGCCCGGTCAAGCACGAGTTCGCGCGGCGCACGATGGGGCTCGCCGGGCGCCAGCCGCGGCTCGTGCGCGGATTGAAGCTGGCCGCGGGGAGGAAATCGGCGTGAAGCGCGACTTTGACGTCATCGTGGTCGGCGGCGCGATGGCGGGCGCAGGCTGTGCGGCGCTCTTCGCCTCGGACGCCAGAACGCAGTCGTTGCGCATCGCGCTCGTCGAGCCGCATCCCGCGACGATGCCGGCGGCGGGCGAACCGATGGACCTGCGGGTCTCGGCGCTCTCCGCGTCCTCGCAACGGCTCCTCGAACGCACGGGCGCCTGGCCCGCTGTCGTCGCCCGCGGCGCCGCGGCCTATCAACGCATGGTGGTCTGGGAAGAGCGCAACGATCCCGATGGCCCGGCGGCGCTCACCTTCGATGCGGCCGAGCTCGGCGAGACGGAGCTCGGGCACATCGTCGAGAACCGCACGGCGCAGGCGGCACTGCTCGAGCGCGCGCAGGCGGCTGGGGTCGTGCTGCTTCGCGCGGGGCTCTCGGCGCTCGCCTGCACGGACGACGCGATCCGCGTCGCGCTTGCCGACGGGCGCGAGTTTCGCGCGGGGCTCGTCGTAGGCGCGGACGGCGCGGACTCGTCGGTGCGCGCGCTCGCGGGCATCGCCACCGGCGGCGACGCGTACGACCAGCGCGCCGTGGTCACGCATCTTGCGACGGGCAAGCCGCACCGCGACACGGCCTGGCAGCGCTTCCTCGACACCGGTCCGCTCGCGCTGCTGCCGCTCGCCGACGGACGCGTGTCGCTCGTCTGGACCACGACGCCGGCCGACGCGGAGGCGCTGGTGAAGCTTCCGGATGCCGCGTTCGCGGACCGAGTGACCGCCGCTTCGGCCTCCGTGCTCGGGCGCCTCGAACCCACGGCGCCGCGGGTGTCGTTTCCATTGCGCTTGCTGCACGCGAAGCAATACGCGGCGGCACGCGTCGCGCTCATCGGCGATGCGGCGCATGTCGTGCATCCGCTCGCGGGCCAGGGCATCAATCTCGCCTTCCTCGACGCGGCCGCCCTCGTGGACGTCGCCGCGGACGCGCTGGCCGCCGGCGACGAACCAGGCGAGCGCCGGGCGCTGCGGCGCTACGAACGCTGGCGCAAGGCCGAGGCGTTGCCGGCGATCGCGCTGATCGACGGCTTGCAGCGCCTGTTCCAGGGCGACGGGTGGCGGTCGCGCCTGCGCCGCTCGGGCCTCGAACTGGTGCAGTCCGCGCGACCGATCAAGCGCCTGTTCATGGAACGCGCGCGCGGCACCGCCGGCGAAGTGCCGCGGTCGGTAAAAGGGGACGCATCCCTTTAAAGGGGACACGTCAAAGGGGACGCACCCCTTTGATCAGCGGACGCGTCCCTTGATCAAAGGGGTGCGTCCCCTTTGACAGCCCCTTTTACGAGCGGAGATCGACGTCCTTGGTTTCTTTCAGCCAGAAGAGGCCGATCAGGCCGCTTATCGCCGCGACGGCGATCGGGTACCAGAGCCCGTAATAGACGTTGCCAGTCAGCACCACGAGCGCGGCCGCCAGGAAGGGCAGGAAACCGCCGAACCAGCCGTTGCCGATGTGATACGGCAGGCTCATCGACGAATAGCGTATGCGCGACGGGAAGAGCTCGACGAGATACGCCGCGATCGGCCCGTAGACCATGGTCACGTAGAGCATCAGCACGGTCAGCAGCAGGAGCGTGACCACCCAATTGACCCGCGCGGGATCCGCCGCGTCCGGATGGCCGGCCGCGAGCAGCGCCTCGCGGTAGTGCGCCTCGTCGTATCCCTCGAGCCGCGTGCCGGCGATCGTCGTGACGACCGACTGGCCTGATTCCGGCGGTAGCGTCTCGTAGCTCACGCCGGCCTTTGTCAGGAGATCGCGCGCCTGGTCGCAGGGCGTCGCCGGTTTCGCAAACACCCGGAAGCGGCAGTCCTCGCCCGCGACCGTGATCGCCGCCCGCGCCTCGAACTCGGCCAGCGCCGGGTTCACCGAGAGCGTCAGCCCCTTGAAGATCGGGATGAAGGTGAGCGCCGCGAGCAGGCAGCCCGCGACCATGATGCGCTTGCGCCCGACGCGGTCCGACAGCTTTCCGAACCAGACGAAGAACGGCGTGCCGATCAGGAGCGCGCCCGCGATCAGCAGGTACGCGGACTTGAAGTCGAGCTTCAGCGTGTTCAGCAGGAAGAAGAGCGCATAGAACTGGCCCGTGTACCAGACGACGCCCTGGCCCGCGGTCGCGCCGAACAGCGCGAGCAGCACGATGCGCGCGTTCTGCCAGCGGCCGAAGCTCTCGGTCAGCGGCGCGCGCGAGAGCTTGCCCTCGGCCTTCATCTCGACGAAGACCGGCGACTCCTGGAGCTTGAGCCGGATGTAGACCGACACGCCGAGCAGCACGACCGAGAGCAGGAAGGGCACGCGCCAGCCCCAGTCGCGGAAGGCCTCCTCGCCGAAGCCGAGCCGGCAGGCGAGGATCACGGCGAGCGACAGGAAGAATCCGAGCGTCGCGGTCGTCTGGATCCAGCTCGTGTAATAGCCGCGCTTGCCACGCGGGGCGTGCTCGGCGACGTAGGTCGCCGCGCCGCCGTACTCACCGCCGAGCGCGAGTCCCTGCGCGAGCCGCAGCCCAACCAGCAGCACCGGCGCCCAGATGCCGATCTGCGAATAGGTCGGCAGCACGCCGACGAGCGCGGTCGCCAGGCCCATCACGACGATCGTGATCAGGAAGGTGTACTTGCGCCCGATCAGGTCGCCAATGCGGCCGAACACCAGGGCGCCAATCGGGCGCACGGCAAATCCCGCGCCGAAAGTCGCGAGGCTCGCGAGGAAGGCGGCCGTGTCGTTGCCGGGCGGGAAGAAGAGCGCGGAGAAGAACACCGCGAGCGTGCCGTAGAGGTAGAAGTCGTACCACTCGAACACGGTGCCGAGCGAGGAGGCGAAGATCACACGCCGATGCGCCGCATCGATCAAGAGGGGACGCATCCCTTTGGGTTCGACGGATCCAGTGAAAACACTAGCGGTTACTTTCCAAAGGGATGCGTCCCCTCTTGGTCACAGCAGCGCGTCGGCCTTGGCCGCGCAGATGAAATCGTTGTCCGACAGGCCGCCGATCGCATGCGTCGAGTAGCGGATGCGGCAGTAGTTGTAGCCGATCTCGAGGTCCGGATGGTGGTCTTCGACGTTCGCGACGTGCGCGAGCGCATTGACGAAGCTCATGGTGCGCCAGAAATCCGGGAACTTCAGGTCGCGGCGGATGGCCTTGCCATCCTCGGCGAGCCGCCAGTCCGCGTGCAGCAGCTTCATCATGCCGGCGGCGGACTGCGCATCGTGCGGTCGCACGCCGCCCTCGCAGGGCGCGCATTTGCGTTCCTTCAGTGTCTCCATCAGGCCTCCCGGCGCGCAAAGCGGCGCGCGACATAGCGTTCGACCAGTTCCTGGAATTCCTCGGCGATGCGCTCGCCCTTGAGCGTCACCGTCTTCTCGCCGTCCTCGTACACGGGCGCGACCGGCCGCTCGCCCGTGCCGGGCAGGCTGATCCCGATGTTCGCGTGCTTGCTCTCGCCGGGGCCGTTGACGACGCAGCCCATGACCGCGACCGTCATGTTCTCCGCGCCGTCGTAGTCTCGCTTCCATTCCGGCATTCGCTCCCGCACGTGGTCCTGGATGCGCTGCGCGAGTTCCTGGAAGTAGCTGCTGGTCGTGCGCCCGCAGCCCGGGCAGGCGACGACGCGCGGCAGGAAGGCGCGCAGCCCGAGGCTCTGGAGGATCTCCTGCGCGATCCGCACTTCATTCGTGCGGTCGCCGCCGGGCTCAGGCGTGAGCGACACGCGGATCGTGTCGCCGATGCCCTCCTGGAGCAGCACGGCGATCGCCGCGGTCGAGGACACGACGCCCTTGGCGCCCATGCCGGCCTCGGTGAGCCCGAGGTGCAGCGGATAGTCGCAGCGTGCCGCGAGCGCGCGGTAGATCGCGATCAGGTCCTGCACGCCGCTGACCTTGCTGCTGATGACAATCGCGTCGTGCGGCAGTCCCAACTCCTCGGCGCGCGCCGCCGAGGCGAGCGCGGAGACGACGGTCGCCTCGCGCAGCACCGCGAGCGCATCGAGCGGCTCCGCGGCGAGCGAGTTCTCGTCCATCATCCGCGTCAGCAGGTCCTGGTCGAGGCTGCCCCAATTGACGCCGATGCGCACCGGCTTGCCGTAGCGGCAGGCGGTCTCGATCATCGCCGCGAACTGCGGGTCGCGCTTGCTGCCGCGGCCGACATTGCCGGGATTGATGCGGTACTTGGCGAGCGCCTCGGCGCAGGCGGGGTGGGCGGCGAGCAGCTTGTGGCCGTTGAAGTGGAAGTCGCCGACGATCGGCACGGCGCAATCCTGCGCGAGCAGCCGATCCCTGATCAGGGGCACTGCCGCGGCAGCTTCGTCAGTGTTGACCGTCACGCGCACGATTTCCGAGCCTGCTTCCGCGAGCTCGCGCACCTGCACGGCGGTCGCCTGCACGTCTGCGGTGTCGGTGTTGGTCATCGACTGGACGACGACGGGGGCGCCGCCGCCGACCGTGACGGCGCCGATGCGTACCGCGACCGAGGCGCGGCGCGCGCCGATCATGGTTGCCGCTGGGCTCCGATCCAGGCGTCCACCGTCTGCTCGAGGATCTCGAGCGGCACGGAACCGGTCGCGAGGATCGTGTCGTGGAAGGCGCGGATGTCGAAGCGATCGCCGAGCGCCTCTTCGGCGCGCTGGCGCAGCTCGAGGATCTTGAGCTGCCCGATCTTGTAGCCGAGCGCCTGGCCCGGCCAGGCGATGTAGCGGTCGATCTCGTTGACGATGTCGGTTTCGGTCTTCGCCGCGTTCGCCATGAAGTAGTCGATCGCCTGCTGGCGCGTCCAGCCCATCTGGTGCATGCCGGTGTCGACGACCAGGCGCACCGCGCGCCACTGGTCGTAGGTGAGCTGGCCGAAGCGCGAATACGGATCCTTGTAGAGGCCGAGCTCGTAGCCGAGACGCTCGGAGTAGAGCGCCCAGCCCTCGGTGTACGCCGTCTGGTTACCGAAGCGCCGGAACTTCGCGAGGTCGGTCTGCTCCTGGGCGAGCGCGATCTGGAGGTGATGTCCCGGCGCGGCTTCGTGCGCGGTCAGCACTTCCATCTCGTACTTCGGCCGCACCTCGGGCCGGTACAGGTTGACGTAGTAATAGCCCGGGCGTGTGCCGTCGATGGACGGGCCCTGGTAATACGCGGTCGTCGTGGTCGGCGCGCTGTTCTCCGGGATCGCGCGCAGGCCGAAAGGCGTGCGGTAGAGCTTGCCGAAATACCTGGGCAGCTCCGGGTCGATCACCTTCGTGATGAAGGCGTAGGCGCGGAACAGCTCATCCGGCGTCCGGTAGTAGAACTGCGGGTCCGTGCGCAGATACTCGAAGAAATCGGTCAGCTCGCCCTTGAAGCCGACCTGGTCCATGACCTTCTGCATCTCGCGGCGATTCCGCGCCACTTCCGCCAGCCCGATCTCGTGGATCTGCTCGGGCGTCAGCGAGGTCGTCGTGTGATAGCGCGCGCGGTTTGCGTAGAAGGCGCGGCCGTCCGGCGTGTCCCAGATGCCGACCGTCTCGCGGCAGGCGGGCAGGTAGGTCTCCTTGAAGACCTGCGTGAACCGGCGGTACGCCGGGATCACGCTCTCCGCGATGACCTTCCGCGCCGCGGCGGAGAGGCGCTCGCGCTCTGCGGCGGGAATCGCGTCCGGATAGCGCGTGAACTGCCCGAAGAACGGGCTCTTCTCGGGGTCGTCCGGTATCTGCACCTCGAGCTGCGGCAGCACGCGGTCCATGATCACGCGCGGCTGGGTGTGCTTCGCCGCTGCGGCGCGCTTCAACTGTTCGCCGTTCTGGTCGAGGAAAGCGGGCACCGTGGCGAGGCGCTTGAGCCAGGTCTCGTAGTTCGCAACGGTCGCGAACGGCATCAGCTCGGTGACCTCGCTCAGCGACTGCGGGCCCTCGCGCGCGCGGATCTCGTAGTACTCGGGGTGGAAGGCGGCGGCCGCCTTGCGGTCCTCGTACTCGTACTGGAAGAGGTCGTAATCGAGTTGCTGTGCGGCGGAAAGCTCGCCGCGCGGGATCTCAGCGAGGTCGACCAGCACCTTCGCGTCGGCGGCGTTTCGCGCGTCCTGCGCGGCGGGCGAGATGTCCGGCCACAGCTCGTCATAGCGCGTGTCGCCGCGGTAGGTCGCGAGCAGCGGGTTGTCCGACAGGTCGCGCTGCCATTCGCGCTCGAACAGCGCCAGCAGGTCGGCGGATGCGTCGGCCGCCGCAGTCGTGGGCGCGAGGGCCAGGGTGCTGATCAGCATCAGCAATGCCAGCCACGGTCGGGACATGGGCCAGTCTCCGGTGCCAGGACGGGTAGGAGCGCGATGATACCCTGTGCAACCCGGCGCTTTCCGCTAGAATCCGGCGGTCGCGAATTGAACCTGCCGGAGAGACCGCGCACGCGCGGCGCCGAAGGCGCAACCCGCCCGGAAACGCTCAGGCACCCGAACGGCAGGTTCTGGCGAACTCTGGAGAGCGGCCCTGAAGGGCCCACCGAAGGGGAGCGGAACCGGGTCAGGCCCGGTACCCAATCTCTCAGGTATCAGGACAGAGGGGCGGCGGGTCGTCATGGCCCGCCGCCCCCTTTTTTTTGGCGCACGATCGGCCGGGGCCGATCGCAGGGGAAGCGACACGATGGGACGACGCACGCCGCTCTACGACCAGCATTTCGCCGCCGGCGGGCGCATGGTCGATTTCGGGGGCTGGGACCTGCCGGTCGGCTACGGCTCGCAGATCGACGAGCACCACGCGGTGCGCCGCGATGCCGGCATGTTCGACGTCTCGCACATGTGCGCGGTGGACCTGCGCGGCGCTGGCGTGCGCCCGCTCCTGCTGCGACTCCTCGCGAACGACGTCGGCCGCCTGAAGACGCCGGGCAAGGCGCTCTACAGCTGCCTGCTGCGCCCCGACGGCGGCGTGATCGACGATCTCATCGCCTACGGCATGGATGATCGCTGGTACCGCCTGGTCGTCAATGCCGGCACCGCCGACAAGGACATCGCCTGGATCAAGGAACACGCGAAGCCGGTCGGCGTTGCGGTCGTCCCGCGCCGCGACCTCGCGATCATCGCGGTCCAGGGACCGAATGCGCGCGCGAAGGCGACCGCCGTCATCCCGTCGGCGGCCCGCGCGCCGGCGAATGCGCTCAAGCCGTTCACCGGCCACGCCGCGGACGAATGGTTTGTCGGGCGCACCGGCTACACCGGCGAGGACGGGTTCGAACTCATGCTGCCGGCGGAGGAGGCGGCCGCGACCTGGCAGGCGCTCGCCGCCGCCGGCGTCGCGTCCTGCGGACTCGGTGCGCGCGACACGCTCCGCCTCGAGGCCGGCATGAATCTCTACGGCAGCGACATGGACGAGACGGTGTCGCCACTCGTGTCGGGACTCGCCTGGACGGTCGCGATCGACGACACGCGCGATTTCATCGGCAAGCAGGCGCTCGTCGCCGAGCGCGATGCGGGCCCGGCCCGGAAGCTGGTCGGGCTCGTGCTCGAGGAGCGCGGCGTGCTGCGCTCGCACCAGCCGGTCGTCTCCGCCGCGGGCGGCGGCGAAGTCACGAGCGGCACGTTCTCGCCGACACTCGAGCGCTCGATCGGCCTCGCGCGCGTGCCCGCCGCGACCACGGGCAAGGTCGAAGTCGAGATCCGCGGCAAGCGGTTGCCCGCGCGCATCGTCAAGCCCCCATTCGTCCGCTACGGCAAGAGCCTGATCGACACCTGACACGGAGACCCGTATGAGCGAGATTCCCGCCGACCTGCGATACACGAAGAGTCACGAGTGGGTGCGCGCGCTGCCGGACGGCAGCGTCGAGATCGGCATCACCGATCACGCGCAGGCCGCGCTCGGCGACCTGGTGTTCGTCGAAGTACCTGAAGCAGGGCGTCAACTGAAGATGGGCGACGCCTGCGCGGTCGTCGAGTCGGTCAAGGCCGCATCCGACGTCTACAGCCCGCTCGCGGGCGTGGTCGTCGCCGGCAACGCCGCGCTCGCGACGGAGCCCGAGCTGATCAACCAGGATCCCTATGGCAAGGGCTGGATCATGCGCCTGAAGCCCGCCGCCAGCGCGAGCGCTCCGCTTGATGCCGCGGCCTACGCGGCCGAAATCGCCGGAGCCTGAATGCCGTACATCCCGCACACCGCCGCCGACGTGCGCGCGATGCTCGATCGCATCGGCGCGAGCGGCATCGATGCGCTCTTCGACGAGATCCCGCCGGAGCTGCGGGTACAGGACCTGCCGGGCGTGCCCGAGGCGCTGACGGAGATGGAGGTGTCGCGCCTCGCTGCGCTTCGCGCGTCGACTGACGGGCAGCGGCTCAACTTCATCGGCGCGGGCGCCTACGAGCACCACATCCCGGCGCCGGTCTGGGCGCTGACGTCGCGCGGCGAGATCTACAGCGCCTACACGCCGTACCAGGCCGAGGCGAGCCAGGGCACGCTCCAGACGATGTATGAGTTCCAGTCCATGATCGCCGGCCTGACCGCGATGGACGTGTCGAACGCCTCGCTCTATGACGGCGCCTCCGCGCTCGCCGCGGCCTGCCTGCTGGCGGTGCGCGCGCACCGGCGCTCGCAGTCCGCGCGCATCCTGATGCCGCAGACGGTGAACCCGGTCTGGCGCCGCGTCGCGCAGGTCATCACCGAGGGCCAGGGACTCACGCTCGAGCCGGTGCCCTACGATCCGGCGACCGGGACGACGGACCTGAAGGCGCTCGCGAAGTTCGCCGGCACCGACATCACCGCGATCGTGATTCCGCAGCCGAATTATTTCGGCCAGCTCGAGGACGTCGGCGCGCTCACGCGGTTTGCGCGCGAGCAGGGCGCTTTCGTGATCGGCGCCGTCAATCCGGTCGCGCTTGCGCTCCTCGCGCCGCCGGGTGAATGGGGAGAGGGCGGCGCCGACATCGCCTGCGGCGACGCGCAACCCTTCGGCGTACCGCTGTCCTCGGGCGGTCCCTACGTCGGTTTCATGGCGAGCCGCAAGGAACACGTGCGGCAGATGCCCGGGCGCATCGCGGGCCGCACCGTGGACCTGGACGGCCGGAGCGGCTACACGCTGACGCTGCAGGCGCGCGAGCAGCACATCCGCCGCGGCAAGGCGACGTCCAACATCTGCACCAACCAGGGCCTGCTGATGACCGCGGCGACGATTCACCTCGCGCTGCTCGGCCCGGTCGGGCTCGAACGCGTCGCGGCCGCCTGCGCGGCACGCACGCGCGAACTCGTTGATGCGTTGACCGCGATCCGCGGCGTACGCGCCGCCTTCGCGGGCCCCCGCTTCCACGAGGCCGTGCTTCAGCTCGACCGCCCGGTCGCGCCGCTGCTCGAAGCGCTCGCCGCAGAGGGCATCGTCGGTGGCCACGATCTCGCGCGCGACTATCCCGAGCTCGGCCATGCCCTGCTGGTGTGCGCGACCGAGACGCGCACCGCCGCCGACATCGCCACCTATGCGCGCGTGCTGGGCAGCCTGCTCGGCCGCAAGGCGGTCGCATGAACGCGCCGACACGCAAGTCCGAACCGCTGATCTTCGAGCTGACCCAGCCGGGACGCGGCGCGACTGCGCAGTATCCGGCGCCGGCCGACGCCGGAATTCCGGACGCTTTCCGCCGCCGGCGCCCGCCGCCGCTGCCGGAGGTGTCGGAGCTCCAGGCCGTGCGGCACTACACGCGGCTGTCGCGCCTCAACTTCGGCATCGACACCCACTTCTATCCGCTCGGCTCCTGCACGATGAAGTACAACCCGCGGGCCTGCAATGCGCTGGCGATGCTGCCGGAATTCCTGGGCCGCCATCCGCTCGCGCCGGCAGCGACGGGGCAGGGCGTGCTCGCTTGCCTGTTCGAACTCCAGGAGATGCTGCGCCATGTCACCGGCATGGCCGGCGTGTCGCTGACGCCGATGGCCGGCGCCCAGGGCGAGTTCGCGGGCGTTGCGATGATCCGCGCCTATCACCGCGCGCGCGGCGACACGGCGCGGAACGAGATCATCGTGCCGGATGCGGCGCACGGCACCAACCCGGCGACCGCGACCATGTGCGGCATGGTCGTGCGTGAAATCGCTTCGCTGCCGAATGGCGACGTGGACCTCGACGCCCTCGATGCGGCGCTGTCGCCGAGGACCGCCGGCATCATGCTGACGAACCCGAGCACGCTCGGCGTGTTCGAGCGGCGCATCGTCGAGATCGCGAAGCGCGTGCACGCGGCGGGCGGGCTGCTGTACTACGACGGCGCAAACCTCAACGCGATCCTCGCCAAGGTGCGTCCGGGCGACATGGGCTTCGACGTTATCCACATGAATCTGCACAAAACCTTCTCGACGCCGCACGGCGGGGGCGGGCCGGGTTCGGGCGCGGTCGGCGTCGGCAAGCGGCTGCTGCCCTACCTGCCGGTGCCGGTGGTCGGCCACGAGGACGGGCGCTATCGCTGGCTCGACGAGCGCGACCTGCCGCAGTCCATCGGCCGGCTGTCGGGATTCATGGGCAACACGGGCGTGCTGCTGCGCGCCTGGGTGTACATGCGCATCCTCGGCGCCGCCGGCATGCGCCGCGTCGCCGAATACTCGACGCTGAATGCGAACTACCTGCTGGCGCGGCTCACCGAGGCCGGTTTCGAGCCCGCCTATCCCGGCCGCCGCGCGAGCCACGAGTTCATCGTTACGCTGAAGCGGCTCGCGCGCGAGACGGGTGTCACGGCGATGGACTTCGCGAAGCGGCTGCTGGACCATGGCTACCATGCGCCGACCACGTACTTCCCGCTGCTGGTGCCGGAGTGCCTGTTGATCGAGCCGACCGAGACCGAATCGCGCGAGGAGCTGGACGGATTCGTCGAGGCGCTCGCGGCGATCCTGCGCGAGGCGGGCAGCGACGCCGCGACCGTCAAGGCGGCGCCGCATACGATGCCGGTGCGACGCCTCGACGACGTACGCGCGGCGCGCCAGCTCGACGTCGCCTGGAAGCCGGCCACAACTTGAACGACCGTCCCGACAAGCGGACCGGCGCGGCGCGCCTGCTGCGCGCGTTCGGCAGCACCTGGCGCGGTTTCGGCGCCGCCTGGCGCGAGGAATCGGCGTTTCGCCAGGAGTGCCTGCTCGCGCTCGTCGTGATCCCACTCGGGCTCTGGCTCGGCGCGAACGGCGTCGAGCGCGCGCTGCTGGTCGGGCCCATGTTCCTGGTGCTGGCGGTCGAGCTCCTGAACAGCGCGATCGAGGCCGCGATCGACCGGATCGGTTTTGAACGCCACCCGCTCTCCGGCATCGCCAAGGAACTCGGTTCGGCCGCGGTGTTCGTCGCTTTCGTTCTGCTCACCGTCAACTGGCTGCTGGTGCTCGCTTGGCCGCACTAGTCTGCGGGTCGCTCGCCTTCGACACGGTGATGGTCTACCCGGGCCGTTTCCGCGACCAGATCCTGCCCGACAAGATCCACATGCTGAATGTGTCGTTCCTGGTGCCGACGCTGCGTCGCTACTTCGGCGGCTGCGCCGGCAACATCGCGTTCAACCTGAAGCTGCTCGAGTGCGACGGCCATGCGATGGGTGCGGTCGGCCACGATTTCGGCCCGTACCGCGACTGGATGATCGCGAACGGGATGTCGCAGCGTCATGTGCGCGTGATCGAGGACGAGTACACGGCGCAGGCCTACATCACGACCGACCTCGATGCCAACCAGCTCACCGCCTTCCACCCGGGCGCGATGAACCACTCCTGGCGGCTCGACGTGCCGACGGACGGCAGCATCACGATCGGCGTGCTCGCGCCCGACGGCCGCGAAGGCATGATCGCGCACGCGGAACAGTTCGCGCGCGCCGGCATCCCGTTCGTCTTTGATCCGGGCCAGGCGATGACACTGTTCAATGGGCCGGAATTGGCCGCATTCGTGGAACGCGCGGACTGGGTCACGGTCAATGACTACGAAGCGCAGTTGCTCCAGGAGCGCACCGGCCTGTCGGCCGGGGCGCTGGCGTCGAGGGTCAGGGCATACATCGTGACCCGCGGCGCTGAAGGCTCGCTGATTCACGCCGGCGGCAGTTCACTCGAGATTCCGGCGGTTCGCGCGGCGCAGGTGGTCGATCCGACCGGCTGCGGCGATGCGTACCGGGCCGGCCTGCTGTTCGGCCTGCTGCACGGCCTCGACTGGCAGACGACAGGGCGCGTCGCGTCGCTGATGGGTGCGATCAAGATCGCGACCGTCGGCACGCAGCATCACCGATTCACGCTCGACGAATTCAGGGACCGTTTTCATGACGCATTCCGTTACCGGCTGGATTGAACGCTCAGGCCTGGCGCTCGTCGCGGCGCTCCTGCCATTCGCGGCCAGCCCCCAGATAGAAATCGAGCAGTCCTCCGGCTGGACCCGCACGCTCGAGCGCATCTCGACCGGCGTAGTCGCAATCCAGATCGACCAGACGCGCGCTTTCGACACCGAATGGAACACGTCGTCGCAAGCGACGGGGTTCGTCGTCGACGCGAAGCGCGGGCTGATCCTGACCAACCGGCACGTCGTCACCCCGGGCCCGGTGACGGCGCTTGCGACCTTCATCAACCGGGAAGAGGTCGAATTGCAGCCGGTCTACCGCGATCCGGTGCACGATTTCGGGCTGTATCGCTACGACCCGTCGAAGCTGCGTTTCATCGAACCGGCCGAGCTTCCGCTGCATCCGGAAGGGGCGCAGATCGGCGTGGAGATCCGGGTGGTGGGCAACGACGCCGGCGAACAGCTCTCGATCCTCGCGGGCACGCTCGCGCGGCTCGACCGGCAGGCACCCGAGTACGGCGTCGGCAAGTACAACGACTTCAACACGTTCTACTACCAGGCGGCCTCGGGCACTTCCGGCGGCTCCTCCGGCTCGCCGGTGATCGACATCCAGGGCCGCGTGCTGGCGCTGAATGCCGGCGGCTCGAGCGGCGCGCAGTCGAGCTTCTACCTGCCGCTCACACGCGTGGAGCGTGCGCTCGAGCTGATCCAGGACGGCGAACCGGTCAGCCGCGGCACGCTGCAGACCGTGTTCCGCTACACGCCCTACGACGAGTTGCGCCGCCTCGGCCTCCCGGCGGGCGCCGAGGCTTCGGCGCGCCGGTTCGCACCGGCACGCACCGGCATGCTGGTCGTGATCGAGGTGCAGCCCGGTTCTGTGGCCTACGAGCAGCTCGCCGTTGGTGACATCCTGGTGTCGATGGACGGGCGGCAGGTCGCCGATTTCGACGCGCTCGAGGAACTGCTCGACAACCGCGTCGGCGGCGAAGTCGAGCTCGCGATCGTGCGCGGCGGCGAGTCGCGCACCGTCAAGCTGCCGGTGCAGGATCTGCGCGAGATCACGCCGGCCGACTACCTCGAGATCGGCGACGGCGTGCTGCACACGCTGTCCTGGCAGATGGCGCGCCACCTGAACGTTCCGATCGCGGGTGTCTATGTCGCGAACCCCGGCTACACCTTCGGCTCCGCGGGCATCCCGCGCGGTGCGGTGCTGACCGAGCTCGACGGCCACCCGCTCGCGAAGCTCGCGGACGCACAGGCGGTCATCGCGACGCTCGGACACGGCCAGCGCGTGACGGTGCGCTACTTCACGCCCGAAGAGACGCGCACGCCGCAGCTCGGGACGATCCGCATCGATCGCGACTGGTTCGCGATGAACCACTGCACGCGCAGCGACACCTCGGGCCTGTGGCCCTGCGAGCCGGTGTCCGCGGGCCCCGATGCGGCGCCGCCGAAGCCCGGCGCCACGCAGTTCGCGCGCACCGGCGACCGGCTGGTGGATTCGATCGCGCCGTCGCTGGTGCTGGTCGAGTTCACGATGCCGTATTCGGTGTCCGGCGTGACCGAGCGCAATTACCACGGCACCGGCGTCGTGCTCGACGCCGTGAAGGGGCTCGTGGCGGTGGATCGCAACACCGTGCCGGTCGCGATCGGCGACGTGCGGCTCACCTTCGCCGGCACGATCGAGGTGGACGGCACCGTCGAGTACGTGCATCCGCTGCACAACCTCGCGGTCGTCCGCTACGACCCGAAGCAGCTCGGCGACACGCCGGTCGCGGCCGTGCGCTTTGCCGGCCGCGCGCCGCTGACCGGCGAGCTGGTGCAGGTCGTCGGCCTGCAGGATGACAACCGCGTCGTGTCGCAGCAGGCGACCGTCGCCTCGATCGGCCCGGTCTCGTTCCCGCTGTCGCGCACGCTTCAGTTCCGCGACGCAAACCTCGAGGTGATCCGCCTCGTCAACGGGCCCACGGATTTCGACGGCGTGATCGCTGACCGGCGCGGCGAGGTGCTCGCGCTGTGGTCGAGCTTCGCCTACGAGAACGGTCGCCAGCTCGAGCAGCAGAACATGGGCGTTCCCGCCGGCATCGTCCGGGAGATGCTCGAGTACGCGCGCGACGGCCGCACGCTCTATTCCGCGGAGGCCGAGTTCGGCCTGCTGTCACTCGCCGAGGCGCGTCGCCTGGGGCTCCGAGAGGACTGGATCGCGCGTGTCACCGCGCACAATCCGCAGGACCGCCAGGTGCTGACGATCGAGCGCCTCGTCGCGGGTTCGCCCGCGTCCGACCTGCTGGCGCCCGGCGACCTGCTGCTCGCGGTGGATGGCAAGGTGGTCAACAGTTTCGGCGACGTGAGCGCCGCGGTGCGCGCACCCGAGGTCACGCTGACGCTGTGGCGCTCCGGCGCGGAGCTCGTGGTGCCGCTCAAGACGGTGGCGCTCTCCGGGCGCGACATCGAGCGCGTGCTGATCTGGGCCGGCGCGACCCTGCAGTCGCCGCACCGCGCGATGGCCGCCCAGCGCGGCATCCAGCCGGACGGCGTGTTCGTCGCCTTCTTCATGTACGGCTCGCCGGCTTCGCGCTACAAGCTGTGGGCGGGCCGGCGCATCACCGAGGTGGACGGCGCGCCGGTCGCTGATCTCGACGCCTTCATCCGCGCGATCTCCGGGCGCACTGACCGTTCGTCCGTCCGCTTGAAGACCGTGAGCTGGAACGACGCGGTCGAGGTGCTGACGATGCGCCTCGACCGGCACTATTGGCCGGCCTATGAGCTGCGCCGCACCGGGACGGGCTGGGAGCGCATACCGCTCGAGTGATGCGACCGCGCCGCGGCGCTTATCATGGGCGGATGCTGCCGCAGGCCGACCGGATCGAGAAAGCCGTAGCGCTCCTGAATGCGGGCGAACTGGTCGCCTTTCCGACCGAGACTGTCTATGGCCTCGGCGGCGACGCGAACAATCCCGAAGCGGTCGCGCGCATCTTCGCCGCCAAGGGCCGCCCCACGAGCCATCCGCTGATCGTGCACGTCAGCAACCTAGCTGCCGCCGGGCGCTATGCCGAAGTGATGCCGGAGCCTGCCCTGCGGCTCGCCGAGGCCTTCTGGCCCGGGCCCCTGACGCTCGTGGTGCCGAAAGCCGCGTCGGTGCATCCCGCGGTCACCGGCGGCCAGGCGAGCGTCGCACTGCGCGCTCCCGCGCATCCGGTCGCGCGCGCGCTGCTCGCGGCCTTCGGCCGCGGGATCGCGGCGCCGTCCGCGAATCGCTATGGCCGCATCAGCCCGACCCGGGCGGCGGATGTGCACGAGGAGTTAGGGAGCAGCGTGGCGCTGGTGCTGGACGGCGGCGACTGCGAGGTCGGGCTCGAGTCAACGATCGTCGCCTGCCTCGACGGGCGCGTGACGCTGCTGCGCCCCGGCGCCGTGTCGCGGCCGCAGATCGTGGACGTGGTGGGCCGGCTCTGCGAGGCCGATGCCTCGTCGCCGCGCGCGCCAGGCCGCGAGCGTTCCCACTACGCGCCGCGCACGCCGCTCGTGCTCGTGGAAGGCGACGCGCTCAACGCGGAGATCGAACGCGGCCTGCGCTCTGGCGAGGCGCTCGCCGTGCTGACATACGCGGTCGCGCCGATCGCGCCCGACCGCATCACCTGGCGGCCGTTGCCGGCCGAACCGTCACGCTATGGCCAGGCGCTGTATGCGACGCTGCGCGCGCTCGATCGCTCGGGTGCGACGCGGATCCTGGTCGAGGCCGTGCCCGCGACCGAGGCCTGGGCGGCGATCGCCGACCGGCTCAGCCGCGCATCGGGCGGCGGCACGGAGGCCGCCGTCCCGGATGCGACGTGATCAGCGGACGCTGACGGATTCCGTCAGCAGCCCGTTGATGGCCGTCAGGCCCGTCTGGTCGAGCGTGCCGGCGGCGAGCTGGAGCCGCAGCACGTTCAGCAGGTAGTCGTAGCGGGCGCGCGCGTAGTTGGTTTGCGCTTCGAACAGCCTACGACGCGCTTCCAGCACGTCGACCGACGTGCGCGTGCCGACCTCGTAACCGGCCTCGGTCGCCTGCAGTGCGGTCTGCGCCGATTCGACCGCCTGGCGCAGCGACTGCACCCTGGCCACCTCGGAATTCACGCCGAGATAGGCATCGCGCGTCTCGCGCTCGGTCTCGCGCGCCGTGCGCTCGAGCCGTTCGCGCGCCGCGACATGGCGGTAGCCCGCCTGGCGCACGCGCGACTGCGTCACGCCGCTCGAGAAGATCGGCACCGTCACCTGCAGCGAAATGGTCGTGTCATCGCCATCCGCGCTGGACACGGTGTCAAACGTACCGGCGGTCGTGGTCGTCGTCACATCGAACTCGGACTCGGAGTCCCCATGCGTCACCACCAGGTCGAGGCTCGGGTAGTGCCCGCCGCGCTCGAAGCTGAGATCCTGGCGCGAGATGTCAGCGGCGAGCCGGCTCGATATCAGCCGCGCGTTCTGTTCCATCGCGAGCTTCACCCAGTCCTCGGCGCTCGCCGGATTCGGCGCTGCGAGCGGCATGTCTGAACCGGGCTTTTCCAGCACGTCGAAGGTGTCGCCGGTCAGCTCGCGAAGGCGTTCGCCGGTGGTCGCGAGGTTGCGCTTGGCCTGGATCAGCGCCGCGGTCGCGGAGTCGAAGGCCGCCTTCGCTTCCTGCACGTCAGTCACCGCGATGAGTCCGACCTCGAAGCGCTTGTCCGACTGCTCGAGCTGGCGCGCGATCGCATCGTGCGCGGCCTGAGCGGCCTCGAGCGTGTCCTGCGCGGCCAATACGTTGAAATAGGCTTCCGACGTTCGCAGGATCAGGTCCTGTTGCGCGGCGTCGTAATCGGCTTCGGCCTGTGCGGTCTCCGCGCTCGCGCGCCGGAGCGTCGCCCAGTTCTGCCAGCTGAAGAGGCTCTGGCGCAGGCTCACGTTCCAGTCCGTGCTGTCGCCGTCCGTTGCCCGCAGCGTCGGATCCGGCGGATCCGGCGGATCGATGTCGGTAAACGCGTCGTCGGTTTCGGTCTCGTTGTGCCGGCCTGAGCCGTTGATCTGCGGCAGCAATCCGCCGATCGCCTGCGGGCGCGATTCGCGCGCGGCGAGGCGGAGCGCATCCGCTTCGCGGATCACGGGATCATTGGTGAGCGCGCGCTCGTAGACATCCTTGAGGTCGGCGGCGCCGGCCGCGCCGGCGCTGAGGCCGGCAGCGACGAGGATCGAGTGGACGAAGAATCGGGTGTTCATGCGAAGACATTCCTTGGGCACAGGAGGGTAGGTAGGACTACTACTGTGTTAGTAGTGTATATCACCAACTTACCCCCGACAAGATGGGTTAACAAGGCCGCAGAAGTGGGGAAATAATTCTCGGAATGACCCTGAATCACGGCTCCAGTGGTTTCAAAACGTGAAACGGGATGCCGGCATCGCGTTGTCGAGCGGCTCGATCGCTGTTTCGAACAGCGGCTCGCGCAGCCAGGACTTCTCCGACGTGCGCGTGACGAGCCGCGCCTGCATGACCGGCGGCGTGCCGACCACGACGAACAGGCGGCCGCCGACGGTGAGCGCGCGCTCGAAGCGCGGGTCGTCCACCGGCAACGAACCCGTCACCGCGATCACGTCGTAGCCGCTGCCGGGATCCTGCGTAAAGGCGTCGCCTGTCGTGACCTGCACCCGGTCGATGCCGAGCGCGGCCAGCGAGCGAGCGGCGCCGGCCGCGAGATCCGCGTGGATTTCGATGCTTTCCACCGATCCCGCGAGCGCCGACAGGCAGGCCGCGAAGAAACCCGTTCCGGTGCCGATCTCGAGCACGCGCTCGCCGCGCATGGGCGCGAGCGCCTGCAGGATCCGGCCCTCGATCGCGGGTTTCAGCATGTATTGGCCGTGGCCAATCGGGATCGCCGCATCGGCGAAAGCGACACCGCGATACGCCTCGGGCACGAAATGCTCGCGCGGCACGGCGGCGAGCGCCTCCAGCACGCGCGGTTCCAGCACGTCCTGGCTGCGGACCTGCTGCTCGATCATCTGCCGCCGGGCGGCTTCCAGTTTGGTGTTCATCGCCATTATGGTGAATCGCGAAGGGCGCCAGTACAAGCGTGGGATATGCTGCCAAAGTCCGCACAGCGGACACAAAACAACGATGCCGCGGGTTCACCGTGGCACCGAAGGGGATGACAGGCCGAATGACGGTCCCGGTGATCGCCGTCGCCGTGTTCGCGATTGTCGCTGCCCTGCTTGCCGTCACGGTCCTGATCCAGCGGCGGAGGCTGCGGCGGCTCGTGGACGATTCCGAAACCGCGCACCAGGCGGTGCGTGGCGGCGCGGATTCGCCTGCCGACGGCACGCGCGCGATGCTGGCCGCGATGCGCGAGGCCGCATTCCTGCACGGCGAGCGCATCGAGGCCGTCAACGAGGCCTTCGCGCGCATGGTCGGCATCCCGGTCGCGCAGCTCGTCGGCCGATCGATCTCCGAACTGGTCTCGAAGGAATACGCGGATCTCGCCGGCCTCGCGATCTCCCGCGCGATCTCGGGCGAAGCGGGTCCCGCGCTCGTCGAAGTCGAGATCGCGGATTCCCACGGCCAGGTCACGCGGCTCGAACTCTCGGCGAACGCGGTGGAAGCCGCCGGCCATCGGGCGGTGCTGTTCACGGCCGAGGAAATGCTGCCGCACCGCGAGCCGGCCGGGAGCGAGATCGCGCCGGACCGGTCGCAGCTCGCACTCGACTCGCTCGGCGAAGGATTGCTGACGACGGATGCCCATGGAGTCGTCGACTACATTAACCGTTCCGCCGAACTCCTGACCGGCATCCGCCGGGAGGATGCGATCGGGCGTCCGTTTGGCGCGTTGATCGGTTTCGTGGACGAGAATGACCGGCGCCCGCTGCCGGACCCCGTCGGCCAGTGCCTGGCTACGGGCAATCGCGTGAACCTCGGCCGCCGGGCGATCCTGGTCGCGCGCGCGAGCGGCGGCGAACTCGGGATCGAGGCGACCGCGTCGCCGATCCGCGGAGTCCTCGGCGACATCGCGGGCGCCGCGGTGATGCTGCACGACGTCAGCGAACTGCGCGGCATCACGCAGCAGATGTCCTACCAGGCGAGCCACGACGCGCTGACCGGCCTGGTGAATCGCCGCGAGTTCGAGCGCCGCCTCACGGAGGCGCTCGACGTCGCGAGGGGCGGGCGCCAGGCCCACGTGATGTGCTACCTGGATCTCGACCGGTTCAAGGCGGTCAACGACACGAGCGGGCACCTCGCGGGCGACAACATGCTGCGCGAGGTCGCGGCGCTGATCCGCGAGGCCGTGCGCGACTCGGACACGGTCGCGCGCATCGGCGGCGACGAGTTCGGCGTGCTGCTGGTCGGCTGTCCGCTCGAGAAGGCGCGCCAGATTGCGGACGACATCTGGCGCGCGATCGGCGAATACCGCTTCGTCTGGAAAGACCGCATCTTCAGCGTCGGCGTCAGCATCGGCATCGTCGAGCTGACCGGCGACAGCCAGTCGCTCGAGGAGATCATGAATGCGGCCGACTCGGCCTGCTACGTCGCCAAGAAGCAGAACGACAACCACATCCACGTGTACTCGTCGCACGACGAAGTCGTGGCGCGCAGCCGCGGCGAGATCCACTGGCTGCAGCGGCTGCAGGCGGCGCTCCGGGACGGCTTCTTCGAGCTGTACGTGCAGCCGATCGAGCCAACGCGCCCGGGTGCAACGAATGGGCCCGCGATGGAGGTGTTCGTGCGCCTGCACGACGAAGGCCAGGCGATCGCGCCCGCCGAGTTCTTTCCGGCCGCGGAGCGTTACCGCCTGATGTCGCTGATCGATCGCTGGGTGCTGAGCTCGGCGCTTGCCGCGCTCACGGCCGGCGCTATCCGCATCCCGCCGGGACGCAGCCTGTCGATCAACGTATCGGGACAGACGCTCGCCGACCCGACTTTCCTCGAGTTCGTCGTGGACGAGCTCGACCGCACCGGCGTGCTGCCGCAGCAGGTCTGCTTCGAGGTCGCGGAGACGTCCGTGATCGGCAACCTGGAGCAGGCGCGGCGGTTCATCGACGTGCTGCACGGCATGGGTTGCCGCTTCGCGCTCGACGACTTTGGCACCGATCTCGGCGGCTTTGCGAACCTCAAGCAGCTGCCGATGGACTACCTCAAGATCGGCGGCGAGTTCATGCGCGACCTCGGCCGCGACTCGGTCAACCAGGCCATGGTCAGCGCGGTGGTCGGCATGGCCCGCACGCTCAATTTCCGGCTGGTGGCCGAGCAGATCGAGGACCAGGCGGCGCTCGAAGCCGCCCGCGCCATGGGCATCGACTTCGTGCAGGGCTATGCCCTCGGCCGGCCCCGGCCGCTGGCGCCTGCGGCGTGACGGTGCCAGAATCCGCCGGTCCCGCCGCAGAGCGGGCCTAATCGTCTCAGGGGAGGTTCGAGATCATGAATGAAGTTGTAAGCAAGCCGATCGACACGTCGCTGGTGAAGCCGACCTGGATCGTGCTGATCGTCGCCTGGGTGATCATCCTGTTGCCGATTCCATTCACGACACCGCTCGGCTGGATGATCTCGGTGGGTGCCGCCGTCATGGCGATCATCAGCCTGACGCGTGGCGTCGTCGGCGTCGCCATCGCTCAGCTGGCATGCGCGCTGGCCGGCACGTGGTTCATCTCGTGGATCGGATGGATGATCTTCGGCGCATCCGTGGTCGGCGCCGCGCTCAGCTCCGGCTGAACATTGCTCCCCGCGCAGGCCTGGCGGCTACTGACCGCCAGGCTGCGTGATCTGGGGCGGCTCGGCGAAGCGCCGGATGCCGAAAGCCTCGTAGAGTTCCGCGGGCGCGAATCCCACGCCTTCCTTCAGCACATAGCTGACGCGGCGGATGTCGGAGATGTTCGCCGTCGGATCGCCGTCCACCAGGATCAGGTCCGCGCGCTTGCCGCGCTCGATCGTCCCGGTTTCCGACAGCACCCCCGAATAGCGCGCCCCGTTCTCGGTCGCGATGCGGATCGCTTCGCCCGCCGGCACGCCCGCCTGCACGTAGAGCTCGAGCTCGCGGTGCAGCATGAACCCGGCGATCGAGTCGGTGCCGGCGACGAGCGGCACGCCCGCCGCGTACAGGCGGCCGAGGAACTGGATCATGCGCTGGTAGGACGCGCGGTAGGTCTCGAGCTTGCCGCCGCTGACGTCGGTCGAATTCGCGCGCCAGGCCCGCTGGGTCGCGAACGGCACGTGATCCGCGATCATCGCGACTGACGGGTCCAGGTCGCCGGGCCGCTGCGTGTACGAGCCCTCGAAGGTGCCCATGGTCGCGTCGATGACCGTGCCGCGCTCGACCAGCAACGCGATGAAGTCGCGCACCGCCGGCGAATCGAGGTCGAGCGTGTGCGATCGCTCGCCGACCAGGTTGAAGCGCACGATTGTGCGCGAGTCGGTGTCGGGATCCGAAACGAAATTCAGCATGAGCTGGTTGATGTGCTGGAGCTCGTCGTAGCCCTCGCGCACCACGCGCTCCGAGCGCGAGAAAGCGGGCACGTGCCCGCTGACCCGGATGCCGCGCGAATGCGCGTAGGTCGCTATCGGAGCGGCCCACTCAGGCTTGATCGAGTTGTAGAGCTTGATCTGGCGGTAGCCGCGCTGTGCGTACCAGTCGATGGCTGTCTGCGCTTCCTCGACGCTGTTGACGACGAATCCGCCGCGCGATGAGAACGGGCTCTCGCCCTCGATGTAGCCGCAGGGAATGATGTGCGGACCGACGACGTCGCCTTTCGCGATGTCGGCCATCAGTCCCGTCAGGTAATCGTTGTCGTTGCCCATGTCGCGCGACGACGTGACCCCGCCCGCGATCTGGAGCGCCGAGTTCCAGGCGTCCTCGTGCGTGTGCATGTCAAACAGGCCCGGCAGCAGCGCACGACCGGCCCCCTCGATCACGGTCGCCGCCTGCTCCGACTTCGAGCCCGCCGGGTAGATGGCGGCGATGCGCCCGTCGTTCACGTAGACGTCGGAGGCCTCGCCGAGCTTTGCCGTCTTCGAGTCGAACACGCGCACGTCGCGGATCAGGATGGGTCCCGGGAGGCGTTTCGCCTGCTGGTGCGCGATCCCGCGCAGGTAATCGGCATCCGCGGCCGCCTGGAGCTTCTCGAGCGCGGCGGTGTAGGCCGCGAACCCGGTCTGCACCATGTGGCTGCCGCCGACGTTGATGCTGGCGAAGAGCCGCTTGTCGCCGGCGTCCTCGAGCCAGATGTAGTCCGGCTGCAGCCCCGCGCCCGTGATCGCATAGAGCGCGACCGCGCGTTCCTGGCCTGCCGGGCCGACGCGCGCTTCCGCGAGGCGCTTGCTCTTGAGCTCGCCGCCCGGAAGGCCCGCAATGCTGCCGCCCGCCTGCTGCGACGCGCGCACGATCATCGCGTTCGTCTCGGGGCTGCCGTAGCCCGGCAGGTACATCGCCGGGGCCGACAGTTCCTTGAACCCGCGTTCTGAGCTCGACACCCAGCTCGCGCGCGTGCCCTTGACCGTGAACTGCTCGTCGAGCAGGGCGCCGTAGGTCGTCTTGCCCGTCAACCGGTAGCTCGTCATCGTGCCGTCCGCCGCGAGCCGGATGGCCTCCTCGATGTCCGGACCACGGCCGTTGTCGCGGTGCGAGTAGCTGACCTGCACCCGGCCGTCGTCGCCGACCACGGTAGTCTGCGCGCCGCCGAGCTTGCCGGCGAACAGCACGTCGTATTCGAGCGTGACATCGGCCTCGGCGCCGCCCGCGAGGACGAGCGTGGAGAGGAGGGCGAGGAACCTGATTCTCATTGTCCGATTCCCTTGCCGGTGAGCTGCCAGCGGATCGCCGACACCGGGATCATGCCGGCATTGTTGACGTCGTCGAAGTAGCGCTTGAGCGTGAAGTCCTTGCCCTGGGTGTGCGCGAGCTCGCGCATCAGGTCATCGAGCAGGTGCTTGCCGGTCACGTAACTCGTGCCGTAGCCGGGCTGGCGCAGGTAGAGCTGCTGCTCGAAGCCGAGCAGGTCGAGGTGGGGGCTCATCCAGCCCCGCGGAGTCCATTCCACCTGGAAGGCCTTCGCCGACTTGATGTCGAACTCGTTGGAATGCGCGTATAGCGACGCGAGCCCACGCGCGGCGCGCTGCGCCAGCATGATCCAGACGATCTCGCGCGTGCGCGGCGAGTCGTCGAACAGGCCGGCGTGCAGCATGAACTCCTCCATCGCGGTCGCCATGCCCTCGGCGCGGCTGTCCCAGATATTGAATAAGAGAGCGCCGCGCCGGATCGGGCTCGGGTGCGGCTCGTCGCGCATGCGCGCCAGGTCCCACCAGTGATAGAAGTGCGTGTAGAGCGTCAGCGGTTCGTAGTGGACCGCGATGTCGAAAAAGTTGCGCGTCTCGACCGGCGAGTAATGTCCGATCTGCGCACGCAGCGCCGGGTCCATGTTGGCGCGCATCGGATAGAGATCGCGCTTCTCCAGGTAGGCGAGGAAGCGGGTCACCGCGTCGTTGGCTCGCCGCTGGTATTCCTCGTCGTTCTGGATCGCCGGCAGCTCGGGCAGCGCCGCGTTCCGTGCTTCCTCGAGCTTGAGGCCGGCGTGGGTGCGCGCCAGTTCGCGCTTCAGCAGATCCACTTCCTCTTCCCAGCTCATGGGCACGAGGTGGACGTTCCGCAGGACCCAGGTGTAGTTTTCCTTGCCGATGCCGGAGGGGCCGGTCTTCGACGGCGCCTGGGCCTCGAGCCAGGCAACGTATCGGACCGTCGCCGCGCGCGCCGCGCCGATCGCCTTGTGCAGCGCCCGGCTGCCGCCCTCCGCTTTCTTCGCGAGCGCGTCGAGCGAGTCCACCTGCTTCTGCATCGATCCCGCGCCCGTGACCCAGAGGTCGCGCGCATTGCCGGTCAGGTTGCCCTCGGCCTGGGCGAGGAGCGGCGGCACCACGCCGAGTTCGCGCGTGAGCTTTGCATCGGCCTCTTTCGACAGCGGGAACCGGTAGGTCCAGACCTCGACGATGCCGTGATGCTCGGAGCCCTCGTGCGCCGGCGTGTCGCTCTGGTCGTTCCAGATCGACTGGTAGAACGCCGGGTCGCGCACCCAGGGCTGCAAAACGCGGATGTAGAAGTCGAGGCCGTTCATCTCGGCGCCGACCAGCGCATGGTCCACCTTCTGTTCGACCGGCCAGCCCGCCGTGTCGATAGCGGCGAGCCGCTTCTGGTAGCCCGCGAGTTCCGCGTGGCGGCGGGCGAAAGTCGCTGCCGTGTAGTCGGGCGCGCCGTCCACGAACGGCGGGCGCTCGAAGGCGCGCCAGTCCTGGAACAGCTGCAGCAACTGGTCGTAGCCCTGGCTCATGGCCGCGCCTCCCGCCTGCACCGGTCCGGCGACCGCGATCGAGATGCTGATGGCAATTGCAAACCGGCGGAATACCGATGGATTTTTCATGGTGTGCCCCTGGGGTTGAGGCCGGATTCTAGTGCCCCGTTTTGGACTGCGTCCAGCCGATACTGCGGATTTGAAATTCACCCCGAAACGGAGTATTCGATTGTCTCCATCCATTCAAGACAGGGAATCCGCATGAACCGCAACCTGATGCTCGCGGTCGTCGGCGTCGGCGTCGGTGCCGTCGCCTACTTCGCCTATCACCGCCTCCAGTCGGAAGCCGCGGCGCCCCCGCTGGCGCCGGTCGGCGCGACGCTGCTCGAGGGCCTCGGCGACTACAGCATGCCGGTCACCGCGAAGAACGCGGACGTGCAGCGCTGGTTCGACCAGGGCCTGTCGCTGACTTACGGGTTCAACCACGACGCGGCGGAGCGCTCGTTCCTGAAGGCCGCGGAACTCGATCCTGACTGCGCGATGTGCTGGTGGGGCGCGTCGCTCGTGCTTGGGCCGCATGTGAACTCGACGATGGACCCGGCCAACAACGCCAAGGCCTGGGACCGGCTGCAGCGCGCGCTCGATGCCGCGGACGACGTCAGCGACCAGGAGCAGGCCTGGATCGAGGCGCTGTCCGCGCGCTACGCCGAGAACCCGCCGGAGGACCGCCGTCCGCTCGACGAAGCCTATGCGGATGCGATGGGCAAGCTCGCGGCGGAATTCCCGGACGACCTCGACGCGGTGACCATGCACGCAGAATCCCTGATGGACCTCCAGCCCTGGGACTACTGGGACGCGGACGGCAAGGCGAAAGGGCACACGGCTGAAGTCGTCTCGCAGCTCGAATCGGTGATCGCGCGTGCACCGAAGCACGCGGGTGCGCTGCATCTTTACGTGCACGCGGTCGAGGCCTCGCCCGACCCGTCGAAGGGCGTCGCGGCCGCGGACACGCTGCGCGAGCTGCTGCCGGGATCCGGCCATCTCGTGCACATGCCGGCGCATATCTACGCGCGCGTCGGCCGGTACCACGACGCCGTGATCGCCAACCAGAAGGCGATCGGCGCGGACGACGCCTATCTCGCGGCCTGCAAGCCGGGGCCGGGCGTGTATCCGCTCGGCTACGTGCCGCACAACCACCACTTCCTGTGGTTTGCTGCGACGATGGAGGGCGCGAGCTCGGTCGCGACCGACGCTGCCGCCGCGACCCACCAGCGCACCAGCGATCCGGAGCTGATGCGCACGCCGGGATTCGGCGCGATGCAGAATTTCTCGCTGACGCCGCTGTTCGCGGACATTCGATTCGGGCGCTGGGACCAGGTCAAGGCGATGCCGAAGCCCGCCGACGACCTGCCGTACATGCAGGCGATGTGGAACTACGGTCAGGCAATGGCCGCAGCGAGGCAGGGCCGGCTGGATGAAGCGAAGGCGCATCACGCCGACCTCGCGAAGGCGACTTCCGATCCGGTCATCGAGGCGATGCTGGCCTGGGACCGCTATTCGCTGATCGGCGGCGTGAAGATCGCCGAGCGAGTGGTGACGGCCGAGATCGCCCGCGCCGGCAGGGACTACGACGGCGCGATTACCGCGCTCAGGGAAGCAGTCGCGATCGAGGATTCATTGCCCTACGACGAGCCGCCGGCCTGGCATGCGCCGACGCGGCAGTTGCTGGGCGCGACCTTGCTCACCGCCGGCAAGTCCAGCGAAGCCGAAGCCGCCTATCGCGAGGAGCTCGAGCGCAATCCGGAGAACGGCTGGTCGCTGCACGGGCTGGAGCAGGCGCTGCGCGCGCAGAAGCGCACGGCCGAGGCCGACGAGGTCAAGGTGCGCTTTGCGCGCGCCTGGGCGAATGCGGACGTTGACCTGAACGCGACCTGACTCAAACGCAGCTTAACCAGCGGGTGGCAGGCGGGCGAGGTCCGCCGCGAGCGCGTCGATGTCGTGCGGTGCCCGAAAGTAACCCGCGAGGCGCGCTCGCGGGTCGATCAGCACGAATGCGGCCGAATGATCCACGGTGTATTCGTCGCCCACGCCGGGATTCCTGACCTGCGCGAGTCCCAGGCCGCGCGTAAAAGACTCGATGGCGTCCCGGCTGCCGGTCGCGCCGACCAGGTCCGGATCGAAATGCCCGAGATAGGCCGCGATCCGCTCCGGCGTATCGCGCTCCGGATCGACGCTGACGAACAGGAAGCGCGGAGCGGCCGCGCCGAGGCGCCCGTCGAGCGCGGCCATGGTCGCGAGCGTCGTCGGGCAGATGTCCGGGCAGTTCGTAAAGCCGGTGAAGAGCAGCGTCCAGCGGCCCTCGAGTGAGCGCGCGTTGAAGGGGCGTCCCTGCTGATCCACGAGTTCGAACGGTTCGATCTTCCGCCGTTCGGGCAGCGCCGTGCCGGCGGTGAGTTCGAGCGGCGGTGTGCGAATCCAGAATGCCGCGCCGATGCCGGCCGCGATCGCCACTGCGACCCCGACCGTCATGCCGCTGCGGCTTCCCATCGTCCCGGCCTCAGGCCCGCGAGCCGCCGTTCCAGTCGAGCAGATTCAGGAACTCGCGCCGCGTCTTCGGGCCGCGCGTGCGAAAGTGCGGCTCCGCCTGTTCGCGATACGCGAGCCGTTCGTTCGCGATTGTGTCGCGCCGTGCCCGCAGCTTCACTTCTTCGGCGGAGATTCCGTAGGGCCGCGTCGCGTTGAGCCCGAAGATTTTCGCGCGGAGCGCCGGCGTGATCTCCGGATAGCCGTGGCGCTCGCGCAGTTCAGGCGCAATCTGGAACGTGCGGAACGCCTGGATCTGGTCCTGGGGCGAGCCGTACCAGATCGAGTCCGTGCCCCAGAGCACGTTGTCGGGTCCGCAGTACTTCAGCAGCTTTCCGATGCCGTGCGCGGCCTGCGTCGGATCGCGCATCAGGAAACGCCAGGTGCTGCCGAGTTCGGCGTAGACGTTGGAGCCAGGCCCGATGCCCTGCGCCTGCAGCGAGCGGATCAGCGTGTCGATGCCGTCGCCGCCCGCGTTCCCGCCGTAGGCCTTCTCCTCGACGCCGGCGACGAATCCCGAGTGATAGATCAGGAAGCTGACGTCCGGGAAGCGCTTCGCGACCGGGCCGATGTCACTGCACTGGCTGTGCTCGTAGGACTTCTGCCCGAAGGGCAGGCCCTTGTGCACGCAGATGATCCTGACGCCGAGGCGGCGCGATTCCTCGATGAAGCGGATGCCGACGTCGTCCGACAGGAAGTACCCGGCGCCGTCCGGGCCCCACTGCGTATAGGTCTTCCAGGCGGAGACTTTCCAGCGGTCGCGGAGCATCTCCATGTCCTCGACGTCGCCGGGCTGGTTGGGATTCACGCGGCCGTGAATCAACAGGCGGTGATTGCCCTCCATGCGGTCGACGATCTGGCGCACCGCGTCCGCGGACTCGATCTCGAGCGGCGAGGCGTCGCGCCGCGCCGGCACGAAGGACAGCACCATCATGTCGGTGTCGCTGTCGAGGAAGACATCCTTCACGAACTCTTCCGATGTCAGGCAGGCGAGGTGGCTGCGCGGGTCCTTCTTGTCGTTCAGCGCGCAGCCGGCCTTGGCCGCGAAACTGAAGGAGCCTGCGGGCGCGACCTTGAGCCAGGCCTCGGTCGGATCGACGTAGTGACCCTGCACGTCGAAGATGAACTCTCCCGATTCGAGCGGCGCCGCGGCCGCGGGTTCGAGCGCGGCGATGTACGGCAGGTCGAAGAAGCCGCCGGATCTTCCGGCCGCCGCGTTCGCGGCGTTGAAGGCGAGGAGCGTGCTCGCCGCGCCGCAGGTCGAGAGCAGGAAGTCGCGGCGCCCGACGCCGAGGCGCTTCGCATTCTCGTCCGCCGCCGTTTGCGCGAGATGATTGGCGTGCCGGTTCGCGCGGCTGAGCGGCACGGGCATGAACTCGCCGTTGCTGGTCGTGTCGAGCTTGATCGGCAGCCGCTCGCCCTGCGGATCGACGAGATGCCGACGCTTGTCCATTACAGGTCCTCCAGCTTCCCGTGCACCGCCTTGCCTTCGAACAGGGTGACGAGTGCCTTGGTCTCCGACAGCTCCGAGGCCGGGATGTCGAAAAGGTTCCGGTCGAGCACGACGAGGTCCGCGGACTTGCCGACTTCGAGCGAGCCCGTGTCCTTCTCGTCCCGGTTCACGAAGGCCGCGTTGATGGTAAAGGCCTCGATCGCCTCCGGGAGCGCGATGGCTTCCTCGGGCAGCAGGGGCTCCGTCGTCCCACCGTTGGCCTCGAGACGCGTGATCGCCGTTTCCATCTGCTCGAAGGGACTCGGGCTCGACACCGACCAGTCGCTGCCAAAGGCGACCGTCGCGCCACTCTTTTCGACGCTCCCGATCGGGTACAGGCCGGCAGCGCGCTTGGGCCCGATGAAGGGCACCGTGAGCTCAGTGACGTACTCGTCGTTCATCGCCCACAGCGGCTGGAAGTTCGCGATGACGCCGAGCGCCTTGAAGCGCGGGATGTCCGCCCGGTCGATGAGCTGGAGATGCGAGATGTGATGCCGGTGGCCCAGGTCGCCGTTCGCCTTCCGCGCGGCCTCGACCGCGTCGAGCGACTGGCGGATCGCGGCGTCGCCGATCGCGTGGAAATGCACCTGGAAGCCATCGGCGTCGAGCTGCGTGACCACGGCCTTGAGCTTCTCCGGCTCCACCATCGGGATGCCCTTCGACTTGCCCGGGATCAGGTAGGGCTCGAGCATCGCCGCCGTGTAATTCTCCATCACGCCGTCCTGCATGATCTTGACCGTGCCGGCGTCCACGTGGCCCTTCGTGAACTCCGTGCGCAGGCGCTTCATGTCCTCGATCTGTTCGAGGCCCTGGTCGCGCTCCCACCAGATCGAGCCGATGACTTGCAGCGAGAGCTCGCCCGACTTGTCGAGCTGGCGGTAGGCTCGCAGATCGTCCTCGTTGACCGATGCGTCCTGTACCGCGGTGATGCCGAGAGCATTCAGGTACTTGATTGCGTAACGCAACCCGTCCGCCCGCTTCGCATCGGTGACTGCCGGTACCTTCGCCTCGACCAGGCTGCTCGCGCCTTCCTGGAGGCTGCCGATCGCGGCGCCGGTCTTCGGATCGCGATCGATGCGGCCGTCATCCGGATCGGGTGTCCTGTTCGTGATGCCGGCGATCTCGAGCGCTTTGGTGTTGACCCAGGACGTGTGGCCGTCCTGGCTGTACAGCATCACCGGCCGGTCGGGCACGACCGCGTCGATCAATTCGCGGCGCGCGAGTGCGCCCGGACCGAACGCCGCCATCGACCAGCCGCCACCGGTGATCCACGCCTCATCCGGATGTTCGTCCGCGTATTGCTTGATGGCCGCGACGTAGGCGGCCACGTCCTCGAGGCCGTTCAGGTTGCAGGCATTCGCCTCGATGCCCGCCGAAATCGGGTGCACGTGCGAGTCCTGGAAGCCCGGCACGACCATGCGGCCCTTGAGGTCCACGACCTTCGTGTCGTCGCCGATGAAGTCCTTCGCGTCCTCGCTCGTCCCGACGAAGATGATGCGCCCATCCTTGATCGCGACCGCTTCCGCCCAGCTGCGGCCGGCGTCCACGGTGTAGATCTTTCCGCCGGTCAGCGCGAGATCGGCGGCCTTTTCCGCGGAGACGCCGCATCCGGCGAGTGCCGCCGCCATGCCGAGCGTCGCGCATCGGCTCATCCACTGGGTCGCTGTTCTGTTCACTGAAAGTCCCTCGGTATGGTGTCGGTCCAGGTCTTCTCGCGGAGCATCTTGCCGTTCTCGCTCACGCGGCGGCGATAGCTGTAGTAGAAATTGTCGTGGTCGCTGCGGAACGAGAGTTCCGCCTCCCAGAGCAGCCGTCGGCCGGGCAGCTCCACCTCGAGGCGGTGGGTGCCGAGGACGGATGCCTCCGCCGGCTTGCCGTCCGTCACTTCGTGGCGAATCGTCTCGGTCGAACGCTCGGTTCCCCAGGGGAAGCGTGAGCCGCCGCCATTGGTCGCGACCGCGACGGCGCGGCCGGTCTGCGGGTTGCGGTCCACGGACGAGATCTCTCCGTAGCCCGAGCTCGTGCCTTCCTCGATCGTCTCGAAGCCCGCCAGTTCGGGGTCCTTCGCCGGTGGCAGGAATGCGGGAACGGGGCGCTCTTCAAACGGCACGACCGGCAGCGAGAGCGTCGAATCCGCGAGATGCAGGGACGTCGTCATCGGGTCCGGCGTCGGCCAGTTCATCGGCCACTGCGAGTTGTTCACGGCAAGGCGGATGCGGTGGCCCTTTGGAAACACCCAGGACGTGAAGTGCAGTTCGACCTCGAGCGGAAAGACTTCGCCGGGCTTGATCGGCCCCGGCTCGCGCGCCGACGGGCGGTGATTGCCGTTCAGTCCCGCGCCCGCCACCTGGGTCACCGTGCCGTCGGGCGCGACATCGGACAGCCGCACAAACCAGTTCGCGCGATCGGCATCGGTCGAGACGCTGAGCCTCGCGAGCGGCAGCCCCAGGATTTCGAGGTCCTCCGCGAGCGGCGCGCTGTCGTACACGAGGCTGTAGGCATCGGTCGCGCGCTGGTCATGCGCGACGTCGCCCCACCACATGACCGGCCCGCCGCCCTCGATGCCGATCGACGGCACATAGCGCAGTGAATGCGTGGCGGTTGCGGCCGCGCTCGCCGTCAGCGTGTGATCGTCCTGCGGATACAGCACGCGGTTCTGGATGCGCGCGATCGGCCAGCCGTCCTCGTAACGCCAGCTGCCCGGCGCGAAATCGAGATAGGGACCGGGCGCGTGCCAGTTCCGCACGTACACGGCAAACTTCGGTTCGTCGAGGATCCCGGTGTCGATGCACTTCAACCAGTGATCGAACCAGCGCACGCCCTCGTGGCGCCATTCGATGCCGGGCTTGGGGTACGGCTCGTTCGGCCAGGCGTGCGACCAGGCGCCGACGATCGCCTTGATGGGCGCCTTCACGTTCTCGAGCATGCGCGGGACGCTGTCGCGATAGCCGTCGTACCAGCCGCCGATGTGGAAACTCGGGATGCGGATGTCCTGGTAGCGACCCCTGGCCGAAGCGCGGTCCCAGAACGGGCCGTCGCGCTGCTGCTTCTTGTACGTGAGCATCCAGGGCTCGGTGTCGAAGCGGTCGCGGAAGTTTGCGTCGTCGATCACGTAACCCGGCGCGCCCGGGCGCGTGTTGTCGAGGTCCATGCTCATCTCCCAGGAGTCGATGTGCATGATCCCGTCCATGAAATGCACGTCGTCCTGGAACAGGTCCTCGGTCGCATCGATCGCGATGATCGCCTTCAGCGCCGGCGGATTCCGGAGCGCCATCTGGATCGAATTGAAGCCGCCCCAGGAGATGCCGAACATGCCGACATTGCCGTTCGACCAGGCCTGCTTCGACAGCCAGTCGATCACGACTTCGCCGTCGGCTTGCTCGATCTCGGAGTACTCGTAGGGGATCAGCCGGCCTTCGCTCCCGCCCGTGCCGCGGATGTCGACCGCCACGACCACATAGCCGCGCTGCACGAAATAGGAATAGAGCCCGTAGTCGCGGCTCCGCGCCTCCTGCTTGCGATATGGCAGGTACTCGAGCAGCACGGGAAATTTTTCTGTCGCGGCGTTCCCGCCCGTCGGCCGGTAGAGATCCGCCGAGAGGCGAACGCCGTCCGGCATCGCGATCCAGGCTTCTTCGATCTGGATGTCGTAGCGGGGCGGCGAGGGTGCTTCCGATGCCGCACCGGCACAGGGGATCAGGAGCAGGACGGCGGCGAGACGGTGGAAAAATGGCGGCACAGCCGGAGCCTAAACGGAAACATGGCTCGCCGACAAATAGCGCTAACAAATCCAATAAAAACAATGCTTTAAATGGTATTAAATACTCATTCCAATTACTAAATGGTCATTGAGTCGGCGGGCCGACAGGGATAAAATGCCCTCTGGGCAGTGCGAGCGGAGACGGCGATGGCAGCGAACGCGGAAGGCACGAGCGAACTGCGCCCCAGCGGCTCGAAGCTCGACCTGATCCAGGCGACCGTCTCGGCAATCGCCGAGCACGGCCTCTCGAATCTGACGTCCGCGAAGATCGCGGGCGAGGCTGGGCACACGGCAGCCTCCATCAATTTCCATTTCGGCAGCAAGGAGGCGCTCCTCCTGGCGACGCTCCGCGAAGTCTCCGAGGAATTCGCGCAGGCGATGACGTCCGTCCAGGAAGAGGCGGGCCGCGACGACCTGCAGTGGCTGCTCGGCATCGTGGACGCGAACCTCGGCCGGCGGCTCAGCGAATCGCGCAAGGTCGCGGTCTGGTACGCCTTCCTCGCGGAGTCGAGTGCGCGCGAGGACTACCAGCACATCTGCGGCGACCGCGACGAGGCTTACGTGCGCACCGTCACGATGCTCTGCCGCCGGCTGATCGCGGCGCGCGGCGCGGGCGCCTGGCCGGATGCGGATGCGGTGTCGCTCGGACTCACCGGGCTCATCGACCAGCACTGGCAGGGCATCCTGTTCGCGGGCGAGGGCTACGACCGCGAAGCCGCGCGGCGCCAGTGCCGCAGCTACTTGTGCAGCGTGTTCCCGTGGCTCGCCGCGCGCATCGAGGCCGCGGCGCCTGCCAAGGCCAAAGCGCGTGAATCGGAACCGGCGATCGTCGGCGAGTCGGCGCTTCGCGTCACGCTGCCGGCCTGGGCGTACCACAGCGAGGAATTCCACGCGCTCGAGCGCGAACATATTTTCGAACCCTCGTGGCAGGTCGCCTGCCACGTCAGCGAAGTGCCGCAGGCCGGCGATTTCGTCTCGTTCGAATTCTTTGGCCGGCGCGGCTTCATCGTGCGAGACGGCGAGGGCACGCTCCGCGCCTTCCACAATGTGTGCTCGCACCGCGCGCACGCCGTCGTCTCGGGCGAGCGCGGCAAGTGCGGAAAATTCCTGACCTGCATGTATCACGGCTGGACCTATCATCTCGACGGCCGCAACCGCAGCGTCAGCGCGCCCGACACCTTCCCGAAGCTCGACCGCTCGAAGTACGGCCTGAAGCCGATCGAGCTCGAAGTGTTCATGGGCATGGTGTTCGTGCGTTTCCGTTCAGAAGGGCCGTCGGTGGCCGAACGCATGGCGCCGCATGCGGCGGAGCTCGCGCACTACAAGATGGACCAGATGGTGCCGCTCGACGAACCCTGGACCCACGAGCTCGCGATCGACTGGAAAAACGTGGTCGAGAACTACGTCGAGGACTACCACTTCCCGATCGGCCACCCGGGGCTGTCCGCGTTGATGGAGGCGCAGTACGACCGCGAGATTTTCCCGGGCGGCACGATGCGCCTCTCGCACCGCATGCGCGAAAAACCGCTCAAGTCCTGGAGCGCCGAGCGCTATGCGAAGTTCCTGCCGGTGATCGAGCACCTGCCCGAGGACATGCGCCGCCGCTGGACCTACTTCGGGCTGTTCCCGAACGTATATTTCGACATCTATCCCGAATGGCTCGACTATTTCCAGGTCCTGCCGCTCGGCCCGGGCCGCACGCTGATCCGCGCGCGTTCCTTCGGCTTTCCGGACGACCGGCGCGAGATGAAAGCCGCGCGCTTCCTGTGCGCGCGACTCAATGCGCGCGTGCAGGCCGAGGACGAAATCCTGACGCGCTCGGTACAGCGCGGCCTGGAGTCGGGCGCCTACACCCAGGGCATCCTGTCGGACAAGGAGATCGTGCTCGCCGGATTTCAGGACTGGATCCGCGCCCGGCTGCCGGTGACTCGGATCATTCAGGTGCCGGACCACGGTACCGTCGCGGCCCGGAACACCGCCCTGGAGCAATGACGGCCAACGCCGACGGCTAACGCTGACGGCCGGTTGCCGACCCTTGCTGCGAAGGCACGTTGATGACGAGCTCGGGAGAGAACAGCGGGAACCGCTGTTGCGAATGTCGGGGCACGACCGACTGTGGGCGTGCGCCTGTCAGGGTGTAGGTGTCGCCTTTGCGAAACGCGCGGTGTCAGCGCTTCGCGCGCGGTGGCCGCCTGCCCGTCGCGGGCACGGCCAGCGCCACGGCGACCGCGCTCGTTCGGTCGTGCGTCAACGACAGCGCGATACCGTCCAACCGGTGCCGGGCCAGCACCGCCTGCGCGTTAGAACTCAGCACGACCTGAGGCGCACCGTAGTTGTCACGCACGACGGAGAAATCCGCTAGCTCGATCTGCCCGAGCGACGCCTCGCGCGGAAAGAGCTTGACGCAGGCTTCCTTTGCGGCGACGCGCGCGGCGAGACTCGCGGTGCGGCCCGGGCCGTCGCCGCTGTCGGCCAGTTCCTGCGTGGAAAAGAGCTTGCGGAGATCGGTGGCCGGCGTCTGCGCTAGCAGCCGCTCGATTCGCGCGATTTCGACGGTGTCGATCCCGCAGCGACTCGAGCCGGTATTGTTGTCCTTCATCGCGCGACCTGCGAGTTACGCGGCGCGGACCAGCAGCGCTGCGTTGGTCGCCGCGAAGCCGCGGCTCAGGTTCAGCGCGACGTTGCTCCGAGGCGTCTGCGGCTGCGCGGAGACCCGCAAGCCCGCGCAATCGGGATCGATTTCCGTGAGTGTCCCGATGCCCGGAACGATCCGCTGGCGAAGCGCGCAAAGCGCGACAACCGTCTCGAGGATGCCGGCGGCGGAGATGACATGCCCCAACGCCCATTTGAACGCGGTGACGGGCGGCGCCGCCGTGCTGAAAACCGTGCGGATCGCGGCCGCTTCCGACGCATCGGAGGACCGTGTCCCGTTGCCGTGGGCGACGATCATGCCGACATCCGCCGGCGATAGCTGCGCGTCGGCCAGCGCTTCGCGCATCGCGCGCGCGAGACCGTCGCCGTCCTCGCGGATCGCGAGGAGCCCTAGACCTTCGGACGCGTACCCGGAGCCGAGGATTTCGCCCAGCACAGTGGCGTTGCGGGCGGCGGCCGAAGCCTCGGTCTCAAGCACCAGCGCACCCGCGCCCTCGCCGAACAGGCTGCCGTCGCGCCGCGCGTCGAACGGGCGCAGCGTGTCGGCGGCAATGAGGCCGAGCCGCGAGTAGAACAGCACCATCTGCGGCTCGATCGGCGTGTCGTGCCCGACGGCGACGGCGCGCTCCGCCTCGCCGGTGCGCAACGCCTGCGTGGCCTCGATGACCGCGAGCGCGCCGCTGCAGCTGTGGTTGGTGATGCAGGCGTTGGCGCCCTTGAAACCGTACTTGATGCCGATGTGGCCCAGCACGTTGTTCGGCAGCGAGCGCAGGA
>JANNHT010000276.1:0-10063 GCA_031404555.1 Gammaproteobacteria bacterium
GCGACGCGCAACTCCTCTTGCTGGGTTGCGTTGATGAGCATTCTCTTCATAAGCCCCTTCCGAGGTGCTGGGGGCCGGTTTGCTGCCGATGTCACGCTGCGTCACGAGCGCAAGCTCATCACCCTGCAGGCGCGGATCGCGTGCGCAGGGGAACGCGCCAGAGCACGCGGCTCCGGCGGTATGAACTCCTGCAGCTGGGATCGAGATCGACACGCGCGGGGACATCACATCCGAGCAAACGGCCGGCGATGGTCCGGTCATGCCGGACCAACTAACATGCGGCCTGCCCGGTACGACACCACCGATTGACCGGGGTCGATGAGGGAGGGACCGCGTACCGGTCAGCGGCCACGCTTCGCTTCGCGAAGCCTGCGCCGTAAGACCTGACTACCGGCAACGATACCAGCAATGCGCTCGGAAAATCAATACGTTAGAGAAACTCCATGACGGCAGATCACAAGCCGTCGGAAAGGGTCCGCCGGGTGCTCGCGGGCACCGCGGGCGAGGGCCAGCGGCTCGACAATTTCCTGCTGCGGGCGCTCGCTGGCGTGCCCAGGAGCCGCGTCTATCGGCTGCTGCGCAAGGGCGAAGTGCGCGTCAACGGCAAGCGCAGCAAGGCCGATTACCGCCTGTTGGCGACCGACGAGGTCCGGTTGCCGCCGGTACGCGAGGCCGATCCCGCGCAGGCCGGACCGCGGCAGGTGCCGGCGGGGCTCCTCGCGACCGTGCGCGACGCGATCGTGCATGAAGACGAGCGCCTGCTGGTGCTCGACAAGCCGGCGGGCCACGCGGTGCACGGCGGATCCGGGCTAGCCTTCGGCGCGATCGAGGCGCTGCGGGCGCTCCGGCCTGCCGAATCGCTCGAGCTTGCCCACCGGCTCGACCGGGACACGAGCGGCTGCCTGCTGGTCGCGCGCGATCGCCCGACGCTTCGCATCCTGCACGCGCTCTTGCGCGAGGGCCGCGTCGAGAAACGCTACGCAGCGCTCGTCACCGGCCGCTGGCGGCTCGGGAAAAAGACCATCGACGCGCCGATGCTGACGGAGGCGCGCGAGGCGGGTGAACGCAAGGTGCGCGTGCACGCAGCGGGGAAGACCGCGATCACGAGATTCTCCCCAAGGCAGTGCTTTGGCACACTCGCGACCCTGATGGACGTCGAGATCGACACCGGACGCACGCACCAGATCCGTGTGCACGCGGCCTTTGCCGGCCACCCGGTCGCCGGGGACGACAAATACGGCGATCGCGAACTGAATCGCGGCCTGCATGAGCTCGGCCTGCGGCGCATGTTCCTGCACGCGGCATCGATCGCCTTCGAATGGCCGGACGGGCGGCCCGCGTTCAAGCTGACAGTCCCGCTTCCCGCCGACCTGACGGCGCTGCTGTCGCGACTGCCGCAGGGCGGCCGCGATCAGGGTTGATCGGCCTCGAGCAGCGCGAATCCCGCGGAGCGGAGCGCCGCCGCCAGCCAGATCAACGGCAGGCCGATGAGCGCCGTCGGATCCCGTGACTCGACCGACGTGAAGAGCGTGATGCCGAGACCCTCGACGCGGAATCCGCCGGCGCAGTCGAACGGCCGGTCGCGCTCGACATAGGCGGCGATTTCCGCAGCGTCGAGTTCGCGAAAGCGGACGGTGGTGCGATCGAGATGCTCGCTCGTCGCGAACGGCACCTGGCGGCACAGCACCACCGCGGTGTGAAACAGCACCGCTTGTCCGCTGGAGGCCTGCAACTGCTCGCGGCAGCGGCGCTCATCGCCCGGCTTGTCGTGGATCCGGCTTCGGCACTCGGCGACCTGATCGGAGCCGATGACCCAGGCGTCGGGGAATCGCGCGGCGACCGCAGCTGCTTTGTTCCGTGCGAGGCGCAGCGCCCGGTCGGGGGGTGGTTCGCCCGAATGACTCGCCTCGTCGACGCCCGGCGCCTCGACGCCGAACGGCAGCCCGAGCCGGTTCACGAGGGTGGCGCGATAGGGGGAAGTCGAGGCCAGGATCAGGGTCGGTTGCATGCGAATCTATACTTACAAAACAATGATTTGCGTGGAATTCGCTTTGACACCCCGGACGCGGATCACTATCATACCGCCCCCATGCCGAGCGCCCGGGAACCGCTGCTGGATGCGCACGCCGAGGCCGCGCAGGGAGCGGTCATCGAGCGCGAATTCGCGCTCTCGGGCTTCACGCGATTGCGCGACCGGCTCGCGGCTCCGGAAGGCTTGGTCCGGGCGCGGCTGTCACTGCGCCTGGTGGATGGCGTGGCGGCCGGCGAGATCGAGTTGACGGCCGCGGTCACGCTGGAATGTCAGCGCTGCCTGCAGCCGATGGCGCGGGAACTCCGCTCGGAGTCGGAGCTCGCATTTGTGGCCGGCGATGCAGTGCGCGTGCCGGCGGAGTACGAGGTGATCGCCGGCGACCCGAAGCGGGTCGACCTCGCGGCGCTCGTGGAGGATGAATTGCTGCTGGCCTTGCCCGCGATCGCGCGGCATGCGCCGGGAGAAGATTGCCGATTGCCGGATGCCGGCGCGGCAGTCGAGGAAGCGGCGGAACCGGCGATGCGCCGGCCGTTCGCAGGACTGAAGGACCTGTTGAATCACTGATCCGGAGAGCGACTACCATGGCCGTCCAGAAGAGCCGCAAGACCCCGTCCAAGCGCGGCATGCACCGTTCACACGACCGCCTCACGAAGCCGGCGCTGTCGAAGGACCCGACGACGGGCGAAACGCACCTGCGCCACCGCGTAAGCCGCGACGGTTTCTACCGCGGCCGCAAGGTGTTCGATGTCCCGACCGAGGAAACGGGCCAGGAATGACGGGCAGCTCGGTCATGGCGCGGGTGACCGCTGCATGAACCGGTATTCCCGGATCGCCGGCACGGGCAGCTACCTGCCGGAGCAGGTGCTGACCAACAAGGATCTCGAATCCCGCCTCGACACGACCGCTGAGTGGATTCGCACGCGCACCGGCATCGAGTGCCGCCACATCGCCGGGCCCGATGAAACGAGCTCCTCGCTGGCCGAGCACGCGGCGAGGCGGGCGCTGAGATCGGCGGGCCAGACGCCGGCCGACGTGGACCTCATCGTGGTCGGTACGACCACGCCCGACCTGATCTTCCCGAACACCGGCACCCTCCTGCAGCAGCGGCTCGACATACACGGTTGCCCGGCATTTTCGCTCGAGACCGCCTGCAGCGGATTCGTGTACGCATTGTCCGTCGCTGACAAGTTCGTGCGACTCGGCGAGTCGAAGTGCGCGCTCGTCGTGGGCGTCGAGTGCCTGTCGCGATTCATCGACTGGACCGACCGCGCCACCTGCGTGCTGTTCGGCGACGGCGCAGGCGCCGTCGTGCTGACGCCCGCTGACGAGCCGGGTGTCATCGCGACGCATCTGCACTCGGACGGCAAGTACAAGGATCTGCTCTTTTTCCCGTACGGCGTTTCGAGCGGCTTCGACAAGCTGCGGAACAACTCGACCGACGGGCTGAAGATGCTCGGCAACGAAGTGTTCAAAGTCGCGGTGCGCACACTGTCACGCCTCGTGGACGAGACCCTTGCGAAAAACGGCGTTGAGCGCAGCGACATCGACTGGCTGATCCCGCACCAGGCGAACCTGCGCATCATCCAGTCGGCCGCCGACAAGCTCGGCCTGCCGATGGAGAAGGTCGTCGTGACGGTGCAGGACCACGGCAATACCTCGGCTGCATCGATCCCGCTTGCGCTCGACACGGCCGTGCGCGACGGTCGTATCCACCGCGGCCAGCTGCTCCTGCTGGAAACCTTCGGCGGCGGATTCACCTGGGGTTCCGCGCTGATCCGCTACTGATGCGCGCGCTCGCCCTCATCGCGGCGCTCGCGGCGGCTGCACCGGCCGCGGCCGAGAAATTCGCGCTGCCGCCACCGGAAAGCGACGTCATCGGCGAGATGCGCAGCGACCGGACTGAGGCCAAGGACACGCTGCTCGACCTCGCGCGCCGTCACGGCCTCGGCTACGAGGAGATCACCAACGCGAATCCGGGCGTCGACGCCTGGCTGCCGGGGGCGGGCACGGAAGTCGTCGTGCCGAAGCGGCGGCTGCTACCGCGCGCACCGCGGGAAGGCATCGTGATCAACCTGCCGGAGCACCGGATCTACTGGTATCCGCCCGCGGCGCCCGGCGAGACGCCGGTGGTGTGGACCTTCCCGGTCAGCATCGGAAAGATGGACTGGAATACGCCACTCGGCCAGACGCGCATTGTCGCCAAGGTCAGGAATCCGACGTGGACGCCGCCGCAATCGGTGCGGGACGAGCACGCGAAGCGCGGCGATATCCTGCCGGCGGTCGTGCCGGCGGGCCCCGACAATCCGATGGGGCTGTTCGCACTGCGGCTCGGGATTCCCGGCGGCGCCTACCTGATCCACGGCACGAACCGGCCGGCCGGCGTCGGCATGCAGGTGACTCACGGCTGCATGCGGCTTTATCCCGAGGACATCGAGGCGCTGTTCGGCATGGTGGCCGTCAACACGCCGGTGCTGATCGTCAACCAGCCGTACAAGTGGGGCTGGCACGACGGCGAACTGCTGATCGAGGTCCACCCATCGCTGCAGGAAGATGTGGTCGAACCGCCGACGCTGACCGACCTGACGCGCCTGATCGTCGCGGCGACGGAGAGTGCGCCGCTGCCGATCGACTGGACCGCCGCCGAGCGCGCCTGGCGCGAGGCCCGCGGCGTGCCGACCGTGGTCTCGGTCGCCGACCCGCAGCTCGCCGCGACGCGCTGAGCAATAAAAAACCCCGCGGTGTCGCCACCGCGGGGCTTCTTGTTCGGCGTCAGACGTCGATTACTTCGACATCGACTTTTCGAACATGCGATTCAGCTTTTCGCTGTTCGCATCGCAGCACGCCTGCGCGGCCTGCGCAGCAGACAGGGCCTGGTTGGCCGAGTTCTGCGCGGAGGTGGCAGCCTGCTGGGCGGCAGCCGCTGCGCGGCTCGCGCCGTCCGCTGCGGACTTCACACCGTCGACATCACCGGACAGCCGCGAAACCTGCGACTTGAGCGAGTCGACTTCCGCCTGCAAGGGCTTCAGATCGGTACAGCCCGCGCCCAGCGCGATAACGGCGGCAGCGATGCCCACCTTCAGGATATTGGTCATGAGTTTTTTCTCCACAAGGTTGCATGGAACGTAACCCGCTTTCGCGGATGCACGGCGCCGCGTGTCCTTCCTGTTCGCGCGGCTAACGTGCGGATCGTAACTTATCAGCGCAATGGGTGAAAGCACGATGGCCGTGTCGCAGGCCTGCGACAGCGCGCGCGCATTCATCGCGAATTTCTTCGCGCGAATGCTTGCGTGCAAATCGTGTTCGTGCTCGTTCCCACATCGCGAGTGTGCGCGTGCATCAGCGCGCGCGTCGCGTGAGACTACGCCGTGTCCGGTTGTCGGCGGATGCCTACGCACGGATGCGGATCGGCGGGCGGCTTCGCCGGTATCGGCCATCCGCCGGGGAGGGTGCTTGCCAGCGGCCCGTAACTGTATATAATCACAGCCACTGGGCATTCATACAGGTGTTATATGTCCGAACTGACTCCCCGCCAACGCCAGATCCTCGAGTTCATCCAGGACGCGATCGCCGCGAACGGCCTGCCGCCGACGCGCGCCGAAATCGCCCAGGCCCTCGGTTTCCGTTCCGCCAACGCGGCGGAGGAGCACCTGCGCGCCCTGCAGCGCAAGGGCGTGCTCTCGCTGATCGCCGGCAGCGCCCGCGGCATCGTGCTGAAGGATGCGCTCCGGGAGCAGATGGGCCTGCCGCTGATCGGCCGCGTCGCCGCCGGCCGCCCGATCCTCGCCGAGGAACACATCGAGGGCCGGTTCCAGCTCGATCCGGCGCTGTTCAGCCCGCGGCCACATTACCTGCTCCGGGTCAGCGGCATGAGCATGCGCGACGTCGGCATCCTGGACGGCGACCTGGTGGCCGTCCATCGCTCAACGGATGTCCGCAACCGGCAGATCATCGTCGCGCGGCTCGAGAACGAGGTGACGGTCAAGCGCTACCGCCAGGAAGGCAGCGTGGTCTGGCTGATGCCGGAGAACCCGGACTTCGAACCGATCCGCGTCGACCTGCGCAAGCAGTCGCTGACCATCGAAGGCGTGGTGGTCGGGGTGCTGCGGCGCGGCCGCCCGGACCTCATGCAGTGAGCGAGGCGCTCGCTGAATTGCTGCGCCACCCCGCGCTCTGGCGCGGCGACACCGCCGGAGCTGCGGTTCGCACCATCCCGAGCGGTTTTCCGCGCCTCGATGCCCGCCTGCCGGGCGGCGGCTGGCCGGCGTCCACGCTGATCGAGCTCCTGGTTTCCTCCGCGGGCGTCGGCGAGATCCGCCTGCTGCTGCCGGCGCTGTGCCGGTTGGCGCTCGCCTCGCCGGAATCGCCGCGCTGGATCGCGTGGCTCGCGCCGCCGCACCTGCCGTACGCGCCGGCGCTCGCGGATGCCGGCCTCGATCCCGCGCGGATGCTGGTGATCCAGCCGCGCGCCGGGCTCGACCGGCTCTGGGCGATGGAACAGGCGCTGCGATCTGGCGCCTGTGCCGCCGTGCTCGGCTGGACGGGCGCTGCCAGCGACCAGGCCTTGCGCCGCCTGAAACTCGCGGCGGAAGAGGGGCAGAGTCCCGCTTTCCTGTTCCGACCGCCGCTCCATCGCGACGAAGCCTCGCCCGCGGCGCTTCGGCTCGCGCTGACGGCGCGCGACTACGGCCTCGACGTCGAGATCCTGAAGAGCCAGGGCGGCATGCCCGCCCGCATCGACCGGCTGTCGATCCACTGAGGCGCCGGCGGTGATCGAAGGACGCCCGGCGACGTCCCGGCCGGCACCGGCGAAGCATCGGCCAGCCCTGGATCTGGTGCCCGAGCGGCCCCTTCCGACGACCGACGCCGGCCCGCGCGAGCTGTGGCTCGCCGCGCATTTCCCCCGCCTGCCGCTCGACGCCGTGCTGCCGGCATCGTCCTCCGCCCGCGCGGCGGTCGTGACCGCGGAGGACGACCCGAAGCGCCGCATCGTCGCCTGCAACGAACGGGCGAGCCGCCAGGGCATCGCGCCCGGGATGGGGCTCAGCGCGGCGCTCGCGCGGGTGCCGGGCCTGCGGGTCGAGGAACGCCGGCCGGCGGCGGAGGCGGCCCTGCTCGACCGGCTGGGCCGCTGGGCGCTGCGCTTCACGCCGGTCGTCAGCCTCGAGCCGCCCGCGGCGGTGCTCGCCGAGATACGGGGCAGCCTCGACCTGTTCGGCGGCGCGATGGCGCTCTGCCGCCGCGCGCTCGGCGCGCTGCACGACAGCGGCCTGCAGGCGTCGCTCGCGCTCGCGCCGACGCCACGTGGAGCCCTGTGGCTCGCGCGCTCGGATCTCGGCCTCTCGGTGACCCGCGTCGCCGCGATGGCGGACGTCGCGGCGCGCCTGCCGCTCAGCTGCCTCCAGTGGCCCGCCGAGACGATGGAGACGCTCGCCGGGCTCGGCATCCAGAACGTCGCCGACCTGCTCCGGTTGCCGCGCGCGGGTTTCGTCGCGCGTTTCGGGCCGCGCCTGCTCGACGAGCTGGATGCAGGCATCGGGCGCCGCCCGGAACCGCGGCGCCGCCACGTGGTGCCGGAGCGTTTCGACGAGCGGCTGGACCTGCCGATGGAAGCGGGTGACACGGGCGCATTGCAGCCGGCGCTCGTGCCTCTGCTCCAGGCGCTCGATGCCTTCCTGCGCGCGCGCGCCTCCGGCATCGCGGGGCTCCGGCTCGACCTGCTGCATCGCGGACAGCCGCCGTCCCGGATCCGCCTCGGTCTGGTGCGCCCGGCCGGCGACGTCGCGCATGTGCGCGGGTTGCTGGCGGAGCGGCTCGCGCGGCACCGGCTGACGGCCCCGGTCCGCGCGCTGCGGCTGCGTTCCGGCGTCCTTCTGCCGCTCACGCTCCGCGACTCCGGCCTCTTTGAACGCGGCCAGAGCGCGGATCCGGAGGCGACTGCGCGCCTCCTCGACCGCCTGCGCGCGCGGCTCGGCCGCGACTCGGTGTTCGGCGTCTGTCCGGTCGCGGAGCATCGCCCGGAGCGCGCCTGGCGGATCGCCGAGCCGGGCGGCACCGTTCCGCTGCCGGGGCAATGGCCCGTCACCCGGCCCGAGCGGCCGCTGTGGATGCTTGCCGAGCCGCAGCCGTTCGACGGCTGGGAGGGCACGCTCGTCACGGGGCCGGAGCGCATCGAGACCGGCTGGTGGGACGGCCACGACGTGCGCCGCGACTACTACGTCGCGCTCACGCGCTCGGGCGTCCGGCTCTGGCTGTTCCGCGAACGCCCGCCCGGTCACGGCTGGTTCCTGCACGGCGTGTTCGGGTGACGAACGGCACATGGGCGCTGTGCGGCCGGGACTCCGGCTCGCTCGCGCCGGACCCCGTGCGGCGCGGGCCCGACAGGTGACTCGCGATGGTGTATGCGGAACTCCACTGCATCAGCAATTTCACGTTCCTGCGCGGCGCCTCGCATCCGGCGGAACTCGTCGCACGGGCGCGGGAGCTCGGCTACGCCGCGCTCGCGCTGACCGACGAGTGCTCACTCGCGGGCGTGGTGCGCGCGCATGCCGCGGCGCGCGAAGCGGGCCTGCCGCTGATCATCGGCAGCGAGTTCACGCTCGTGGACGGCCTGCGATTCGTCTGTCTCGCGACCAGCAGGAAAGGCTACGGCGCTCTCTCGCGGCTGATCACCCGGGGCCGCCGCTCCGCGCCGAAAGGGCAATACCGGCTGGAGCGGTCCGATCTCGCGGACGGACTCGACGATTGCCTGGCGCTCTGGCTGCCGGGGACGATCCCGGCGCCCGCTGACGGCGCCTGGCTTCGCGAGCGTTTCGAGGGGCGGACCTGGATGGCGGTTGAGCTGGCGGCCGGCGGCACCGACCGCGAGCGGCTCGAGCGGCTGTGCCGCATCGCAGACGAGCTCGGCATCGCGGCGGTCGCCTGCGGTGACGTGCACATGCACGAGCGGCGCCGGCGCGCGCTGCAGGACACGCTGACGGCGGTGCGGCTCAAGACCACGGTCGCCGCCGCGGGCCATGCGCTCCATCCGAACGGGGAGCGCCGGCTGCGCCCGCTCGCGCGCCTCGCCGAACTCTATCCGCCGGCACTCCTCGCACAGACCGGGGAGATCGCCGCGCGCTGCCGTTTCTCGCTCGACGAGATCCGCTACGAGTACCCGGAGGAAGTCGTGCCGGAGGGCGTGACGGCCACCGCTCACCTGCGCGCGCTGGTCGAGGCGGGCGCGGCACGGCGTTGGCCCGCGGGGGCGACGCCCGCGGTCGCGGCGCTCATCGAGCGGGAGCTCGCGCTGATCGCGGAACTCGGCTACGAGCGCTACTTCCTGACGGTGCACGACCTGGTCGAGTACGCGCGCAGCCGCGGCATCCTGTGCCAGGGACGCGGCTCGGCCGCGAACTCGGCAGCCTGCTATGCGCTCGGCATCACCGAGGTGGACCCGGCGCGCATGGCCGTGCTGTTCGAGCGCTTCCTTTCGCGCGAGCGCAACGAGCCGCCGGACATCGACGTGGATTTCGAGCACGAGCGGCGCGAGGAGGTGATCCAGTACCTCTACCGCAAGTACGGGCGCGAGCGCGCGGCGCTCACGGCGACCGTGATCAGCTATCACCCGAAGAGCGCGGTGCGCGACGTCGGCAAAGCGCTCGGCCTCGACGGCCCGCAGGTCGAGCGGCTCGCGCGCGCGATGCAGTGGTGGGACGGCCACGAGATCACCGATTCCCGCATCGAGGACGCGGGCTTCGACGTCGCGAACCCGCGGATCGCGCGGATGCTCGCGCTGACCCGCGAGCTGATCGGCTTTCCGCGGCACCTGTCGCAGCACACCGGCGGCTTCGTGATCTCGCGCGGCCCGCTCGAGGAACTGGTGCCGATCGAGAACGCGGCGATGCCGGATCGCACGGTGATCCAGTGGGACAAGGACGATCTCGACGAGCATGGGCTCCTCAAGGTGGACGTGCTCGGCCTCGGCATGCTGACGGCGATCCGGCGCACGCTCGCACTGGTATCGGACCGGCGCGGCAGCGCGTTCGGCCTGTC
>JANNHT010000277.1:0-15660 GCA_031404555.1 Gammaproteobacteria bacterium
GCGATCCGCCTGCATCGGGTCGTTGGCGGCGCCCCACTGGCGGAGCTCATAGGCCGACAGGTCGGTCGGCGAGGTGAGTGCGACGCCGAACGCCGAGTAGGCGCGTGCGATCCAGGGACCGAGTCCGGGGTCGCGGACCAGTTCCTCGCGCTGGCTGTGGACGACCTGCACGCCAAACAGGAGCAGTGCGACCGCGACACCGGCCACCCAGGGCCAGCGGCGGTGCGAGGAGACGGGTCCGTCCATGCCGAAGTCGTCGCCGACCGTGCTGTGGCCGGCCGCTTCCTCGATCAGGCGCTTGCGCATCTCCTCCGGAATCAGGATGCGGGAGGACGAGCCGAAACGCTCCGCCGCCGCCGCAGCTGGCGTCGGCGCAGGCGCCGGTGCGGGAGCCGGCGCGCGAGGCGGGAGCTCGTTGGACTCGAGGATGATCTCTTCGGGTACGTCCCGCTCATCGAGCACCAGGATCGGGTATTCGTCGGTGCGGTCGAGGTCGCCGGCCGGCGGATCGTCTTTCGCGATCTCCTTGGCGAGCGTCAGCGATGCGGCGACGCCCACCGGGTCGATCTTCGCAGGCGCCGTATCCTCGATCACGAACAAGCGTTCGACCTCCGCGGCGCTGCCGTGAAACTCCATCGCGCGGTCTTCCTCGGCCTCGAGCGCCTCGGGCGCTACGGCCGGTGCTTCGGCAGGTTCTTCGACCGGCGCTTCGGGCACATCTGCAGCCGACAGTTCGATGTCCTCGTTTCCCGGCAGCTCCTCGACCGTCATGCTGTCGTCGGGTGAAGGGCTGTCGTCGTTCGCGGCCGCGGCAGGCGCCGGCCGGTGCGCTGCCTCGCTCAGGTTCTCAAGCGCATTGAACGTGTTCGAGCAGACGCCACAGCGCACGTCGCCCTGCGCAGCGCGCAGCGCATCCGCCGTGACGCGAAAAACCGTCGTGCATTCAGGACATCGGGTGTACACGCCTACTCCGCGCGCCGGCAGCCCGCGAGCGCAATCCACCCCTCGCGCCGCGCCGCCGTTTCGATATCAAACCACGGTCCATAGGCCTGCGCCACTTCCGCCGCCTGCGATTCGAGCATGCCGGCGAGCACCAGGAACCCGCCCGGCACGCAGCGCGCGGCCAGCGCCGGGGCGAGTTCCACCAGGGGACCGGCCAGGATGTTGGCGGCCACGAGATCGAAGCGGCCGCGGATCGCCGCGGCGTCGGCGGCGACCGTGATCCGGCTCCCGAGCCCGTTTTTCGCCGCGTTCTCGCGGGTCGCGGTCAGCGCCTGCGGATCGATGTCGAAAGCCGTCGCCACGGCCGCGCCCAGCTTCAGCGCCGCGAGCGCGAGGATGCCCGAGCCGCAACCGTAGTCGAGGAGCGTCTCGCCGCCCTGGATCCGGCCCTCCAGCCACTCGAGGCAGAGCGCGGTCGTCGCATGCGTGCCGGTGCCGAAAGCGAGGCCGGGATCGAGCTCGAGCACGACCTCGGTCGCCTCCAGCGGCCGCTGCCCCGCCGGGCAGACCCAGAGCCGGCGTCCGAAGCGCATCGGGCGGAAGTCCCTGAGCCACTCGCGCTCCCAGACGCGGTCGGCGACCTGTTCGGCGTGAATCGAGGTCGCCGGCAGGCCGAGCACGGCGGCGAGCGTCGCGGCGATGAGGCCGGGCGTCGCCGACTCCTCGAACAGGGCGCGCAGGCGCACGGCCTGCCAGAGCGGCGTCTCGCCGGGTCCGGGTTCAAGCAGGGGCTCGTCGCCCGCGTCCGCGAGCCAGATCGCGATCGCGCCCGCCGCGAGGCAGGCCGCTTCCGCGCGCTCGACCATCGCGCGGTCGAGTTCGATGACGAGTTGGTGCCAGCTCACTTCAGGCCGAGACGGCGCTCGAGGTAGTGGATGTCGAGGCCGCCTTGGCGGAAGGCCGAGTGGCCGAAGATCTCCTGGTGCAGCGGCGCATTGGTCTTGATGCCCTCGACGACCATCTCGGAGAGCGCGTTTCGCATGCGCGCGATCGCCGTGTCGCGGTTCTCGCCGTGGGCGATCAGCTTCGCGATCAACGAGTCGTAGAACGGCGGCACCGAATAGCCGGAATAGAGATGACTGTCCACGCGGATTCCGGGGCCGCCCGGCGCGTGCCAAAGCCGCACCGGACCCGGCGACGGCGCGAAGGTCTTCGGGTCCTCGGCGTTGATCCGGCATTCAATGGCACAGCCGTTGATCGTGATGTCCTGCTGCTTGAACGGCAGCGGCTCGCCGGCGGCGATCCGCAGCTGCTGCTTCACGATGTCCACGCCGGTCACGAGCTCGGTGACCGGGTGCTCGACCTGCACGCGCGTGTTCATCTCGATGAAGTAGAAGTTGCCGTCCTCGTACAGGAACTCGAGCGTTCCGGCGCTGCGGTAGCCGACTGCGACGCAGGCGGCGACCAGCTTCTCGCCCATCTCGGTGCGCTGCTTCGGGGTGATGCCGGGCGCGGGGGCTTCCTCGATGATCTTCTGGCGGCGGCGCTGCATCGAACAGTCGCGCTCGCCGAGCGAGACGACGCTGCCGTAGTTGTCGCCGATCACCTGGAACTCGATGTGGCGCGGCTTCTCGAGGAATTTCTCCATGTAGACTGTGTCATTGCCAAACGCGGCCTGGGCCTCGGTCTTCGCGACATTGATCGCATTCACGAGCGTCGCATCGCTGTGTACGACGCGCATGCCGCGTCCACCGCCGCCGCCCGAGGCCTTGATGATCACCGGATAGCCGATGCTGCGCGCGAACCGGAAGCATTCGTCCTGATCGGCGGGCAACGGGCCGTCGGATCCGGGCACGCAGGGCACGCCGTACTCCTTCATCACGCGGATCGCCGAAACCTTGTCGCCCATCTGGCGGATCGTCTCGCTCTTCGGGCCGATGAACACGAAGCCGCTGTTCTCGACGCGCTCGGCGAAGTCCGCGTTCTCCGACAGGAAACCGTAGCCCGGGTGGATGCCGACCGAGTCGGTCACCTCGGCCGCGCTGATGATCGCCGGCATGTTGAGGTAGCTGTCGCGGGAGGCGGGCGGGCCGATGCAGACAGTCTCGTCGGCCAGCAGCACGTGCTTCAGGTTCTGGTCGGCCGTCGAATGCACGGCGACCGTCTTGATGCCGAGCTCCCGGCAGGCACGCAGGATACGGAGCGCAATCTCGCCCCGGTTGGCGATGACGATCTTGTCGAGCATCCCGCTTACTCGATCGCGAACAGGGGCTGGCCGAACTCCACCGGTTCGCCGTTCTTGGCGAGCATGGCGACCACCTTGCCGGCGCGCTCGCTCTCGATCTGGTTCATCATCTTCATGGCCTCGATGATGCAGAGCACCTGGCCGACGCGCACTTCCTGGCCGATTTCGACGAAGGACTTCGCGCCGGGCGCCGGCGAGGCGTAGAACGTGCCGACCATCGGCGCGGTCACGAGGTTCTCATCCCGCGCGGCTGGGGCCGCGGGCGCCGGTGCCGCTGCCGCAGGCGCGTGTCCGGCCGCGGGCGCTGCCGCCGGCATCGCCATCTGGACGCCCTGGGGCATCATCGCCACGTTCTGGCTGAAGCGCGCGATGCGCACCGATTCCTCGCCTTCGGAGATCTCGAGCTCGGCGAGACCGGATTCCTCCAGCAGTTCAATCAGTTTTTTGATTTTTCGGATATCCATCAATCCCCTCCGGATGGACGATCGAGGCGGTCGAGCGCGGCGGTGAGCGCGAGCTCGTAGCCCTCTGCACCGAGGCCGAAGATGCTGCCGGCCGCGATGTCGGAAAAGTAGGAATGGCGGCGGAACGGTTCCCGCGCGTGCACGTTTGACAGGTGCACCTCGATGAACGGGATCTTGACCGCGAGCAGCGCATCCCGGAGCGCGATGCTGGTGTGAGTGAAGGCGCCCGGATTGAGTATCAGGAAATCGGCCGGGTCCTTCGCGAGCGCCTGCACGCGTTCGACGAGCTCGTGCTCGGCGTTGCTCTGGAAGCCCTCGAGCGTAGCCTGGCGGGTCGCAGCCCGGGCCTTGAGCCGCTCCTCGATGGAGGCCAGGGTCGCCTCGCCATAGATGTCCGGCTCGCGGCTGCCGAGCAGGTTGAGGTTGGGTCCGTTGATCAGGAGGATCCGGCGCATGGGGCAGCCATTGAACCGGACAGATTTAACTTTGTCCAGAACGGGACGGGAACAAGCGGCGAACGGCGTCGAAACGACGCCGAACTACGGGTTTTGAGGCAGGGAGTCCCGGATCCGGTCCCGGGCGGCGGCCATCGCGAGCCTTCCGGCATCGACCTCGGCCACGGCGGACAGGATGACGTCCGCCTGCGCCCGGTGCAACTCGCCCACGTGGATGGTCACGATCCGGCCCTGGCGGTCGATGAAGGCGGTGAAGGGCAGGCCGATGCTCTCCATGCCGAAGGCCCGGGCTGCGTCCATGCCGTCCTGTTCGCCGATCAGCACGGTGTAGTCGATCGGAGTCTTCCCCAGGAACTTCAGCACGTCCTCGCGGAAGTCGATCGCGATGCCGATGACCTCGACGCCCTGGCTGCGCTGCTCGGCCGCGAGCGCGTTCAGCATCGGGATCTCGCGCCGGCAGGGGGCGCACCAGGTCGCCCAGAAGTTGATGACCTGCGCCCTGCCGTCCCATTCGGACAGTGCGCGCAGTGTTCCATCCCGGTCCGCGAGCCGGACGTCCGGGCGCAGCTCGGGGATCACAGCGGGACGCATCGGCTCGGGCGGTGGCGGAGCCTCGGGTGTCAGCAGCGTGCGGCTGACGAAGAAGGCGGCGATGCCTGCGGCCAGCGCGATCGCCGCGATGATCGCGAGGCGCGCATGGCGTCGCATCATCAGCATTCGCGGGCGAAGCGGGCGAGGTGGTTCCGGAAATCGTCGGCGGCAACGAATCCGACGAGCCGGAAGGCCCGGCATTCACGGCCGTGCCCGCCAAAGAAAGCCGTGGTCGGCGGGCCGTAGACGCCGAATCGCTTGAGCAGCGCCTGGTCCGCTTCGTTGTTGGCGGTCACGTCTGCCTTCAGCAAGACATAGCTCGCGAGGTCCCGCTGCACGTCCGCGACCGAGAAGGTGTACTTCTCCATCTCTTTACAGGATACGCACCAGTCCGCGTAGAAATCGAGCATCGCGGGCTTGCCCGCGGCCTGGGCGGCGGCGAGCTCGCGCTCGAGATCGGCGATCGACGCCACATTCCGGAACGGCAGCTCTTCCGCGCCCGACTGTGCCTGGCCGCCGGACATGCCGGGGAACGACGCACCGCGCAGCGGCTGGAACGGGTCGTGGCCGCCGGCAGCGGCGCCGACCAGCATGATCACGCCCCAGACGATGGCCGCGAGCCCGGTGCCGCGCGCGATCAGGCGCCAGGCATCGGTTCCCGGGTTGCTGCGGCCAAAGCCGCCGAAATAGTAGCCACCGACGATCACGAGGAGTGCCCACAAGGCGAGCACGAGCGATCCCGGCAGGACGCGTTCCAGCAGCCAGATCGCGACGGCGAGGAACATGACTCCGAACAAAGTCTTGATCATCGTCATCCACGGTCCGGCATGCGGCAGGAAACGCCCGCCCGCGATGCCGACGAGGAGCAGCGGCGTGCCCATGCCGATCGCCATCGCAAAGAGCGCCACGGCGCCACGCACCGCGTCGCCGGTCTGGCCGATGAACGCGAGCGCGCCGACGAGGGCCGGCGCGACGCAGGCCGTGACCACGAGTGCCGACAGGGCTCCCATGATGGCGGTGCCGATGAGGCTGCCGGACTTCTGGCGGCCGGAAATCGCCGCGAGGCGCGTCTCCAGCGCTGCCGGGATCCTGAGGTCAAAGAGGCCAAACATCGCGAGCGCGAGCACGACGAAGAGTGCAGCAAAGGACATGATGATCCACGGCTTCTGGAAAAACGCCTGCGCCTGCTGGCCCGCCGCCGCGAAAGCCGCGCCGGCAACCGCATAGGTGAAGGCCATGCCAAGCACGTAGACCGCGGATAACAGGAAGGACCGACGCGGTGTCGCCGCGGCGCCCTGGCCGGCGATGATGCCGGAAACGATCGGAACCATCGGCAGCACGCAGGGCGTATACGAAAGGCCGAGTCCGATCAGCCAGAACGCGCCGATGATCGCGAGCAGGCTGCCGGTCGCCAGCAGGTTCGCGAGCCGGTCCTGCTCGGCGACCATCGGCACGGCATCCGAGCGTGCCGGCGTCCCGGGCGGCGGCATCTCGATCGAGACCTTCTTCGTGACCGGCGGATAGCAGAGGCCGGCGTCCGCGCAGCCCTGGTAGCTGACGGCGATCTCGAGTGACGAGCCCTCGGCCGGGCGCGTGACCGGCACGGTCGCCGCGAGCTCGTCGTAATACACCTCGACGTCGCCGAAGAACTCGTCGGTCTTCTTCTTGCCGTCCGGCATCGCGATCTCGCCGAGCGAGAAGCCGGGCGTCTCCGTCTTCGCGGTGACGCGGTGGCGATACAGGTAGTAGCCGGGTTCGATGCGCCACTCGAGCGTGATCTGTCCGCCGCCGTCGGCGGCCGCGGTCAGCACGAAGGCCTGGTCGACCGGCAGGAACTGGTCCTGGTTGGACGCGGGGCCGAGCAGGCCCTGGGCCGTTGCGAAGGCGGGGAGTGCGAGCGCGAGCGCCGCCAATACCGTCCGGAGTCTATTCATGCGCCGAAAGGTTAGCGGCCGGTGCCCGGCTTGTCTCGGCTTTGCGCCCGGTTTCGTGAAATGGGTTCATTTAGGTCTTGTGCATCAAGCAGTTACGTAAGAGCTTGATTTCGTAGGAACAATCCCTATCATTGGCAGCCGCTCGATGAGAGTGCTAACAACTACTTTTGAGGAGAGAAGCCCGATGAAGATCCGTCCGCTACATGACCGCGTGATGGTCAAGCGCGAAGACGAAGAGCGCAAGTCGCCCGGTGGCATCGTGATCCCCGACACCGCGGCCGAAAAACCGGTCCGCGGAAAGATCGTCGCGGTCGGCAAGGGCAAGATCCTGGAGAACGGCAATGTCCGTCCGCTCGACCTGAAAGTCGGCGACAAGATCCTGTTCGGCAAGTACAGCGGAACCGAAATCAAGGTCGACGGCGACGAGCTCCTCGTGATGCGCGAGGAAGACGTCGTAGCCGTGATCGAAAAGTAAGAGGACAAGTACCCATGTCAGCTAAGGAAGTCAGATTCGGCGACGACGCGCGCACCCGTATGGTCCGCGGCGTCAACCTGCTCGCGAACGCCGTCAAGGCGACGCTGGGCCCCAAGGGGCGCAATGCCGTGCTCGAGAAGAGCTTCGGCGCCCCGACCGTCACCAAGGATGGCGTTTCGGTCGCCAAGGAAATCGAACTGAAGGACAAGTTCGAGAACATGGGCGCGCAGATGGTCAAGGAAGTCGCCTCGTCGACTTCCGATGAAGCCGGTGACGGCACGACCACCGCGACCGTGCTCGCCCAGGCGATCATCCGCGAAGGCATGAAGGCCGTCGCTTCGGGCATCAACCCGATGGACGTCAAGCGCGGCGTCGACCTGGCCGTGACGGCCGCGGTCGAGGAGCTCAAGAAGCTCTCCAAGCCCTGCAAGGACTCGAAGGCGATTGCCCAGGTCGGCACGATCTCGGCGAACAGCGACGAGGCCATCGGCAAAAAGATTGCCGACGCGATGGAGAAGGTCGGCAAGGAAGGCGTGATCACGGTCGAGGAAGGCTCGGGCCTCGAGAACGAACTCGAAGTCGTCGAGGGCATGCAGTTCGACCGCGGCTACCTGTCGCCGTACTTCATCAACAACGCGCAGAACCAGACGAGCGAGCTCGAAGGCCCGTACGTGCTGCTCTACGACAAGAAGATCTCGAACATCCGCGAGATGCTGCCGCTGCTCGAAAGCATCGCCAAGGCCGGCAAGCCGCTGCTTGTCGTCGCCGAGGACGTCGAGGGCGAGGCGCTCGCGACGCTCGTGGTCAACACGATCCGTGGCATCGTGAAGGTCTGCGCCGTCAAGGCGCCGGGCTTCGGCGACCGCCGCAAGGAAATGCTGAAGGACATCGCGATCCTGACCGGCGGCACCGTGATCGCCGAGGAAGTCGGCCTGTCGCTCGAAAAGGCGACGCTGAATGACCTCGGCCGTGCCAAGAAGATCGTCGCCGACAAGGAAAACACGACGATCATCGACGGCGCCGGCAAGCCCTCCGAGATCAAGGGCCGGGTCGAGCAGATCCGCCGCCAGATCGAGGATGCGACCTCCGACTACGACAAGGAAAAGCTCCAGGAGCGCGTGGCAAAGCTCTCCGGCGGCGTTGCCGTGATCAAGGTCGGTGCCGCGACCGAGATCGAGATGAAGGAGAAGAAGGCCCGCCTCGAGGATGCGCTGCACGCGACCCGTGCCGCGGTCGAAGAGGGCGTGGTCCCGGGTGGTGGCGTTGCGCTGGTCCGCGCGCAGAAGGCGCTCGACAAGCTCACGGGCATCAACGAAGACCAGAACGTCGGCATCCGCATCCTGTCGCGCGCGATCGAAGAGCCGCTGCGCCAGATCGTGCAGAACGCCGGCGAAGACGGCTCCGTCGTGCTCGCCAAGGTTCGCGACGGCAAGGGTAGCTTCGGCTACAACGCCGCAACCGGTGAGTACGGCGACCTGATCGACATGGGCATCCTGGATCCGACCAAGGTCACGCGCCTGGCGCTCCAGAATGCCGCGTCCGTCGCGGGCCTGCTGCTGACGACCGAGGTGATGGTGGCCGAGGCTCCGAAGGAGGAGCACGACCATGCGTCGCAGGGCGGCGGCATGGGCGGCATGGGCGGCATGGACATGTAAGACCGCGAGGTCTTGCGGTTCGAATGAAGGCCCGGGAGGCGACTCCCGGGCCTTTTTTGTCGGCGGGCCCGCGGCCCCGATTACACTCCGTCACCATGACCGCTCCAGCACGCGATGGTGCCTTCGTTCCGCCGCCGGGCGGCGATTTCATCGGCCATCCACGGCCGTTGTGGATGCTGGTCGGCGCAGAGTACTGGGAGCGCTTCGCGTACTACGGCATGCGGGCGCTGCTCGCGGTCTACGTCGCGACGGCGTTCTTCAGCCTCCTGCCGGAGGGCGAGGCCAGGGCGCAGGCCAGCCTCACGTACGGCGCGTATACCGCACTGATCTACGGGACCGGCATCTTCGGCGGCTTCATCGCCGACCGCTACCTCGGCTATCGCCCGTCGATCCTGCTCGGCGGCGCGCTGATGGCGGCAGGGCTGTTCCTGCTGTTGATTCCCGACCTGAACTGGTTCCTGGTCGGGCTCGCGGTCATCGTCGTCGGCAACGGCCTGTTCAAGCCGAATATTTCGACCCTGGTCGGCAAGCTCTACGCGCCGGCCGATCCGCGCCGAGATTCGGGATTCACGATCTTCTACATGGGTATCAACGCGGGCGGCGCGCTGGCCCCACTCGTCTGCGGCACGCTGATCGGCGTCCACTTCGGCTACCAGTGGGGATTCTTCGCGGCCGGGCTCGGCATGATCGCGGGTCTCGTCGTGTTCCACTGGCTGACGGGCTGGCTCGGGACCATCGGCGCCGCGCTCGCTCCGGGCGAGGTGGCGGCGCGCTGCACCAAAGTTCTGGTGGGCTGCCTGCTGCTGGTGCCTGTGGTCTTCCTGATGCTGAGCCAGGCGAAGATCGTCGGCTACCTGTTGCTGCTCCTGTTCGCGGCGCTCTCGGCCTACTTCCTCATGCGCGGCGCGGGCGGCGATCGCGTGCAGTTGCACCGCTACATCGCGATGCTGTTGCTGTTCCTCGCCAAGATCCTCTTCTGGGGCATGTTCGAGCAGGCCGGTTCGTCGCTCAATTTCTTCGCCAGGGACTACGTCGACTCACCCTTCGATTTCACGCTTTTCCAGTCGGCCAACCCGGTGTTCATTCTGCTGCTGGCGCCAGTCTTCGCCTGGCTGTGGCCGAAGCTCGACGCGCGCGGGCTCAATCCGTCGATCCCGCGCAAGTTCGCGATCGCATTGCTGCTGGTGGCGCTCGGGTTCACGACGCTGGTTCTCGGCATCCATTACCTGCAGGACGGGGCCGGCAAGGTGGGCTGGATGCTGCTCGCGCTCGCCTACATGATCAACACGACGGGCGAGCTGTGCCTGTCGCCCATCGGCCTGTCGATGGTGACCAAGCTCGCCGCGCCGAAGGACGCCGGCATGGCGATGGGTGCGTGGTTCATGTGCACCGCGATCGGCAACTATGCGGCGGGCGCGATCGCGGCGGTCGCTTCCGGCGGCAGCGCGGCCTCAGGGATAACCCAATACGCCTCTACCTATACGCAGATCGCGATCGGCGGAGCGGTCATGGGGCTGGTGTTCCTGGTGTTTGCGCCGCAGATCAACCGGCTGATGCACGGCGTCAAGTAGCGCGGAGGCGTCGCGTCAGCGCATCTCGGTGACGGCGAGGATGCCGGCGTCGAGCAGCCGCTCGATGTCGGCGCGAAGCTCCGCCGGATCGATGCCGGCCTGGCGCGCGAGCGCATCATCGAGCGAAAACACCTTCTGCTTCAGCATCCACTCGACAGTCGGCCAGGCGGCTCCGATCGCGATCTCGCGGCCCTCGGAGGCGACGGCGAAACCCTGGTCGCGGCGCAGCACCTGGGCCGGGCGCGCGATCGAGTACCAGGTGGGCGTGCCCTGTGCCGGCAGCGTGTAGTCCGCCCGCGCACGCGCGAGGTCGCGCTGGGCGTTCAGTACATCGATGGTGAATGCGGGCGAGGTCATCACCGCCTGCACACGCTTTGACAGCTCTGTCAGGCGCTCGGCGAGATCCTTCAGCTGTCGCGCATCCGGCAAGTAGGCGCGAAACGCGCTCTCGCACGTCAGCGCCTGCTCGAGGAGCTTGAAGAGCGCGAGCCCGGTCGCAGGCTGGACGCCGAAAGTGACGTGCAGCGAGGCCTGGCCGCCGGTCAGCGCGTCGTGGTACTGGCCGCGAGGCAGGTAGAGGATGTCGCCGGGCTTCATGACGGCTTCGAACAGCAGCTTGCCGCGCGATGCGGTCAGCCATTTCTCGATCTCGTCCCCGGGCGGCAGCGGCGCGACCGGCGCGTCGGCGCGCGACTCGTAGATGCGCCAGGTCTTCTCGCCCTCGGCCTGGACCGCGAACACGTCGTGCAGGTCGAAATGCGTCTGGAACGCCTGCACGCCCTGGAACGAGCAATACACGTTCGCGAACGAGCGCGCGGCGAACTCGCGCTCGAGCATCGCGACGACTGCGGCCACTTCCGGGCAGACGCGATGCAGGTGATTGGCGACGACGCTCGCGCCGAGGCCCATCAGGGCCTTGACCTTGGCGGGATTCGCCGGCGCGCTCGCGCCGGGACGCAGGTCCGCGGTGTCGCAGTAGTTTTCGCGCAACGCCGCGCGGTTCCGGTAGTAGACCTTCAGGGAGTCTTCGTTCCAGTACGGCGTGATGCCGAGCACGTCGTTGAATCGAGGCCACGGCAGCAATGAGGGGCGAACTCCGCGTTCGTTGCGGATATGGATCGGCCGGCTGCCGTAGTAGTCCCTGCGAAACGCGGTTGCGTCGAACGGCGCGATGAATTCTGCGAAATTCATGGTGATTAAGGGCTAGCATGACATATGCAAGAACAGCAGGGGGACTGGCTTCCCGCGCGCGCCGCGCTGCATCCGGCCGGCCTCTACATCGCGCTCCGGCGCATTCCCGCGGGCGAGCTCAGGGACCCGTTCATGCAGGAGACGGTGACACGGATCGCCGCGCCCGAGCAGGTCGTCCAGATTGCGCGCGAGGATTGCCAGACTGCGGGCGAAGCGGGTTCGCCGGCCGGCATCATCTATCACGTCGCACGCGCGGGATCGACGCTCGTCTCGCAGATGCTGAAGCAGCAGAGCGGCTGCGTCGTCTATTCCGAGCCGCTGCCGTTCAATGAACTGCTGCTGCCGCCGCATGCCTGGCCCCGCCCCGACCTGATCAAGGCGTTGCGCGCGCTCGGCTCCGCCTTCGCGGGCCACGCCCAGCGGCCCTACGTGCTGAAGCTCACGAGCTGGAATGCGTTCTTTTGCGAACTGCTGTCCGAGGCCTTCCCGGCGACGCCCTGGGTGCTCTGCGTGCGCGACCCGGTCGAGGTCGGCGTTTCGCAGATGGGCCAGCTGTCGGGGTGGCTGCGCGGCGGCGACGAGGGTTCGCGCCAGCTCATCGCCATCGCCGATCCCGGCCGCAAGGCGAAGTCGCGCGAGGAGCTGGTCGCCCGCGCGTATGGCGCAGTCTGTGAGGCCGCGTGCCAGCTCGATCCGGCGCGTGGGCGGCTCGTGTACTACCCGAACCTGCCGGAGGCCGTCTGGGAATACGTCGCGCCGCATTTCCGCCTCACGGTCGACGGCGCCGCCCGCCAGCGCATGGCCGAGGTCGCGCGCCGCGACGCCAAGTCGCCGCTCGCGAAGCCCGCGGCCTTCGTGGATGACAGCGCGGCCAAGCAGTCTTCAGCGTCCCCGGCACTGCGCCTCGCGATCGATTCGCTGGCGCTGCCGTCGCTTCAGCGACTTCAACGAATACACGAGGCCTGACCATGAGAATGCTGACCGGAATCCTGCTGGCGCTCGCGCTCGCGTTCGCGTTCCCTGTCGCGCGGGCGGAAGCGCCTGCGGACGCCGCGCCGAAAGCCGTGCTGGTCACGGGCGCGAGCACCGGCATCGGCCGGGCGATCACCGAACGCCTCGCGGCCGACGGCTATTTCGTCTATGCCGGAGCGCGCAAGGATACGGACCTCGCGGAGCTCGACGCGATCGAAAACGTGCAGGCAATCCGGCTCGATGTCACCAGGGCCGATGAGATCGCCGCGGCCGTTGAGACCGTGACGAAGGCGGGCCGCGGCCTCTATGGGCTGGTCAACAACGCGGGCGTCGCCGTCGCAGGACCCTTCGCGGACCTGAAGGAGGAGGATTTCGATTTCGTCATGGACGTCAACGCCTATGGCCCGTTTCGCATCACAAAGGCCTTCGCGCCGCTGATCGTCGAATCAAAGGGCCGCATCACGACCATCGGCTCGATCTCGGGAATCCTGTCGTCGAAAGACCTCGGCGTGTACAGCATGAGCAAGCACGCTGTCGAGGCGTACACGGACTCGCTCGCGGGCCAGATGGAGCCACTCGGCGTGAAGGTGAGCGTCGTCGAGCCGGGCAACTACAACACGCAGATCGGCGCCTCCGCGGACAAGCGCGTTGGCGCGACTTCAAGGCTATCCGACCGATCGAAATACAAGGAGCCGGATGAGGTCGCGGCGGCCGTTGCGCTCGCGCTCTTCGAGCCCGAACCGAAGCGCCGCTACATGACCGTGCCGAACCAGTACGAGGCGGAGATCACGATCAAGAAGCAGATCCAGGAACTGGTACAGCTGAACGAAGGCCACGCGTACACGTATGACCGCGACGCGCTGGTCAAGATGCTGGACGAGGCGCTCGTGACGGCGCGCCCCGCGGTCAGGACGGAATCCGCCGCTCCCTGAGCCAGCGGCCGCGCGCGACGACCGTGGTGACCGCGACGTCGGCTGTCACGTTGCCGACCGTGCGGAACACGTCCGGGATCGTCTCGACGGCGATCAGGAGCCCGATCAGCTCGATCGGCAGGCCCATCGCGAGGCAGATCGGCGCCATCAGCGGAAAGAATGTCACGGCGCTCGCGATGCCGACGGCCGACACCGACACGATCGCGGCGACGATGACGCCTGAGGCGAGCTGCCAGAAGGACAGGTCGATCCCGTAGATGCCCGCGATGTAGATCGCGACCGCCAGGTTGCCGGCCGGGCTCGTCATCCGGAACAGCGAGACCGCGAGCGGCAGCGTGATGCCGACGACGCGCGGTGGCAGCGCGAGCGGGCCGCGCGCCGCCTCGATCATCGCCGGCAGCGACGCGAGCGAGGACTGGGTGCCGATTGCGACGCTCTGTGCCGGGATCATCGCGCGCGCGAAGTCCGCGAGGCGCACGCCGCCGCCCCAGACCGCGAGCGGGTAGGTGACGAGCGTCAGCAGCACGAGCGTCAGGGAGACGATCGCGACGTAGTGACCGAAGGCGCCGAGCGAGTCGAATCCGGTCTGCGCCCCGACCACGAAAGCGAGCGCGAACACGCCGAGCGGCGCGACCAGCAGCACCCAGCCGACGATCACCAGCATGGTCTCGACGATCGCATCGAAGAAGGTCGTGAGCGCCGCGCGCCGGTCGCCGCCGATGCGGGAGGCGGCGAAGCCGAACAGGAGTGCGAACACCGCGAGCGCTAGCATCGCGCCCTCGGCCGCCGCCGCGACGATGTTGGGCGCGATGAAGGCCCGCAGGAAGGAGTAGGGGCCCGCCGATGCCACCGCGACGGCTTCCGCGGCGGGCGCGGCACCGGCGAGCGCGGCGGCGGACTGTGGCGGGATCGGCCAGAGCGCGAGCAGGAGCGGCGCAACGACCGCAGCGAAGGCGGCGGCTGCCGGCAGCAGGATCGCGAACAGCAGGATCGAACGCGCGGTGATCCGGCCCGAGGCTGCCGCGCTTGCCGTCGACATCACGCCGCTCACGATCAGCGCGAACACGAGCGGCACGATGGTCATCTTGAGCGCGTCGAGCCAGAGCCCGCCGACGGCATCGGCAGCGGCCGTGAAGTCCCCGATCGCGGGCCAGGCCGCCCAGTCCCCGAGCGCGCCGAGCGCAAGTCCCGCCGCCAGCCCCGCCAGAATCCGCCATGCCTGGTTCATCGAGCCTCCGCTTCCAGCGCCGATCCTATCGGAACGATGCGCCGGCCGCCTCGCGCTAGAATCGCCAGCCGGCACGGAGAAGACCACATGCAGACGCTCGCGCTCGTCATCGCCGTCGTATCGACGGTGGCCTATCACCTGGTCACGAAGCTGGTGCCCGCCGGCGCCCATCCGATCGCGAGCCTGATGACGGCGTATGTCTGCGGCAGCCTCTTGTGCGCGGCGATCCTCCTGGTGACTCCCGGCGACGGCGGCTTTCGCGGCCATTTCGCCGGCGTCAACTGGACGGCCCCGGCGCTGGCCGTGACCGTCGTGCTGCTCGACTTCGGCTACATCCTGCTCTATCGCAGCGGCTTTCCCGTCTCGCTCGGCGCGCTCGTCACGCAGGTCGCCGCGGCGATCCTGCTGCTCGGCCTCGGCCTCTGGTTCTTCAGGGACCGGCTGACGCTGACGAATCTCGCGGGCGTCGTGCTCTGCCTCGCCGGCCTGTGGCTGGTGAGCCGCGATTGAGCGTCCTGCGCTACAGCGGATTCGTCGCGGAATCCTGCGCCCGCGACCCGGCGCTCCTCGATTCGCTCGCAGCCGATGAGCTGAACCGGCCGCGCGCCGCCGGCGAGGTGCAGGAACTCGCGACCGCGCTCGCGGACAGCCTGACGGACGAGGCCGAGTTCATGGACGGCCTGCGCCGCCTGCGCCGTCGCGAGCTCGTGCGCATCGCCTGGCGCGACCTCGGCGATGTGGCGCCGCTCGCCGAGGTGTTGGCTGAACTGTCGGGTCTCGCCGATGCCGCGATCGCGGCTTCGCTCGCATTCGCGACCCGGTCGCTCAAACCGCGCTACGGCACGCCCCGCTCGGAATCGGGCGAGGCGCAGGAGCTCGTGGTGCTCGGCATGGGCAAGTTGGGCGGGCGCGAGCTCAATTTCTCGTCCGACGTCGATTTGTTGTTCGTCTACGAGAGTCCTGCGGCGGTCGATCCTCTCGAGCACAACCACGCGGTCGCGCGGT
>JANNHT010000278.1:0-9393 GCA_031404555.1 Gammaproteobacteria bacterium
CGGCAGCGTCATGGAAGCCGACATGGCGACCATGGAGAAAAAAGGCATCGCGACCGGGCTGTTTGTGCAGCATCCTCTGACCGGCGCCGCGGTCGAGGTCTGGGTCGGCAACTACGTGCTGATGGCCTACGGCGAGGGCGCGGTGATGGGCGTGCCCGGCCACGACGAGCGCGACTTCGCGTTCGCGAAGAAATACGGCCTGTCGATCCTGCCGGTCATCGACGTCGCGGGACGGCCGTACTCGACCGACGCCTGGCAGGACTGGTACGCCGAACACGGGACCTGCGTGAACTCCGGCGCCTACGACGGGCTCGACTTCGAGGCCTCGGTGGACGCAATCGCGCGCGACCTCGAGGCGAAGGGTCTCGGGAAGAAGCAGGTGGTCTGGCGGCTTAGGGACTGGGGCATCTCGCGCCAGCGCTACTGGGGCTGCCCGATCCCGATCATCCATTGCCCGGCCTGCGGCGACGTGCCGGTGCCGGACGACCAATTGCCCGTGCGGCTGCCGGAAGATCTCGTGCCGGACGGCTCCGGCAATCCGCTCGCGAAGTCGAAGGACTTTCTCGACTGCCGCTGCCCAAAGTGCGGCGGCGCAGCGAAGCGCGAAACCGACACGATGGACACCTTCGTGGATTCGTCGTGGTATTTTTTCCGCTACGCCTGCGCCGGCAACGAGCGCGCAATGGTGGACGGCCGCGCGGCCTATTGGCTGCCGGTGGACCAGTACATCGGCGGCATCGAGCATGCGATCCTGCACCTGCTGTACTCGCGGTTCTGGACGCGAGTGATGCGCGACTGCGGGCTGACGAAGATTTCCGAGCCGTTCCAGCGCCTGCTGACGCAGGGCATGGTGCTGAACGAGATCTGGTTCCGGAAGCCCGCCTCGGGCCGCATCGCGTACTTCAACCCCGCGGAAGTCACCGTGGCGGGCGAGGGCGAGCGCAAGACCGGCGTGCTGACATCCGATGGCCAGCCGATCGAGTTCGGCGGCATCGGAACGATGTCGAAGTCGCGCCGGAACGGCGTGGACCCGCAGGAACTGATAGACCGCTACGGCGCCGACACCGCGCGCCTGTTCACGATGTTCGCTGCGCCGCCCGAACACACGCTCGAATGGTCGGACGAGGGCGTGGAGGGCGCGTTCCGCTTCATGAAGCGGCTGTGGAAGATCGTGCACACGCATGTTCAGGGCGGCCCGGCGGGCCAGCCGGACACAAAGGCGCTGAATCCGGCACAGCAGGCGCTGCGCCGCCAGTTGCACCAGACGCTCGCCAAGGTCGGCGACTACATCGGCCGCCGCCGCACCTTCAATACGGCGATCGCGGCGGTCATGGAACTGCTGAACGCGCTCGCAAAGTTCGACGACGCCTCACCTGCGGGTCGCGCCGTGCTGCAGGAGGCGCTCGATCTCGTGGTGCTGATGCTGTCGCCGTTCGTACCGCATGCGGCGCATGCGATGTGGCAGGCGCTCGGCCACGCCACGGCGATCGTGGACGAGCCCTGGCCGGAGCCTGATTCCGCCGCACTGGCGCAGGACACGATCGAGATCGTGGTGCAGGTCAATGGCAAGCTGCGCGGGCGCGTGCCGGTGCCCGCGGGCGCGGACGAGGCGACCGCGCGCGAGGCCGCGCTCGCCGACCCGGGCGTGGCGAAGTTCGTCGCGGGCCAGACCGTGCGCAAGTTCGTCTACGTCCCCGGCAAGCTCGTCAACGTGGTGATCTGATGCGCCATGCCGCCACTATCACCGTCGCCCTGCTGGCCGCACTTGCGGCCGGCTGCGGATTTCACCTGCGCGGCTCGGCGCCGCTGCCGCCCGCGCTCGCGAAACCGTGGCTCGATGCGCCCGATCGCTACTCACCGCTGTACACGGCGCTGACGTCGCAGTTGCGCGCCGCGGGCGTCACGCTCGCGGCAAATCCCGCCGAGGCGAGCGCCGTGATCCGCCTGCACCAGGACGAGACCGGGCGCGAGCTGCTCTCGGTCTCCGCGCAGAATCGTCCCGGCGAGTACGAGGTTTACTACACGGCCGAATACTCGGTGAGCTCGGGCGGGCAGCAGCTGCTCGCACCGCAACAGCTGACGCTGACCCGCGACTACGGCTACGACGAGACCGCGGTGCTCGCCAAGGAGCACGAGGAGCAGTCGCTGCGCACTGCGCTTGCGGAGGACCTCGCCGCCCAGATCATTCGGCGGCTCACGGCCCTATGAACCAGTCCGTCTTCGACGTCTTCAAGGTCGGCGTCGGTCCCTCGTCGTCGCACACGATGGGCCCGATGCTGGCGGCGCGATTCTTCGTGCTCGATCTCGAGTCGAAGGGGTTGCTCGACCGCACGACGGAAGTGTTCGCCCAGCTCTACGGTTCGCTGGCGCTGACCGGCCTCGGCCACTGCACGGATCGCGCGATCCTGCTCGGCCTCGAGGGCAACGATCCCTCCGGCTTCGACCCGGCGGTCATGGGGCCGACGCTCGCGCGCATCCGCGGCAGCGGCCGGCTGCGCCTGCTCGGACGGCGGGAGATCGCCTTCGACGAGCCGATGAACCTGCTGTTCCACCGCGACCAGATGCTGCCGGGTCATTCGAATGGCATGCGGTTCACCGCGCGCGACGCGAATGGCGCGACGCTGCTGACCGAGGAGATGTATTCGATTGGCGGCGGCGCCGTGCAGCGCGAGGGTGAGTCGGCGGACAGCGTGGGTGCGGCCGCGGCTGTTGCCGTGCCGCTGCCATTCGCCGACGGCGACGCGCTGATGGTCCAGTGTGAGAAAGCGGGCCTCACGATCGACGAACTGATGCGCGTCAACGAGCGGGCGCTGCGCACCGATGCCGAGACCGATGCGAAGCTCGCGCGCATCTGGGATGTGATGCAGGCCTGCGTGCTGCGCGGGTTTGCGGCCGAGGGCGTGCTGCCGGGCGTGCTCAAGCTGCCGCGCCGGGCGCCAGCATTGAAGCGCGCGCTCGATGCCGATGCGAAGCACGCTACGGTGGACGCGATGGAATGGGTCAACGCCTGGGCGCTCGCGGTCAACGAAGAGAATGCCGCGGGCGGGCAGGTGGTCACGGCGCCGACCAATGGCGCGGCCGGCATCGTGCCCGCGGTCCTGCACTATTACGCGCGGCTCTGCCCGGGCGGCGGCGAGGCCGGCGTGCCGGGCTTCCTGCTGGCGGCGGGCGCCATCGGCCTGCTGTACAAGCGCAATGCCTCGATCTCCGGCGCCGAGATGGGCTGCCAGGGCGAGGTCGGCGTGGCCTGCTCGATGGCGGCGGCGGGACTGACGGCCGCGCTGGGCGGATCGATCGGGCAGGTGGAGAATGCCGCCGAGATCGGCATGGAGCACAACCTCGGGCTGACCTGCGACCCGATCGCGGGGCTCGTGCAGATTCCCTGCATCGAGCGCAATGCGATGGGCGCCGTGAAGGCGATCAACGCAGCGCGGCTGGCGCTGCGCGGCGACGGCACGCACAAGGTGTCGCTCGACCAGGTGATCGCGACCATGCGCCAGACTGGCTACGACATGAAAGCCATCTACAAGGAGACCTCACAGGGAGGCCTCGCGGTGAACGTGCCGGAGTGCTGAACCTTCGCCAAGCATTCCGGTCAATCGCAAGCTGGTGATGGCGTCGCCCCTTTCCGCGAGCGAGGATTCCACGATGACCCGACTTCTGATGCTTGCGATCCAGTTCGCCGGCGGACTCGTCTTTCAGGCTGCAGCGGCGCAGCCGGCGGAACTGACGCCGCGTGAACAGGCCGTCGCGATCGAGAGAGTGGATATCGTCGCGCGGGAGTCCGCCGAAATCGAGCGCCTGGCGGGCGGGCTGCGCTTCCCGTGGAGCCTCGCATTCACGCCGGACGGCGACATCCTGATCACGGAGAAGTACGCCGGCGTCCGCGTAATGCGGGACGGCCGCCTGCTGCCCGATGTCCTGGCCGGCGGACCGCCGAACGTGCTGGCAAAAGCCGACAGCGGTGTGCTGGACATCGCCCTCGACCCGGACTTCAAGGACAACCGGCTCGTCTACCTCTCGTTCGCCGAGGGTGACGAAGCCGCGAACCGGACGTCGGTCTGGGCGGCCCGCTACGACGGACAGAAGCTGACGGGCGGGCGCGTCATTTTCCGCGTCACGCCCGACAAGGCGAAGCCGGGCCATCCCGGCGGACGCATGATCTTCCTCGCCGACGGAACGTTTCTACTCACGGTCGGCGACGGCTTCGACTACAAGGCCGCCGCGCAGGACCTCGGCTCGCATCTCGGGAAAATCCTGCGGCTCACGCGGGACGGAGCGGCGCCCGCCGACAATCCGTTCGTCGGGCGCGCCGGCGCACTGCCGGAGATCTGGAGCTACGGCCACCGCAATCCGCAGGGGCTGGTGCGTGACCCGGAGACCGGCGACGTCTGGGAGCACGAACACGGCCCGCGCGGCGGCGACGAGATCAACCTCCTGCGCGCGGGCGCGAATTTCGGCTGGCCGCTCGTCACGCACGGCATCGACTACGACGGCACGCTGATCTCGGAGCGCGCGTCGGCGCCGGGCGTCGAGCGTTCCTCCTTCTACTGGGCGCCGTCGATCGCGCCATCCGGCCTCGCGATCTATCGCGGCGCGGCGTTTCCGGACTGGCAGGGGAAGCTGCTGGTCGGCGGCCTGGTGTCGCGATCGGTCGTGCGCCTGCGCCGCGGCAAGGAAACCGGATTGTTCGCCGAAGAGGAGCGGATGTTCACGCCGATGCAGAAGCGCATCCGCGACGTCCGCGTGGGGCCCGACGGGCTGGTCTACATCCTGACGGACGAGGAAGACGGCGGGCTCTACCGAATCCGACCGAAGTAAGAGGGGACGCATCCCCTTGAAAGAGGGACTCGTCTCTTTTTCAAGGGGATGCGTCCCCTCTGTCAGCCCGCGTAGCGGTCGGTCGCCCGCACCAGCTCAGGTGATGCCGGGCTCCATCGCGGAATGGCCGGCGTCGCCGACCACGCGGAATTCCGCCTGCGGCCAGGCGCGGTACAACTCCCAGGCGGTGAACATCGGGCAGACTACGTCGTGGCGGCCCTGCACGATGGTCGCGGGCAAGTGGCGGATGCGATCGACGCCGTCCAGCAGCTGCGACTCCGACTTCAGGAACCCGCCGTTCACGAAGTAGTGACATTCGATGCGCGCGACCGCGAGCGCGAATTCATCCTCGCCCCACTTGCGCACGTTGTCGTCGTCGGTCAACAGGTAGCTGGTTGAGCCCTCCCAGATCGCCCAGGCGCGCGCGGCGGCGAGCGCCACGGCGCGGTCCGTGCCGGTCAGGCGCCGGTAGAAGGCGCGCATCAGGTCGCCGCGCTCCGCTATCGGAATCGGCGCGATGTAGTCCTCCCAGCGATCAGGGTACATCGCGCTCGCGCCCTGCTGGTAGAACCAGTCGAGCTCGGCCTTGCGCAGCAGGAAGATGCCGCGCAGCACGAGTTCCGTGACGCGATCCGGATGCGACTCGGCATAGGCGAGTGCGAGCGTCGAGCCCCAGGATCCGCCGAACAACTGCCAGCGCGCGACACCCGCGAGTTCGCGCAGCTTCTCGATGTCGGCGACGAGGTCCCAGGTGGTGTTGTGCTCGAGGCTCGCATGCGGGCGGCTGCGTCCACAGCCGCGCTGGTCGAACAGGAAAATGCGGTAGCGCGCGGGATCGAAGAAGCGGCGCGCGCGCGGATCGCAGCCGGCGCCCGGCCCGCCGTGCAGGAACACGACCGGCTTGCCATTCGGGTTGCCGCATTCCTCCCAGTAGATCTCATGCCCGTGGTCGACCGTGAGGTGTCCCTGGCGGTGCGGTTCGATCGGCGGATACAGGGGTCGGCGTTCTTTCACGACTCAGAAGCGGAACACGATTCCCGCGAGTGCCTCGACCTGGCCGATCGTGGAGCCGCTTGCGATGATCCGGCAGACGCCGTCGCCGCCGTCGGAGCGGCAGAAGAAAGCGCTGTCCGAATCGACCGCGGTCATGTAGCCGCGCGCCTCGAGCCGGAATGCGAGGTTCTCGCCGACCGGCATGGCGACGCCGAAGGCGAGTGAACCGGAGAAGCGGACCTCGTCGTTCGAATCCGGGCCCGACGCGGAAAAGCGCGTCGCGCCGAGGCCCGCCGAGAAATACGGCTGGGTATTCGGGTAGTTGCCGATCGGGATCGTGCCGCCGAGGTGCAGGTACTCGACGTCCACGTCGTGCGATTCGAGTTCGTCCTCGATCGACGAGGCCTGGCGCGAATACCAGAGCTGGAAGAACCGGTCCTTGCCCTCGGCGTGGCGCATCTCGAGCGCGATCGCAAAACTCTCGCCCTCGTCCAGGTCGCGATCGTCGCCGGTGTCGACGTCCTCGAGGCTGCCGCCGGCGCGATAGCCGACGTTGGCCCCGATCTGGAAGCGCGGGGACTCGGCGGCCTGCGCGAGCGGCGCGGCGCAGATCAGGGCGATGGCGATGAATCCGAGGCGTGGCATGCTCATATGACTATCGCACATTCGAATAATTCGCTCTACGATCCCCCCTGACATGCGCATCACGACCGATGACCTGCCGCGCGCACTGGAGCAGCGACTGCCCGCCGCCTGCCTGATCGCGGGCGACGAGCCGCTGCTGACCGGCGAGGCGGCGGATTCGGTGCGCGCGCGCGCGCGCGCGGATGGATTCACCGGTCGCGAGCTGTTCCTGACCGATCGCAGCTTCGACTGGTCGGAACTGCTCGCGGCGACGCAGTCGCTGTCGCTGTTCGCCGAGCGGCGCATCATCGAGGTGCGCATGCCTACGCCGCGGCCGGGCAAGGAGGGCGGCGCCGTACTCGCGAAGCTCGTCGTGGACCCCGCGCCGGACACGCTGATCCTGGTCGTGACCGGCAGGCCCGAAGGCGCGTCCTATTCCACCGCCTGGTTCAAGGCCTTCGAAGAGCACGGTCTCGTCGTGCTCGCCTGGCCGGTCGAGATCGGGCGGCTGCCGCAGTGGATCACCGCGCGTGCCGGTCTTCACGGGCTCACGCTCGACCGCGAGGGCGCGGAACTCCTCGCCGAGCGCGTCGAGGGCAACCTGCTCGCCGCGCACCAGGAGATCGAGAAGCTGGCACTGCTGCATCCGCAAGGCGCGGTGAGCGCGGAGGCGGTGCAGTCAGCGGTTGCGAACAGTGCGCGCTACGATGTGTTCCAGCTGGGCGAGGCCGCGCTCGACGGCGACGCCGCGAGAAGCCTGCGCATCCTCGACGGCCTGCGGGCGGAAGGGACCGAGGCACCGCTGGTATTGTGGGCCGTGTGCCGCGAACTGCGCGCGCTCGCAGACGCGCGCGCGAATCCGGGCGCCCAGCAGGGCTACGGCCGCCAGGCCGAGCGCCGGACGGCGCTGCTGCGCCGCGCTGTGGCCCGCACCCGGGGACAGCCGCTCGAACCGCTGTTCCGTTCGGCAGCGATGGCGGACCGGCAGATCAAGGGCCAGGGCGCCGGCGATGCCTGGACATCGCTGACCGGCATCGTCGCCGTGCTCGCCGGCGCCCTGCCAGCAGCGGCCTGAATCCGCATGCGGCCGTTCGGCGTATTCGGCGGGATGTTCGACCCGATCCACTTCGGTCACCTGCGCACCGCGCACGAACTGCACGAACTGCTCGGGCTCGAGCAGGTCGCCTTCATCCCGGTCGGCGATCCGCCGCACCGCGCCGGGGCGCTTGCCGACGCGGCGACGCGGCTCGAGATGGTGCGCGCCGCGATCGCGGACGATGCGCGCTTCGTCGCGGACGATCGCGAGCTGCGCCGGGGCGGGCCGTCCTATACCGTGCTGACGCTCGAGGAGCTGCGCGCCGAGCGCGGCGACCAGCCGCTCGTGCTGATCATGGGCATGGATGCCTTCGGCGGGCTCGAGCGCTGGCACCGGGCGCAGGACCTGATCGGCCTCGCGCACGTCGTGGTGGCGCTGCGGCCGCGGGCGGCGCTGCCGACCACCGGAATGCCGGCGGAATGGCTGGCGCGCCACGGATGCGACGATCCCGCCGCCCTGGCCGGCCGGCCGGCCGGGCTCGTGCACGTGTCCCGGAACACGCAGATCGACCTGTCCTCGAGCGCCGTGCGCGAGGTGGTCGCGGCCGGCCGCGATCCGCGCTACTTGATGCCCGAGGCGGCGCGTAGGATCATCCTCGCCAGGGGCAGCTACGCCCTGCTAAGTGACAGGCAGGAATGACCGCCAAGAGAACGAGCCAAAAACGCAGATCCTCCGTGACCGCCGCACCGCGCACCCGCGCCGCCAGACCGAAAAAAACCGAACGCAGGAAGCCTGGCGCCCTGACCGACATCGCCGTCGCCGCCCTCGCAGACATGAAAGCCGTCAACGTCAAGGTGCTGGACGTGCGCAAGCTCACGGACATCGCCGACACTATGATCGTCGCGACCGGAACCTCCGACCGCCACGTCAAGTCGATCGCCGATCGCGTGATCGAGCGCTGCAAGCAGGCCGGGCACCGCGCCTACGGCGTGGAGGGCGAGCGCGAGGGCGAGTGGGTGCTGGTCGACCTCCAGGACCTGATCGTTCACGTCATGCTGCCGCGCATTCGCGAGTTCTACGGCCTCGAAAAGCTCTGGGACCTGCGGCCCTCGCAGCGCGGTCCGAGCCTCGCCTGAGGGCGCGGTGCGCATCCGGCTGATCGCGGCCGGCAACCGGATGCCGGGCTGGATCGACGCAGGCGTCGCCGATTATGCGAAACGCTACTCCCGCGGACTCAGTTTCGAGCTGGTCGAAATCCCGCTGAAACGCGAAGCCGAACGCATGCGCTCCGCGATCGCGCCGCGCGACTACGTGGTCGCGCTCGAGGTGACCGGGCGGGCGATGGCGACACCGGAGCTCGCGATCTGGCTCGCTGCGCGCATGGCGGCGGGTCGCGATCTCGCCTTGCTCGTCGGCGGTCCGGACGGCCTCGATCCGGCGCTGTCCGCGAAGGCCGATTTCCGCTGGTCGCTGTCGCCGCTGACCTGGCCGCATGGCATCGTGCGCATCCTGGTCGCCGAGCAGCTGTATCGCGCGCACAGCCTGCTCCAGGGGCATCCCTACCATCGCGCCTAAGCTCAGCTCCGCACGAACGTGAGCAATGCGCCCATTTCACCTGCATCCGCGGCGCGCAGCGCCGCAATGTAACGGCCTCGGATATCGCCAGCCCGATTGAGATCGCCGTCTCCCCAGTTGAACCGGCGATGACCCAGTCTTTCCAGCAATGCGTCGGTCATCAGACGGGCGTGGCGGCCATTCCCATCGGGAAAGGGGTGAATCCGGACCAGCCGGTGGTGAAACCTCGTCGCGATTTCATCGATGGGATAGGTCTGGTTCGCGATCCAGTACTGGGCGTCATCGCAGAGGTTTTGCACGTCGGCCGGGATTTCATGCCAGGACATGCCGATGTTCGTGTCGGA
>JANNHT010000279.1:0-5702 GCA_031404555.1 Gammaproteobacteria bacterium
CATGGTGTAGGACGAGGATGGATCCATGCGGATCTGGCCGTCCCGATCCACCGGCATGAAACGGAATGTCGGGTCGACGGTCTCGTTGACGACGGTGAGGTTCAGCCCGTAACGCTCGGCAATCCGGCCCCAATAATGAACCCCCGCGCCGCCGAGTGGATCCACGCCCATGCTGATCCCCGCACCACGAATGACGTCCATGTCGACCACTTTGTCGAGATCGTTTGTGTAAGCAACGAGGAAATCGTGCCGGTGCGTTGTAGAGGCGCGAACCGCCTTCTCGAACGGAATCCTTTTCACGCCTGTCAGGCCATTCTCAAGAGACTCGTTTGCCTTTGCCTCGATCCACTGGGTGACGACACGCTCCGCCGGTCCACCGTGTGGCGGGTTGTACTTGAGTCCGCCGTCATCGGGCGGATTATGCGAGGGCGTAATGACGATACCGTCGGCAAGCCCAGTCTTGCGCCCGCGGTTGTACGTGAGAATCGCGTGGGAAATGGCAGGCGTCGGAGTATATTCATCCTTCTCCGCGACCATAACTTCGACAGCGTTGGCCGCCAGCACCTCAAGCGCGCTGGCAAAAGCGGGTACTGAGAGCGCATGCGTATCGATGCCGATGAACAGCGGGCCGTCGATCTTCTGTTCCTTTCGGTACCAGCAAATGGCCTGGCTGATGGCGAGGACATGCCATTCGTTGAAAGCCCTCTTGAATGCGGAACCGCGATGTCCTGAGGTACCGAACACCACCCGTTGCTCAAGTAAGGCGGGATCGGGAATGTCGGCGTAGTAGGCGGCCACGAGTCTGGACACGTCGACCAGCATCGCCGGATCGGCCGGTTTTCCCGCAAGCGGGCTCACATTCATGGTCATACTCTAATCCAGCTCGCCGGTATCAGGATCAGACCGGCTTCAGCATGAGCAGCGGGAGTTCGATTCATGTGTTTTTCCGCATCCGCCAGCTTTATCGCCGGCGCCGCACTGTCCACGGTGGGTGTGGCCGCGCTTCGAATGGCCAAGCGCAAAGCCGAGATTCCGCTTGCGACGATCCCGCTGCTGTTCGGGGTGCAGCAGATCAGCGAGGGCTTGATCTGGCTTTCCTTCCGCAGCGACTCGTCGCTGCCCGACGCGCCACTGAATTTCTTCTATTCGCTGTTTTCGCATGTTCTGTGGCCCATCTTTGTGCCGTTCGCGGTCGGCCTGCTGGAGACCGTCTCGTGGCGCAAGAAAGCCCTGGCCGCATGCCAGGTCGCCGGAATGGCGGTCGGCCTGTATCTCTTGTATGTCATCGTCCAGTTCCCGGTGACGTCGCGGGTCCTGGGGCAGCACATCGTCTATGAGTCGCCGCACTTTTACATCCTGGCGGTCATGGCTCTCTATTTGATTGCGACCTGCGTCAGCAGCCTCCTCTCGAGCCGTAGGGTCATCCGGATATTTGGCGCGCTATCGCTGGTCACGTTCCTGGCCGCGTACGCCATCCATGCTGCTACGCTGGTGTCCATGTGGTGCTTTTTCGCCGCCCTGCTGAGCCTTATCATCTATTACTACTTCAGGGAGGAGCGGTCCGAAGTGCCCGGACCGGGGTCTTGTTCGAGCAACCGCTAGTTCCAGCACAATGATTACAGCGCGGTTTTCACGACTTGCACACAAATGGCTGGCGCTCGCCGTCGGCATTCAGCTCCTGCTGTGGGCGGTGAGCGGCTTGTTCATGGTTGTGGTCGAAATCGATTTCATTCGTGGCAACCCGCTGGTCCGCAACCTGAAACCCGGGCTTGATGTCTCCCGGCGATACGTCTCATTCGATTCCCTGCGCCAAGACCGCCCGGATACCAACGCGATCCGGCTCCGCGCCCTGCCCGATGACGGCTCCGCTGTGTACGAGATCGCGACCGCTGCCGGAATCGAGCTGGTCGACGCACGGACAGGTGACAGGCTCTCGCCGCTGCCGGAGGCGCGCATCGTCGAACTGGCGCGCGCCTACTACGCCGCCAATGGGGACGCGGTGCGTGCGACCTTGATCGCGAGCGAGGCGGACCAGCCGGGTGAAATACAAAGCCGGCCGCTTCCGCTATGGCGCGTGGATTTTGACGACTGGCTTGCGACCAGTCTCTATTTGCACCCCGACACGGGCGCGCTGGTGACGCGTCGCCACCGCCTATGGCGCTGGTATGACTTCCTCTGGTCGTTGCACATCATGGACTACCGCGAGCGAACGGACGTCAACAACTGGCTGCTGCGCATCGTCAGCGTGCTGGGCACAATAACGGTCATCAGCGGCCTCTGGCTGACCTGGTTCAGTTTCGGCTTCTTCCAGCGGCGTCGCCGCAAGCGGGCTGGACGATGAAACTCCTGACGCTGCAAAAGCTCCACAAGTGGGTTGCATTGATCCTCGGCATACAGCTGGTCCTGTGGACTGTCAGCGGGCTCCTGTTCGCATTGCTGGATCAGGAAGCTGTCTCTGGTGAACTCCTGGCATCGCCTCCATCGATGCCGACACTCGCTGCCGACGTGACGCTGACGGATCCGTCCGCATGGATAGGAGCCTATGCCGGCCGCAGCGTCCACGAGGTGAGCCTGCGACCGTTCGACGGCGGCTGGATCTATCGCATCGCCCACGAGGGCGGCATCGAACTGCGCCGGGCCACAGATGGCGCACCGGTCGTGATCGACGCCGCGCTCGCGCGGCGCCGCGCCCTCGATCACTACCGAGGCGAGGGCCGGCTGGTTGGCGTCGAGTATCAAGCGCAACCGACACTCGAATCTCGCGGGACCGGCGCCACGTGGCGGGCGACATTCGACGATCCGGCCGGGACCAGCCTGTATTTCTCGGCGGACGACGGAGCGATGATTGCGGCTCGCAGCGACACCTGGCGCGTGTTCGATTTCTTCTGGATGCTCCATACCATGGATTATGCGGGCCGGGATGACTTCAACAATCCGCTGGGAATCCTTTTCGCTTCTGCCGCGCTCTGGATCGGTCTGACCGGCGCGCTGCTGTTGTTTCGCGTATTCCGGTGGAAGATTTCGCCGTCTGGGCAGGCGGGCGTTGATGCCGAAAGCACCTGATCGGAATTACGTACCCGCTCTCGGTTACCACTTCCTCACGCCGCTATACGATGCCGTGGTGGGAATCACGACCCGGGAACGCCGCTTCAAGCAGGCGCTCATCCGGCAGGCGAGCCTGGAGCCAGGTCAGCGGGTTCTCGATCTAGCCTCGGGCACGGGGACGCTCGCGATCTGGATCAAGCAGCACCAGCCACTGCTCGACATCACGGGCATCGATGCCGACTCGGTCGTCCTGGCCATCGCAGCCCGCAAGGCAGGAACTGCCAATGTCAGCATCCGCTTCGACCGCGCGCACTCCTATGACCTGCCGTATCCGGCCGCACATTTTGACCGGGTCGTATCCAGCCTGTTTTTTCACCACCTGACGTGGCAGGACAAGGCGCGCACGGCCCAAGAATTGTTGCGTGTGCTGAAGCCCGGCGGAGAATTGCATGTCGCCGACTGGGGGCGCCCCACGAACTTTCTGATGCGCGGCCTGTTCCTGATGATTCAGTGCCTCGACGGTTTCGAGACCACTCGGGACAATGCGGCAGGCCGGCTTGTCGCGCTGTTTGAGAAGGCCGGATTCATCGGCGTTGCTGAACACCGGACGTTCAGTACGATCTTCGGAACCTTGGCCCTCTACGGCGCGGTCAAGCCCAGCAGTCAGGGTCGTATGACATGAATCCAGGAATGAGTGATCCCGTATGCGGTATGAAGGTAGCGGCGGATTCGCCGCACCAGGCGACCCATGCCGGGCAAGACTACCGATTCTGCTCGGCCGGCTGCCGCGCAAAGTTTGTGGCGGACCCCGTCCGTTATCTGAAGCCGCAAGCCGCCGCAGATGAGTCGGCCCCCGCCGGCAGGCGGTACACCTGCCCGATGCATCCGGAGATCGTCCGCAATGCGCCGGGACACTGTCCGATCTGCGGCATGGCACTCGAGCCGGTGTTGCCGGGCGCGGATGATGAAGAACTGCCGGAGCTGGCCGATTTCAGGCGTCGCTTCTGGTGGACTCTGCCCCTGACGCTCGCGACGCTCGCACTCGCGATGGTCGGCCACCGCCTGGATTTTCTGGACGCCGGATTGCGCAGCTGGCTCGAGCTCGTGCTGTCGGCGCCGGTCGTGCTGTGGGCCGGCTGGCCGTTCTTCGCGCGTTGGGCGCAGTCGATCGCGACCCGCCACCCGAACATGTGGACGCTGATCGGCACCGGCGTCGGTGCGGCTTTCCTTTACAGCCTGGCCGCGACAATCGTCCCGGAATGGTTTCCGGCAACCTTCCGCGAGCACGGCCGCGTCGGCGTCTACTTCGAGGCGGCGGCGGTGATCGTTTCATTGACGCTGATGGGACAGTTGCTGGAGCTGCGCGCGAGATCCTCGACCTCGGCGGCGATCAAGGCGCTGCTCCGGCTCGCGCCGCCGACCGCCAGGCGCATCCGGGAGGACGGCAACGAAGAGGAAGTACCGCTCGACGCGATCCAGGTCGGCGACCGGCTGCGCGTGCGGCCAGGCGAAAAGGTGGCCGTCGACGGCGAGGTGCTCGAGGGGCGTTCCAGCGTCGACGAGTCGATGTTGACCGGCGAGTCGCTTCCGGTCGAAAAGCAGCCGGGCAGCCGGGTCATCGGCGGAACGCAGAACGCCAACGGGAGTCTCGTCATGCGCGCCGACCGTATCGGCGCTGAAACCATGCTCGCGCAGATCGTGCAACTCGTGGCCCAGGCGCAGCGCTCGCGAGCGCCGATGCAGCGGCTCGCGGATCGCGTGTCCTACTGGTTCGTACTGGCAGTCCTCGCCATCGCTGTGCTGACTTTCCTCGCCTGGGGCTGGTTCGGGCCGGATCCGTCCTGGACCTACGCCGTGCTGAACGCGGTGGCGGTGCTGATCATTGCCTGCCCTTGTGCGCTCGGCCTCGCGACGCCGATGTCGGTCATGGTGGCTACCGGGCGCGCCGCGCAGTCAGGCGTTCTGTTCCGGGATGCGGAGGCGATCGAGACGCTGCGCACGGTCGACACCTTGATCGTGGATAAGACCGGCACGCTGACCGAGGGTCGCCCGGCGTTTCGCGTCGCCATCCCAGCCGGCGGCTTCGACGAGGCGCAACTGTTGCGCCTCGCTGCGAGCCTCGATCAGGGCAGCGAGCACCCGCTCGCGGATGCGATCGTCGCCGAGGCGCGCCGACGGAAGCTTTCGCTGGCCAAGCCGGAGACATTCGAATCCGGAACCGGCCTTGGCGTGCGGGGGCGCGTGGAAGGCCGGGACCTCGCGCTCGGCAGTGCGGCGCTGATGCGCGAAACGGGCGTGGAGACGTTCCCGGTTGCGACCCAGGCTAGCGAGCTGCGCGAGACTGGCGCAAGCGTGGTCTTCCTCGCGGTGGATGGTGCGCTCGCCGGCCTGATCGCCGTCGCGGACCCGGTCAAGGCAACAACGCCGGAGGCGCTCGAGCAGCTCCGACACGCGGGCTTCAGGCTGATCATGGCAACCGGCGACGCGGCTGCAACCGCAAAAGCGGTCGCAGCCGCCACCGGCATCGAGGAAGTGCACGGCGAGATGCGGCCGGCGGACAAGGCGGCACTGATCGGGCGACTTCGCGGAGAAGGCCGGCGCGTCGCAATGGCGGGCGACGGCATCAACGACGCGCCGGCGCTCGCCGCCGCCGACGT
>JANNHT010000280.1:0-4322 GCA_031404555.1 Gammaproteobacteria bacterium
GACGCATCCCTTTAAAAGGGGACGCATCCCTTTAACCGACGGGCCGCCGCGTTTTGCGCGCTACCTGCCGTTAAAGGGATGCGTCCCCTTTTAAAGGGATGCGTCCCCTCTATTTTACTTCACGCGCGAGATGTAGGTCCCGGTGCGGGTATCGGCGCGGATGATTTCGCCCTGGTTGACGAACAGCGGCACCTTGACCGTGGCGCCTGTCTCCAGCTTTGCGATCTTGGTCCCGCCGGTGACGGTGTCGCCGCGCGCGCCGGGATCGGTCTCGACAATCTTGAGCTCGACGTGCGGCGGCGGCGTCACGGTGAGCGGCTGGCCGTTCCACAGGGTGATGATGCAGACAGTGCCATCCTTGAGCCACTGCGCGGCATCGCCGACTGCGGTTTCGCTGGCGGCGAACTGCTCGAAGGACTCGGGCTGCATGAAATGCCAGAACTGGCCGTCCGCATACAGGAACTGCATGTCGACATCCACGACGTCGGCTGCTTCGAGCGAGTCCCCGGACTTGAACGTGCGCTCGATCACGCGGCCGGTGCGCAGGTTCCGGATTCGGACGCGGCTGAAGGCCTGGCCCTTGCCGGGTTTCACAAACTCGTTTTCGACGATCGAGCAGGGATCGTTGTCGAGCATGACCTTCACGCCGGACCGGAAATCGTTGGTGCTGATGCTGGACATGGGGATATCGCCGCTGGGGCCCGGCCTGGCCGGGTCGGTGCTGACAAAGGGCGCGTATGATAGCCGCTGCCCGATCCACCGGCCACCCCGGCCGGGAGCATGACGCCCGTCGCGAAATTAAGGGTTTTCAGGGTGTTAGTATCCGGCCATCACCCGCTGGCAGGACGCCCCGGAGCCGGATTTTGAAGCAACCCGCCGCCGTGCCGATGATTGCGCTGACGCGCAGTCAGGACAATGTCGAGGCCATCAACAAGGCGTTGCGCAATGCCGGACACCCGGTCCACGTGACCTGGCTGCCGGACGCGCGCGACCTCGGCGACGCCCTGACCCAGGCGTCGGCCGAAATGCTGATGCTGTTCGCCGACGAAGGGATCGTCGACCTCACGAGTGCAATGGACTTCCGCGCCCGCTTCGCGCCCGACGTGCCGGTGCTGATCGTGCGCGAGAAGCTCGATGAGGACACGATCGCGCAGGCGCTCGCGCTCGGCGCGCAGGATGCGGTCACGCTGACGAACATCCCGCGCCTCCAGCTCGTGGTCGGCCGCGAGCTTCGCACCTACCGCCTCGACCGCGCGCTGTCCACGACGCTGTCGTCCGCGCGCGAATACAAGAAACAGCTCCAGCACATCGTCGAGGGCTCGACCGACGCGATCGCCCAGGTGCAGGAGGGCATCATCGTCGACGCCAACCCGGCCTGGCTCGCGCTCTTCGGCTACTCCAATCCCGAGGAAGTCGTCGGCACGCCGCTGATGGACGCCTTCGATCCGGACGACCACGCCGCCATCAAGGGCGCGCTCGTCGCCTGCATGCAGGGCAAGTGGTCCGGCCACACGCTGCACGCCTCCGCGCTCGTCGTCAGCGGCCACACGCCCTCGCTCGAATTCCAGCTGGTGCGCGCCGAGTTCGACGGCGAGCCCTGCGTCCAGGTCTGCGTGCCGGCGCGGATGGCCGATTCCAGCGAATACGAACGCAAGCTCCAGGACGCGATGCAGTCCGACCCGGCGACCGGATTCATGCACCGCCGCTATTTCGTCGAGAAGCTGCGCGAGCGGCTCGCCGAGCCGATCAAGGCCGGCGTGCGCTGCCTCGCCTACGTCGAACCCGACAAGTACGAGGCCGTGCACGAGGAGCTCGGCGTGCTGGTCGGCGAGGATTTCCTGACCGATTTCGCGAGGCTCCTGCGCGAGCAGGTCCAGCCGGGCGACCTCGCGGGACGCTTCGGCGGGCACGGCTTCATGCTGCTGGTCGAGCGCGGCAACACCCAGGACGTCGAGGCCTGGTCCGAACACGTCGTGCACAAAGTGGCCTCCGAGGTGTTCCAGGCGGGCAGCAAGTCGCTGTCGACGACCTGCACGGTCGGCCTCGGCCCGGTGCCGGCCGAGGTCCAGACACCCGAGGGCCCGGCGAACGACGCCTACATGGCGCACCGCCAGGGCCGCGAAATGGGCGGCAACCGCGTGCAGCTCCTCGAGCACACGGGCGCGATGCTGCGCCTGCAGGACCAGGACCGCCTGTGGGTCAAGCACATCAAGTCCGCGCTGATGGAGAACCGCTTCCGGCTGGTGCAGCAACCGATCGCAAGCCTGGTCGGCGACGACCTCGGCATGTTCGACGTGCTGGTGCGCATGCTGGATGAGCAGGGCCAGGAGGTGCTGCCGTCGGTGTTCATGCCGGCGGCCGAGCGCAACGACCTGATGAAGAACGTCGACCGCTGGGTCATCGGTGCAGCGATGTCGTTCTGCGCCGCGCGCAAGCCCGGCGCCCTGTTCGTGCGCCTGTCGCAGGAATCGCTGTCGGACCCGACGCTCGCGGCCTGGCTCTCGAACCAGCTGCGGACCACCAAAATCGAGCCGGCGCGCATCGTGTTCCAGGTGCGCGAAGAAGTCGCCGCGCAGCAGATCAAGGACGCGGTCGCGCTGCACAAGGCGCTGCGCGAAAAAGGATTCCGTTTCGCGATCGAGGGCTTTGGCCTTGGCCGCGACACCGAGCGGCTGCTCGGCCACCTCACGCCGGATTTCGTCAAGATCCACGGCGCGCTGATGCAGGGCCTGTCGGCCGACCAGGACAAGCAGGCACGGGTCAAGGCCGTGGTCGAGCTCGCGCGCGCCTGCAAGGCCATCACGATCGGCGAGCGCGTGCAGGATGCGAACACGATGGCCGTGCTCTGGCAGCTCGGCGTCGAATTCATCCAGGGCTATTTCGTCAATGCGCCGGAGGAAGTCGTCCTCGGCTGAGCGCTATTCGACGCCAAGCCGCGTCACCTTCCGGTAATTGCGGGAAAGCATGGCGCCACGCTGGCCGCGCGCGCCGACATGTGCCTGAAGCTCCTTCCACGACAGCGTCATCTTGCGTTCGTCGCAATGCACGACCAGCGACTGGTCGCGCGCGACCACGATTGCGGCCACCATCAGCTCCTCTCCCGCACGCGCCTTCTTGCCGGGCACGCCGAAGATCAGGTTGCCGCGGCCTTTCTCCATCTCGGGCAGGTCGGCGACCGGGAATGCGAGCATGCGGCCGTCGCTGTTGACTGCGACGACGAGCGCGCCCTCCGCTGCCGGCACCGGCGACGCCGCCAGCAGCTTCGCGTTCTCCGGCAGGTTGAACACGGACTTGCCGGCGCGATTGCGCGCGGCCAGCGATTCGAGCCGCGCGATGAATCCATGGCCGGCATCGCAGGCGAGCAGCCAGCGATCGTCCGGCTCGCCGATCAGCACCGCGGCGAAAATCGCGCCCTCGGGCGGGTCGAGCCGGCCCGACAGCGGCTCGCCCTGGCCGCGCGCCGACGGCAGGCCGTGCGCCGGCAGCGAATAGGCGCGGCCAGTCGAATCCACGAACACCGCCTGTTGCGTGCTCCGCCCCTTCGCCGCGGCCTGGAACGCATCGCCGGTCTTGTAGGAGAGCTGCAGCGGATCGATGTCGTGCCCGCGCGCCTGGCGCACCCAGCCGAGCGTCGACAGCACTACGGTGACGGGCTCGGCGGTCACGAGCTCGGTCTCGTCGATCGCCTGTGCCGCCGCGCGCTCGACGATGCGCGTGCGCCGCGCGTCACCATAGGTCGCCGAATCCGCGACCAGTTCCTCCCGCACCAGCTTCTTGAGCTTCGCGGCACTCTTGAGAATTTGCTCGAGCGCGTCGCGCTCCTCGGCCAGCTCCTTCTGCTCGCCGCGGATCTTCATTTCCTCGAGTTTCGCGAGATGGCGCAGCTTGGTCTCGAGGATGGCTTCTGCCTGGGCATCCGACAGCTTGAAGCGCTTCATCAGCACCGGCTTCGGCTCGTCCTCGCGGCGCACGATGCGGATCACCTCGTCGAGGTTCAGGAACGCGATCAGCAGGCCATCCAGGATGTGCAGCCGCGCCTCGACCTTGTCGAGCCGGTATTTCAGGCGCCGCTTGACCGTCGTCGTGCGGTACTCCAGCCATTCCGCCAGCAGGTCCTTGAGCCCAAGCACCTTCGGACGGCCGTCGAGCGCGATCACGTTGATGTTCACGCGGTAGCTGCGCTCGAGGTCGGTGGTCGCGAACAGGTGCGCCATCACCTGCTCGACGTCCACGCGGTTGGAGCGCGGCGTGATGACGAGGCGCGTCGGGTGCTCGTGGTCGCTCTCGTCGCGCAGGTCCTCGACCATCGGCAGCTTCTTCGC
>JANNHT010000281.1:0-4764 GCA_031404555.1 Gammaproteobacteria bacterium
AAGATCGTGCCGATGATGCGGAAGCCCGCGGTCTGCACGACCCGCGCCTCGTCGAGCGAGCGCAGCCAGTAGAGCGCGAGGTCCGGGTCGGTCTGGGCGAGCGCGGTGCGGATGCCGCCGACCAGCGCGCGCGGATCGCCGTCGCCGCGCACTGCGATGCTCATGAACCGCTCCGGCGCCTGGCTGGCCGGCGTGTAAACGGTCGGCTCGATCTTGCCGTCGTCGTCATGGAGCATGTCCGGCACGACGCCGACGATGGTGCGCCAGCCGTCCTTCTCCTTGAAGTCGAAGCGGATGCGGGCGCCGATCGGCGATTCACCGGGCCACTTTTCCTTGGCCATCGTCTCGTTGACGACCACGACCTTCATGGAGTCCGCACTGTCGCGACTGTCCGGGAGTCGGCCTTCCAGCGCCGCGATCCGGAACGTCCCGAAGTACGATGGGCTCACCGAGATGCCGTGCGCAAACGGCCGCGTGCTCGCATCGCCGTAGTCGCGCCCGTCGATCACGTAGGGGCCGTCGCCGCCGCGCAATCCGGGCATCGAGTCGGCGACCGCCGCCGCGTCGATGCCGGGCTGCGCCTGGATCCGCTGCACCAGCGTTTCCCAGAACCGGACCTGGTCCGCTTCTTCCACGTAAGTGCCGGCGGTCAGGCCGACGCGCGCAGTCATGATGTCGGCGGTCTCGACGCCGATGTCCGCGTTGGTCGCCTTCAGCACGCTCTTGGTCATCAGCGCAGAAGTGCCGAGCAGCAGGCAAGCGAGCGCGACCTCGAACACCACCAGGCCCCAGGCGATGCGACCGATCGCAAGCCCGGTGCCGGTGCGGCCGCCGTCGCGCAGCAGCGAGTCGAGCGAGGGCCGCGAGGCGCGAAGCGCCGCTGGCAATCCCGCAATCACCGTCGAGAAGAGCGCGGCCAGCACCGCCATGCCCGCCACGCGGAAATCGATCTCGTAGGTCCACCACGACGGGCTGCCATCCTGCATCCGCTCCATCGCGATGCGCAGGCCGTCGAGCGCGATGGACGCCAGCAGCAGTCCGAACAGTGTCGCGAGCGCACTGATGACGAGGCCCTCGGCCATCATGTGCGCGACGAGCCGGCTGCGTGAGGCGCCGAGCGCCGAGCGAACGGTGGTCTCGCGAACGCGGTAGGCGGAGCGCGCCAGCAGCAGGTTCGAGACGTTCGCGCAGGCGATCAGCAACACGCAGGCGACCGCGACCAGCATGGTCCAGATCAACCCGTCGTCGTCGCCGATGAAACTGGCGGCGAAGGGCGTGACTTCGAAATGTCCGTTGAAGAGCTGCTGCGGAACCTTCGACTTGATCTCGGCTGCCACCGGCGCGAGCTCCTGCTGCGCGACGTCGGCGCTGCCGTCGGGCTTGAGCCGGCCGTAGACGGCGACGCTCGCCGCCTCCTCGCGGCTGACGCGTGCCGGATCCTGCTGGATCGCGACCCAGAGCTGCGCCGCCGACGGGAACATATAGCCGTCTGGCATCACGCCGATGACCTCGGAGGACTGGCCGTTCACGCGCACGGTCCGTCCGATCACCGACGGATCGGCATCGAAGCGCTCCCGCCACAGCTGGTGGCTGAGCACGACCACCGGCGCCGCGCCTTCCACCGCGTCGCGCGGGAGGATGGTGCGACCGAGCTCGGGCGCGACGCTGGCCACATCGAACATGTATCCGTCGGCGAAGCCGCCGTCGTAGCGTTCCGCCTGGCCGTCGCCGGTCAGGTAGGCGGTGCCGACATAGGCCCCGCCGATGGACTCAAATTGCGTCTGCGACTCGCGGATCAGCATGTAATCCTGCAGCGCCATCTGGTCGTCGTAATCGTCGGGGGACTGGGCTCCCAGCGTCGTGATCGTGTAGAGGCGGTCGCCGTTCGGATACGGCGCGGGTTTCAGCAGCAGCGTGTCGGCCACGCCGTACATGAAGATGACGGCGCCGAGGCCGAGCCCCAGCACGCCGACTGCGAGCGCCGTGAACGACGGCGCGCGCGCGAGGCCTGCGATGGCCGATTTGATCTCGTCGATGAATCCGCGCATGGGGTTCCCCTCAGGCCTTGGCCCGACGCGAAGAAAAGTCGATCAGGGTGCTTTCGTCCACGACGCGGCCATCGAAGAGTTGCACCTTGCGATCGGCGTAATCCGCGTAGCGAGGATCGTGAGTCACCATGCAGATGGTCGAGCCCTCGCGATGCAGTTCGCGGAGCAGGTTCATGACCGCTTCGCCATTGCGCGAGTCCAGGTTTCCGGTGGGCTCGTCGGCGAGCAGGATCGCGGGCTTTCCCGCGAGCGCGCGGGCGACCGCGACGCGCTGCTGCTGGCCGCCCGAGAGCTGCGCCGGGTGGTGGTTCACGCGGTGCGACATGCCGACGCGCTCGAGCGCGTGCAGCGCGGCGCTTCGGCGCTCGTCTGATTCCATGGTCTGCCGGTAGGTCAGCGGCAACTCGACGTTCTGGAGCACCGTCTGGTCGCCTATCAGGTTGAAGGCCTGGAATATGAAGCCGTTTCGTTCATTGCGCACCCGCGCGCGCGCGGCCGGCACCAGCGAGCTGACATTGTCGCCGGCCAGCAGGTACTGGCCGTCGGTCGGCGTGTCGAGCAGGCCGAGGATCGCGAGCAGCGTGGACTTGCCGCAACCGGAGGGACCGGAGATCGACAGGAACTCGCCCTTCGCGACGTCGAGGTGGATCCCGTCGAGCGCGTGCGTCTCGAGGTCGTCGGTGTAGAACACCTTGGTCACCGCCTCGAGGCGGATCATGGGCGTGGGCTGCATGGGTCTGTTGCTCCTGATGTTTTTCTTCAGTCGATGACCAGGCGGTCCTTGCCGGACCACTGGGTCGTATCCGCCAATGCGACGATGTCGCCGGGCTCGAGGCCTTCGAGCACGACGATCTGGTTCACGGACGCCTTGCCGAACTTCACCGGCACGCGCTCGGCGACGCGCTCGCCCGCCTTGGCGCGGAACACGGTCGTCGCGGAATCGGACTGCGCGCCGACCGGCCGGCCGACGAAGCGCACGTTCGTGAGCGTCTCGATCGCGACGGTGCCGTCCACCGACAGATCCGCGCGTGCCTGCGACGGCAGCGCCTCGTCAAAGTCGATTTCAACGCGCACGGCGCCCGCGACGACCGTCGGATCCACGCGCACGACGCGGCCGCGCACGATGCGGTCGCGCATGTCGATGGTCGCGGCCTGGCCCGCCGCGAGGTCGCGGGCGTCGAGTTCGGGGATGCGCAGCTCCGCGTACAGGTTGCCGGGCTTCGCGACACGGGCGACGTTCGCGCCGGGCGCGAGCTGCTGGCCTTCCTGCGCCGGCACGCTCTGCACGACGCCGGCCATGCCGGCGCGCACCTGGAGCGAGTCGGCGGCGAGGCGGCGCTCTTCCAGCGCCCGCTCCTGCTGGCGCAGGCGCGCGCGGCGCGCCTCGAGCTGCGCGCCGACCGCGGCGTCGAGGGCCGCGAGGCGCTGCTCCTCGATCTGGGCGCGTTCGCCAAGCTGCGCCGCGAGGATCTTCGAGCGCTGGGACTGGAGTTCAGAGACCGCGCCCTGGTTGAATGCGCGCTCCTCGGCCACCGCCTGGAGCCGCGCGGACTCGGCGGTGGCGCGCGCTTCGGCGAAGGACGAGCGCCGGTCGAGGCGCTGGCTTTCGAGCTCAAGCCGTGCGGCGGCGTACTCGGCGCGGGCGGCGGCAACTTCGAGCGCGGCGGCGTCGGCCGCGCGCTCCACTTCGGGATTCGAGAGCTGGACGATGATGGTGTCGGCTTCGACGGTTTCGCCCGCGCGCACCAGCACGCGATCGACGCGCGCGTCCACGCGGGTCGAGAGCCAGCGCGCTTCGCGCGACTGCAGCACGCCGGGTCCGCGCACCTTGCGCTCCAGCGTGCCTTCCTTCACTTCGTCGAGATAGAGCTGTTCGCGCGCGACCGAGGGCGCGCCCGGTTCGAGGCGGGCGATCGCGAAGGCGACGCCGGAGAGTGCGACGAAGCCGCCCACGACCCAGGCGAGCTTTCGGCGCTTGAACGATTCCTGTATGCGCGGGCGGTCCATCGTGGTCTCGGTCAGATCACGAAGCAGGACACGCCGGCGAGCGCGCGCAGTTCCGGCAGCATCGTGCGAACGTTCGGCTCAGCGGCATCGGGGCACAGCAGGCTGACCGCGAACACCACGCCGAGCGCGAGCGCGATCAGCACGCGCGTCCACTGCACATCGGCCGGAACGTCTGAACGGCCCATGGCCGCCGACGCTTCAGCCCTGCGCATCGGCGTGGACGCCGTCGGCGACCTGCACGTCGCGTGAGCCGAACACCACGACCGCCGGCAGCGCCGCGATCTCGGTGACCGGGTCGATGGCGATCGACAGCTCGCCCACTTCGACGATGCCCTTCGGCAGCGCGCCCTCGTGGCCGCGGTCGAGCGTCAGGCCAGTGAGTCCAACGATCACGAGGGCCGCGAGCGCCGAGGTGACCATCCGGTAGTTGCGATAGATCAGGGTTTCCATTGTTTCGTCCTCCTGCCCTCTATCAGAGCAAGGTCCGTGCCAATATGGTTTGAACGCATGTAACTGATTGATATGGTTGTTGTTATAGTGTTTTGACCGGCCGGCGGCCGAGCGCCGCCCCTCAAAACTCAAGCCGGGATGGGGGCTGGACATGACACGTTCTCCGTTGCGGAATCGGCGGGCTCAGGCGGTCTTCGCCACCACCAGCCCAAGCTCTTCGATCATCTTGTCGCGCATCACGAACTTCTGCACCTTGCCG
>JANNHT010000282.1:0-2843 GCA_031404555.1 Gammaproteobacteria bacterium
CCTGCCGGACACGATGCGGAAGTACCAGGCATCGCGCTGGCGCGGCGAGATGTCCGTGAATCGCCGGAATGAGGCGCGTTCCGGATCGTTGGTCGATTTCATTGCGGACTTCACCAGGCGTTTTCCCGCCTGCGTGGACGAGTACGAGACGCTGCTGACGGACAACCGCATCTGGAAGCAGCGCACGGTCGACATCGGCATCGTGACGCGCGAGCGCGCGCTGCAGCTCGGTTTCACCGGCCCTATGCTGCGCGGATCCGGGGTCGAATGGGACCTGCGCCGCAAGCAGCCGTACGCGGTCTACGACCGCATGGAATTCGCGATCCCGGTCGGCGTCAATGGCGATTGCTACGACCGCTACCTGTGCCGGGTCGAGGAGATGCGCCAGTCGAACCGCATCATCCAGCAGTGCATCGAGTGGCTGCGCGTGAACCCGGGCCCCGTGATGCTCGCCGATCACAAGGTCACGCCGCCGCAGCGCGGCGAGATGAAAGACGACATGGAATCGCTGATCCACCACTTCAAGCTGTTCACCGAGGGCTACTGCGTGCCGGAAGGCGAGACCTATGCGGCGGTCGAGGCACCGAAAGGCGAGTTCGGCGTGTGGCTCGTCTCGGACGGCGCCAATAAACCCTATCGTCTCAAGTGCCGCGCACCGGGCTTTGCGCATCTGGCCGCGATGGACGAGCTCGTGCGCGGCCACATGCTCGCCGATGTCGTCGCGATGATCGGCACCATGGACATCGTGTTCGGGGAGATCGACCGGTGAGCGCAGCGATGCACGATGGCGCGCTCTCCGAGCACACGCGCCACGAGATCGACCACTGGCTCGCGAAGTTTCCCGCGGATCGCGGCCGTTCGGCCGTACTCGCGGCGCTGCGCGCCGCCCAGCACCAAAACCATGGGTATCTCACGACCGAGCTGATGGACGCGGTCGCGGGCTACCTCGGCCTGCCGCCGATCCAGGTCTATGAGGTCGCGAGCTTCTATTCGATGTTCGAGACCAAGCCGACCGGGCGCGTGCACGTCTCGATCTGCACGAATATCAGCTGCATGCTCTGCGGGTCAGACCGCATCGTGGCCGCGGTCGAGAAGCACCTCGGCATCCGCACCGGCGATAGCACGCCGGACGGCAAGTTCTACCTGAAGCGCGAGGAGGAGTGCCTCGCCGCCTGCAACAACGCACCGATGATGATGGTGGATCACGTCTACCACGAGAACCTGACGCCGGAATCGGCGATCAAGTTCCTGGACGGGATCAAGTAGCCGTGGCCCGCGCGATGAACCAGGTCGTGTTCGAGCCGCTGCAGCACGCGCAGAGCTGGACCATGCCCGTGTATCGCAAGTTCGGCGGATACGAGTCCTGGGAGAAGATCCTGCGCGAGAAGGTGACGCGCGAGGCGGTCATCGAGGAGGTGAAGGCTTCCGGCCTCAAGGGCCGCGGCGGTGCCGGTTTCCCGACCGGCGTGAAGTGGAGCTTCATGCCGAGGAATGCGCCGGGCCAGAAATACGTCGTCTGCAACTCCGACGAGAGCGAACCCGGCACCTGCCACGACCGCGACATCCTGCGCTACAACCCGCACTCGATCATCGAGGGCATGGCGATCGGCGGTTACGCGATGGGCGCAACCGTCGGCTACAACTACATCCGCGGTGAGTTCCTCGCGGAGCCGTATCCGCGCTTCGAGGCGGCGCTGAAGGAAGCCTACGACGCGGGCCTGCTCGGGAAGAACATCCTGGGGTCCGGCGTCGACTTCGACCTGCATGCAGTCGCCGGAGCCGGTGCCTACATCTGCGGCGAGGAGACGGCGCTGCTCGAATCGCTCGAGGGCAAGCCCGGCAAGCCGCGCTTCAAGCCGCCGTTCCCGGCGAACTTCGGACTGTTCGGTAAGCCGACCACGATCAACAACACGCAAAGCTTCGCGGCCGTGCCAACGATCCTGCGCAAGGGTGCGAAGTGGTTCGCCGAGCTCGGCGTGCCGAATGCGGGCGGTACCGCGATCTTCTCGGTCTCCGGCCACGTCGCGCGCCCGGGCAATTACGAGCTCGCGATGGGTATCCCGTTCCGCGAGCTGCTCGACATCTGCGGCGGCATCCGCGGCGGCCGCAGATTGAAGGCCGTGATACCAGGCGGCTCGTCGGTGCCGGTGCTGCCGGCGGCGCTCATCATGGAATGCACGATGGACTTCGATTCGCTGCGCAAGGCGGGCAGCGCCGTCGGCTCCGCGGGCGTCATCGTGATGGACGACACGACCTGCATGGTGCAAGTGCTCGAGCGGATCTCGCGCTTCTACATGGCGGAATCCTGCGGGCAGTGCACGCCCTGCCGCGAGGGCACGGGCTGGCTCACGCGCATGCTGCGGCGGATCCTGGCGGGGCAGGGGCGGATGACAGACCTCGACCTGCTGGTGCAGGTCGCAAACCAGATCGAGGGCCACACGATCTGCGCGCTCGGCGATGCCGCGGCCTGGCCGGTGCAGAGCTTCCTGCGCCACTTCCGCCACGAGTTCGAGTACATGATCCAGCACGGCGGCAAGAGCATCGTGAACGCGCCGTCGCAGGCAGTCGCATGAGCGACGACCTGGTCAATGTCGAGGTCGACGGCCGGCCGATGCAGGCCCGCAAGGGCCAGATGATCATCCAGCTGACCGATGCCGCCGGCGTCTACGTGCCGCGCTTCTGCTATCACGAGAAACTCACGATCGCGGCGAACTGCCGCATGTGCCTGGTCGAGGTCGAGAAGGCGCCGAAACCGATGCCGGCCTGTGCGACGCCCGTCGCCGAGGGCATGAAGGTTTTCACGCGCTCCGCGCGCGCGATGGCGGCGCAGAAGGCGACGATGG
>JANNHT010000283.1:0-7169 GCA_031404555.1 Gammaproteobacteria bacterium
CAGCATCTGGAGTACTGGAGATCGGAGACAACGAGGGATAGCGATCATTGCGGCACATGTAAGTAGTTGTATTTTGGTGCAATGGTTTCGAGGCTGGACTAAGCTCCGGCAACTCACCGAAGGCAACATTCATGAAGTCTAGTCTCGTACTTTGTGCCGTTCTGGCCGGATGCGTGGTGGCCACGGTGACGCTCGCGCAAGCGGCACCCAAGGCAGGCAAGGACGAGAAACCGGCGTGGGACGTCGCCAACCCGCCGCTGAAGACACGCGAGATCCCCATCGACGTGGACGAAGGCACGTGGATGTCGGTGGACGTCAGCCCCGACGGGACGCGGATCGCGTTCGACCTCCTGGGCGACATCTATACGCTGCCCATCGCCGGCGGCACGGCGACCCGGATTGCGGAGGGCCTGCCCTTCGAGATGCAGCCGCGGTTTGCGCCGGACGGCAGGCGCATCGCATTCACCAGCGACCGCGGCGGCGGCGACAACATCTGGGTGATGAACGTCGACGGTTCCGACAAACGGCCGCTGACGAAAGAAAAATTCCGCATGCTCAACGAGCCCGCCTGGTCTCCGGACGGGCGCTTCATCGCGGCGCGCAAACACTTCACCACCGCACGCTCGCTGGGTACCGGCGAGATCTGGATCTACCACGTCGGCGGCGGCGACGGATACGTCGCCGTCAAGAAGGCGAGCGAGGACCTTCAGAAGGAGCTTGGCGAGCCGGCCTATGCTCCGGACGGCAAGGCTCTTTACTACACGCGCAACGTCTCGCCCGGGGACAAGTTCGAATATGCGCAGGATTCCAACGCGAGCCTGTTCGAAATCGAGAAGTACGATTTCGGAAGCGGCGAAGTCACGAGCGTCGTGACGGGTGCGGGCGGAGCGACGCGAGCCACGCCGTCGCCCGACGGCACCCAGCTGGCCTTCGTACGACGCGAGCGCAACCTGTCGAAGCTGTATGTGAAGGATCTCGCCACCGGCAAGCTGACCAAGCTGTACGACGCACTCGACCAGGACCAGCAGGAGACCTGGGCGGTCAACGGGCTGTATCCGGACATGGACTGGATGCCGGATTCGCAGTCGGTGGTGTTCTGGGCGGGCGGCAAGATCCGGCGCGTGGATCTGGCGGGACAGGCGCAGGTGATCCCGTTCCGCGTGAGAGATACACGCGTCGTGATCGACCCGCCGCAGCCGAAGACCGAAGTCGCACCGGACTCGTTCAGCACGAAGATGCCGCGCTACGTCGCGGTGGCGCCGGACGGCAAGCGCGCGGTGTTCGAGAGCCTGGGCAAGCTCTATCTGAAGCCGCTGCCGGACGGCGCGCCGGTGCGCATCACGCCGGCGACCGGACCGGAGCTGGAGCTGTTCCCGTCCTGGTCCCGGGACGGCGAACGCATCGTCTATGTCGAGTGGACCGATGCGGGGCTCGGCAAGATCAAACTCGTCGCGCCGAATGGCGGGCATGCAGTCGAAATCACTGCGGAGCCGGGGCACTACCGGCGACCGCGCTTCTCGCCGGATGGAAAGACGATCGTGTTCGAGAAGGGATCCGGCGGTTATCTGCTCTCGACGCTTCGCTCCGCCGATCCGGGAATTTATCGCATCCCGACGGCGGGTGGCGCTATGACGAAAGTGTCGGGTGACGGCCAGTATCCGCATTTCGGCGCGGCCAACGATCGCATCTTCCTGACCCGCAGCAAGAAGGAAACGGGCGCGCTGGTGTCGGTCGACCAGAACGGAGAAGCAGCGCGCAGGCATGCCAGCGGCGAGATGGTGGCGGGCTTCGAAGTGTCGCCCGATGGGCAGCTCGTCGCCTTCCGCGACAATTTCTCAGCCTATGTGATGCCGCTCGCCTCGGGGCCGCAGGAAGTCGTCGCGGGCATGAGCAGCTCGGCGATGCCCGTCGTCAAGGCGAGCGCCGGTGGTGCCACCTGGCTCTCGTGGTCGGACGGCGGTCGGCAACTGCACTGGAGCCTCGGGCCGACGCTCTATTCCGCAGGGGCCGAAGCGATGATGCCCTTGGCACCCCCGAAGGAAGGCGAGAAGTCCGCCTACAAAGCGCCGACGTCGGGCGCGGATCTCTCGATCCGCATGCAGGCCGCGAAGCCAACTGGCACGACCGTGCTGACCGGCGCGCGCATCGTGACGATGTCGGACGACGTGGGCGGCGTGATCGAGAACGGCACGATCGTGATCACCGACAATCGCATCACGGCAATCGGGCCGACGGCCGCGATTACGCTGCCGGCGGGCTCGCGCACCGTGGACCTTTCCGGCAAGACCATCATCCCCGGCCTGATCGATGCGCACGCGCACGGATCCCAGGGCGACGACGACATCGTGCCGAACCAGAACTGGAGCGCGATCGCGCACCTGGCGCTCGGCGTTACCACTGTATTCGACCCGTCGAACCAGTCGAGCGAGGTCTTCGTCGCGCAGGAAATGCAGCGCGCCGACCTCCTGCTCGCGCCGCGCATCTTCTCGACGGGCGAGGTAGTCTACGGCGCGCGCAGCCAGGCGTCGCTGAACGACATCCAGAGCTACGAGGACGCGCTCGCGCACGTGCAGCGGCTAAAGGCCCAGGGCGCCGCCGGCATCAAGAACTACAATCAACCGCGCCGGAACCAGCGCCAGCAGATCGTCGCCGCGGCCATCGCGGAGAACATCCAGGTCGTCGCCGAGGGCGGCTCGCTGTTTGCCCAGGACATCACGTTGATTTCCGACGGCAACACGGCGCTCGAGCACAACATCCCGCAGATGATGCTCTACGAGGACGTCGTCAGCTTTTTCGCGCAGACGAAGGTGGCCTACACGCCGACGCTGGTCGTGACCTTTGGCGGCCTTTCGGGTGATCCCTACTGGCGCTCGCACACCGACGTCTGGCGCCATCCGATCCTGTCGCGGCACGTGCCGCCCCACATCCTGCAGCCGGCGAGCGTCCGCCGCCGCCAGGCGCCGGAGGAGGATTTCGTCGATGCCAAGTCCGCCGCGCAGGCGAAGAAACTGATGGAGCGCGGAGTCAACGTCACGATCGGCGCGCACGGGCAGCAGGAAGGCCTGGGTTCGCATTGGGAGCTGTGGTCGTTCGTGCGCGGCGGCTTCACGCCGCTGCAGGCGCTCCGGGCCGCGACGATCATGCCGGCCCGCAAGCTGGGCTTCGAGAAGGACATCGGTTCGCTCGAGATCGGCAAGCTGGCGGACCTCGTCGTCCTCGACGCCGATCCGCTGGGTGACATCCGGAATTCCGACAAGATCTCGGGCGTCATGGTCAACGGCCGGCTCTACGACCCGATCACGATGAACGAAACGGGTACGGGCGACCGGGTCCGGCGCCCCTACTACTGGGAGTAGTTCACTCCGCGTCGTAGGCGAAGAGCACTGCGACGATCTTCCAGCCGTCCTGCCCTTCCGCCAGGTGCAATCCGAGCTTGCCCGGGCGCTCTTCACCCTCGTCGATGAAGACGAAGTCGGCGCTGACCCGCGCGATCCGCCGCCCCATGTCGATGCGCGCGTTCTCCAGGCGCTCGGAGATCCGGCGTCCGGTCGCGAAGTAGTTCTTCTGGCGCGTGACGAATTCGTCCAGCGTACGCGTTCGGATCGAGCCGTCTGCGTCGGGGAAAGCGACGACAACCGCGGGGTGGAACAGAGTCTGCCAGCGATCGAGCGTCGGTCCGGCATACAGCCCGATGTAGTCGGCCACCAGCCTGTCCACGGCGGCGCGCTCCGGATCGGCGGCGGTGCTCCCGGTTGCGGGCGCCATCGCGACGAAGCCTGCGATCAACAGGGCCATTCCGAGACGGGCGGTCGTGCGCATGGCGATTGCTCCAGTCAGATGACGACGCGCGGCGCGGCGGTCGTCGGATCGCCGGTATTCGGCGTCCCGGTCGGCTCGATCAGCAGCAGGTGAACTTCCTCGTCGGCGACCGGCCGGTGTTCGACGCCTTTCGGCACGACGTAGATCTCGCCCGGCTCCAGTTCCACGTTGCGATCTCGCAGTTCAATTCGCAGCCGGCCCTTGAGGACGAGAAAGAAGTCATCCGTGTCGTCGTGCTGGTGCCAGGTGAAGGGTCCCTTCAGCTTGACCACCATCAGGTCGTGGCCGTTGAACTGGCCGACCGTGCGCGGGTTGTAGTGGTCGCTGAACGTCGAGAGTTTTTCCGCCAGGTTGATCTTGCTCATGTGTCCTTGCCGTAGGCCTTGTTGAACACGGCGATCAGCTCCGTGCGATCGGCCGGGCCCTGCTCCCAGCTGCGCGCCTCCTTGGGAATCAGGGCGGATGGTGCCGCGCGAGAGACCCAGATGTGCGCCACGGGCACGACCCACGACGGTTCGTCGAGTGTGCCAGCAGCGATGAATACGTACTGGGGCGCTGCCAGGGGTTCGTGCCACAGGCGCGTGCCGCAGTTCGTGCAGCGCACGTAGTCCGCCTCGCGGCCGCTGTCGGCGCGCTTGCGGTAGCGCACGACCTCCCCTTGTTCGTGACGAAAGGCCGTACGGTCGGCATAGATCGTGAGCAGATTGGTTGCGCCCGTCAGCTTCTGGCAGTCGCGGCAGTGGCACGCGACGGTCGAGAGCGGCGCGGCGTCGTAGCTGTATCGCACCGCGCCGCAGAGGCAGCCGCCGCGATGCGGGGGTTCCGGAACGGGCGGGCGGCGCGTCATCGCGCTGCGAGCTCCCGTTCCACGGCCTGGCGGATGCTGGTGTGGTAGCCCGGCCTCGCCTTCTCGAAGATCCGCTGGCCCAGTGCGCGCCCGTCTTCCGTGCGCGCGAGTTCGGTGTAGAGCGTGACGACGAGGCGCCAGCGGCCGGTGCTCGTCAGGAAGCGCTCGAGGTCGGCGTATGCGGGCTCATACGCCGTGCGGATCACGAGCGCGAACCAGCTGCGCGCGATCTCCGCATTGCCGTCGGGGCCGAGCCGGAACGTCGAGCGCAGATCAGCGAGCTTTCCATCTCCGAGCTCGGCCGGCTGCTCGTCGAGGAAGCGCATCCACTCCTGAGGCACCCAGTCCATGACCGGCAGGTCGGCCGTCGCGACGCGCCCTTCGCGCCAGTCCACCGCCGTGCGATCGAGCGCGTCAAACACGCCCTGCGGCGCCGCGGGCATTGTCGCCGGCAGGCCCGGTCCGTAGATCCAGGCGTCGATCTCCGCTGCCGTGATCGCGGGCGCGCCGGGGCGCGCGAGCCGCGCGAGCAGCCAGTCGCGAAACGCCTCGGTCGTCATGCTCTGGAACGCGTGCGCGTCGAAGTACTCGCGCAGCATTGCATCGAAGGCCGGCCGTCCGAAGCGGCCTTCGAGGAATCCAAGGAACCACCGGCCCTTCTCGTAGGCGACATCGGAGGTGCCTTCGTTCGGGTCGCGCCCGGCGAGATCGAGCTTTAGATCCGTATCCTGTGCCTGACCTGCCGCCTCGAAATCCGCGATCGTCAGCTGGAGCCCCTCGAACGCAATCGAGTCCTCCATGGCGGCGCGCCGCTTGCCGTAGATCATCTCCGTCATACGGCGGTCGAGGTAACTGGTGAAGCCCTCGTTCAGCCAGAAGTCGTTCCAGGTCGCGCTCGTCACCAGATTGCCCGACCAGGAGTGCGCCAGTTCGTGGACGACGGTCGCGACGAGGCTCTTGTCGCCCGCGATGATCGATGGCGAGACGAAGGACAGCCGCGGATTCTCCATGCCGCCATAGGCGAAGGCGCGCGGCATGATCAGCACGTCGTAGCGCTCCCAGCGGTAGGGTCCGCCCATGCGCTCGCCGGCCTCGAGCATCTGCGGCAGATCCTCGAGTTCGGCAGCCGCCGCATCGAGGCGCGACGGCTCGGTCCACACGCCGACTCGGTCGCCGAGCGAACGGAATGCGAGGTCCCCGATCGCCAACGCGATCAGGTAGGCGGGAATCGGCTGCTTCATCTCGAAGCGGTAGTCGCCGGGCGTCGGGCTCTCAAGTCGCGCCGCGCTCATCACGGCGACGAGTTCTGGCGGCGTGCGGATTCGGGCCGTATAGGTCACACGGACGCCCGGCGTGTCCTGCATCGGGATCCAGCTTCGCGTGTGAATCGCCTGACCCTGGCTGTACACGAAGGGGTGTGGACCCGAGGTCTGCGCGGGCACTAGCCATTGCAGCGCGCTCGCCTCGCTGGAAGTCCGGTAGTCGATGCGGATCCGCATCGTCTGTGTCGGTTCGCAGCAGTGCGGAAAGTCGATGGTCAGCTTGCTCCCGAGCACCGGGTCGCGCTCGCCGAGGCGGAACGCGAGCACGCGAGTCTTTCCATCGGACTCGACCAGATGCACCGTGCGGATCTCGAGGTCGCGGGTGTCGAGCGTCAGTTCCTTCGCATACGGATTCTGCTGCTCGATGGTGAGCTCCGCCGTGCCGTCGAGACGATGCGCGTCGAAGTCGGCGCGCAGGTCGAGCGCGACGTGCCGCACAAGGAACTGCTCGGGATCGGCATACGAATGTGGATCGGCGGCAGTCTGGGCCGTCGACGCTGCGGCTGCCGCGATCAGCAGCAAGACACGGATCATGCATTCACCCGATTGCGACTATCGACTCGGTGGAATCCTATCACCATGCGCGGTGCCACCCAGTCGACGCCGCTGAACTCACACACATGCTGGTTGCCGGATGTGCCGTTTCGCTATGATCTCTCCATGAAACGCATACATACCTATGTCGTCCCGCTCGTCGCGTGGCTCCTCGGCGCGCCTACAGCCCTGGCCGCCGATTCAGAAGCGGAGCGGATCCTCTCCGCCGCCCCAAACTCCGCCTCCTACGGCCGGCACCTGCTCTACCTCACCGAAGAGCCTCACATGGCGGGCACCGAGCGCAATTTCGCGCTCGCGGAATACGTGCGCGACCGCTTTCGCGAGTACGGCCTCGACGAGGTGAGCTTCCACGAGTTTCCGGCGCTCCTGAGTTTTCCGAAGTCCGCGGCGCTCGCGATCCGCACGCCTGCGGAACAAATTCTGAATCTCCGCGAGGACCCCTACCCGGCCGACAAGGACTCGCGGCTGTACGACGATCCCACACAGGTGGCCTTCCACGGCTACGCGTTGTCGGGAAAGGTCCGGGCCGAGGTGGTCTACGCCAACGGCGGCAGCCCCGAAGATTTCCAGGTCCTGGACCGGATGGGCATCGATCTCAAGGGCAAGATCGTGCTGATGCGGTACTC
>JANNHT010000284.1:0-14892 GCA_031404555.1 Gammaproteobacteria bacterium
TGACTTCGGGATTGGTATCGCACTTCGTCAGCGTCGGCGTGATGTATCGCTTCGGCGCCCGCTAAGCGAAGGCGGCGCGGGGCCTGTTCTGCGAATAGACGAGTTCGACGTGGCGGATGCCGGAGGTGCAGCGCGCGACGCGCTTGACCGCCTGCACGAGCCGGAGCAGCAGGTTGTACTTCGCCCTCGGACCGCCGACCGCATAGGCCTCGGCGACCACCAGGTGCAGCACGGTGATCCGCTCGAAGCTGTCGCGCACGTAGAGGATCAGCCCGACCGGCCGCATGACCTTGCCTTCGCGCTCGACTGCGAACAGGCATTGCGCATCGGAGGGCCCGGCGACGCGTACGCGCAACGCCTGGCCGTCGGAAACGATCTCCGGCGGGCCGTAGCGGTCGATGGCGGTGACGATGCCGTGGCGGACGCGATGCTGGCGCCCGTTGAAAAACAGGAGCGCCTCGAGCTGATGGTTATGCTCGGCTGGCAGGCTCGAAACGAATGCGATCTGTCTGCTGATGCGAGTCACTCCCGGGGGTGCTGCCCCCGCCCTCAGGCTGCGGGCCACCATACGTGGGGTTTCGGCCTGCTGTCGAGATTCACATAATTCGGTGAAACTCGAAAAATCAGCCACCTGTGTGGCGCTACCGCAACGCCGGAACACCCCCCGGATGGCCCTGCGGGACCCTTTTTTGCAAGTCCCGGGCCACATGGGGTTTTTCGAACTCCGTCACAGGGCCTGATGCCGAAATTTGACCTGTGTCTCGTTCGCCACGACGCGTTTTGTCAAAGATTGTCCATGCCTGTCGGTCACCGGCGACGCTGCCCGTGACAAGGCGTTTTTGCGCGAGTGAGCCATGTCTGGAGCGATGGAAAAAGTGTCGGAAGAAGACGATACGATCAATATCGACTACACCGATCTTCAGCCTGGCGACGATGCGCCGGATGGCGAACTGCTGGCGTTGAAGGCATCGCTTCAGGAGCCGGCGCAACAGCCGCCGCCGCAGGCACAGCAGCAGCCGCAGGTGCAGCCGCCGAAATCCCAGTTACCTCCGTCTCAACATGCTGCGCCTCAGCACACTCCGCCCCAGCATTCTCCGGCGCAGCCGATGCCGCGGCCGTCGAGCGCGAACGTCATCGTCCTGTCCGCGGATCCCGTGCTGATCGATCTGCTTCGCGATTCGCTCGCCGGCACGCACCGCGTCTGGCGCGCCGACGACGCCGCGCACGCAGCGGACCTGATGGTCGCAGCCGGCAACGCCGCGCTCCTGATCGACTCCGCGCTCGCCGACACCAAGCCGAAGGATCTCATCGCGCAGGTCCACAAGCAGTTTCCGGACCTGCCGATCATCGTCGCCGGCACCCGCGAGGACGAGGTGCAGCTCGCACCGCTCGTCTCCGAAGGCACGATCTTCCGTTTCCTGCACAAGCCCGCCTCCGCCGAACGCATCCGCAACTTTGTGGACGCGACGCAACGCCGGCCGGATGGCCCGACGGCCGCTCCCGCAGGCGCCACGCCGCGCCAGGCCGCAGCGCTCGCCGCCGCGATATCCTCGACGGCCGAGCACCCGAAGTTCACGATGCCGACGGTCCGGCTGGACCCGATCATGGTGCGCCGCTGGTCGCGCCGCAGCCTGCTCATGGTCCCGGTGCTGATCGCCGCCTGGGCGGTCATGCAGTGGAAGCCGTGGGAACGCATCGGCGGCGCGTCGTCGGATTCGGACACGGCCCCGATCGCCTCGACCGACGCCGGCAACGACCCGTCCGTGCTGAAACTCCTCGACAACGCTGCGCTCGCGCTCTCGCAGGGTCACCTGATCGATCCGCCCGGCGACAACGCGCTCGAGCTCTACCGCTCGGTGCTGTCGCGCGACCCGGGCAACAAGATGGCGCTCCGCGGCATCGACAGCGTCGCCGACGAACTCCTGGTCGACGCCGAACGCGCGCTGATGGAGCTCGACCTGCCGCGGCTCGCGAATGCGATCGACGCGACCCGCTCAGCGCGTCCCGACCACCCGCGCCTCGACTTCTTCGTGACCCAGCTCGAGCGCGAGCGCGCGCTCCAGGGCGGCAACGGCCAAGTGCAGCGCGCATCGAACGCCACCGTCGGCCGCCAGCTCGACGCAAGCGCCGCGGAGACAACCGCCGGGCGCGTGCAGAGCCTGGTGCAGCTCGCGACCGACCGAATCCGCAGCAAACAGCTGATCGGCAGCAAGGACAGCGCTCACTCGCACCTGATGTCGGCGCGCCGCCTCGACCCTGCGAACCCGGCCGTGCAGGAAGGCATCCTGACGCTCGTCGGCATGCTCCAGACGAACGCCCAGCGCGCGATCCGCGAGAACCGCCTCGACGAGGCGAGCAACTGGCTCCAGGCCGCGGTCGCACTCGACGTGAATCAGTCCGAGGTTGCGTCGCTACGCGCTGACCTCGAGGCCGCGCGCATCGGCAACGTGCGCGCGGACCGCTCGCGCATCCTGCTGCTCGCGAACCAGCGTATCGCCCAGAACCGCCTGCTCGATCCGGCCGGCGATTCGGCGCGTCACTACGTGGACCTGCTGCGCGCCGCCGACCCGAAATTCGACGGCCTCGCCGACACCAGCGCACTTCTGGCCACGCGCGCGCTAGACGAGGCGCGCAAGTTCGCCACCGCCGGCAACCTCGACCGCGCCGACGTCTTCCTGCGCGCCGCCGCAGATTCCGGCGCGCCCGAGTCGGAAGTGGCTGCCATCACCTCCCAGATCAACGCGGGCCGCGTCGCCCGCTCTGCGGCAGCCCCGCCGAAGCCGACCGTGCTGCCCGAGAAGGACATGCGCCGCACGCGGTTCTTCGCCCCGACCTACCCCGACCGCGCGCGCGAGCGCGGCACCGAGGGCTGGGTGGACATCGAGTTCACCGTCAAGACGGACGGCACCACCGACGAAGGCGTCGTGAAGGCCGCAGAGCCGGCGGGCGTATTCGACCGCGCTGCGCTCCAGGCCGTCGAGCGCTGGCGCTATGAGCCGCGCGTGGTGAACGGCCAGGTCGTCGACCAGCGCGTCAGCGCGCGCCTGCGCTTCCAGCTCGAGAAGTAAGAGGGGACGCATCCCTTTAAAAGGGGACGCATCCCTTTTCCCGTCGCGGGCGCGCATTAGATCAGCAGCATCATGAAAAGGGATGCGTCCCCTTTTAAAGGGATGCGTCCCCTCTTACTTTACTTCGCGGCGACCGCGCGCTCGTGCGCGCGGCCGAGCATCCACGCGACCACGGCCCACAGCGCCGCGACCACCGCCCCGAGCCAGGCAACCCAGGTGAGGCTGGCCGCGAACGCCGACACGAAAGCGTCGTGGCCCTTCGCGACGACGAAGTCGCTGGTGCGATAGACCAGCGTGTCGTTGACGTTCTTCGCCTTGTACTTCGATTCGCGGTCCACGGTCGTATAGAGCATCTCGCGGCAGGGGCGCACGACCGCGTACTGGCCGAGCCGGCGGAACACATACACGCTCACGAGCGTCGCGAGCGTCGGCGACGCCGCGATCAGCAGGAATCCGGCGACGACGAACAGCGGCACCAGCGTGATCATGACCGGCAGCCCGAACCTCGATGTCAGCTTTCCGACCGCGAACATCTGCACCAGCACGACCGCGACGTTGACGACGAGCTCGATGCGGCCGAGGAATGCCGTGCGTTCCGCGCGCTCCGGGAAATGCACCGAGAGCAGTTCCGCCTGCTGGAGATACAGGAAGGTGGACACCGCCGCCATCAGGAACACGAAGAGCGCAATGCCCGACAGGTAACCCGAACTGAACACGCGCGCGAAACCGGCGAACGGGTTGCCGCCGATCGCCCGCTCGTCCTGGCGCGCGGCGGCAGGCGAACGCCCGCTGCTCCAGCGCAGCAGGTAGCGGATCGGCAGGACGGTGCCGGCGAGCAGGACCGAGGAGACCAGCAGCAGGTTCACGTCGCCGAAGGTTTCCGCGAAGAAAGCAGGGATGCTCGAGCCGAGGATGCCGCCCGAGCTCGCGCCCGCGGCGATGAACGCGAACACGCGCTTCGCCTGCTCGCGGTCGAACAGGTCCGCCATGAAGCTCCAGAACACCGACACGACGAACAGGTTGAACACGCTGACCCAGACGAAGAACACGCGCGCCGTCGGCGCGACGTCGGCCATCGTCGTGAACATCACCCAGAACCCGAGGAGCTGCGTGACAAAAAACACGTAGATCCACGGCAGGAACACGGCGCGGCGGAAACGCCCGGAGATCCAGCCATAGACCGGCACGGCGACCAGCATGCCGACGAGCGTCCAGCCGAACAGGTCGTCGAGGTTCTCGACGCCGCCGGCGACGCCCATGGAATCGCGGAGCGGCCTCAGGATGTAGTAGGCCGTGAACAGCAGGAAGTTGTAGGCGAAGGCGGCGACGAGCGCCGGCATCTCGCCGGGCCTCGCGCTGACCAGGCGGTCGAGCAAGCCCGCCGTGGCGGACGCCGCGCTCACGGGGCCGACGCGGCCATCGGTTATTCCGTGACGCCCGACTGGTCGAGGATGAAGGCGTATTCCTCGGCGATTTCGCGGAAACGCTGGAAGCGCCCCGACTTGCCGCCGTGGCCCGCTTCCATCGTCGTGCGGTACAGCAGCACCTCATCGCCGGTCTTGCGGGCACGCAGGCGCGCGACCCACTTCGCCGGCTCGTAGTACTGGACCTGGCTGTCCCACAGGCCGGTTGTCACGAGCATCGCCGGATAGTCCTGGCGCGCGACGTTGTCGTAGGGCGAGTACGAGAGCATGTACTCGTAGTATTCCTTCTTCTTCGGATTGCCCCACTCGTCGAACTCGTTGGTCGTGAGCGGGATGCTTTCGTCCAGCATCGTCGTCACGACATCCACGAACGGCACCTGCGCAACGATCGCGCGGTAGTCGGAGGGCGCCATGTTCGCGACCGCGCCCATCAGCAGCCCGCCCGCGCTGCCGCCCATCGCCGAGACGCGCTTCGGGTCGGCATAGCCTTCCTTGACCAGGAAGCGCGTGACGTCGATGAAATCGGTGAAGGTGTTCTGCTTGTGGAGGAGCTTGCCCTGCTCGTACCAGCGCCGGCCCATCTCCTGGCCGCCGCGCACGTGCGCCAGGACAAACACGAAACCGCGGTCGAGCAGCGACAGCCGAGAAACCGAGAAGTACGGGTCCATCGTGGCGCCGTAGGAGCCGTAGCCGTACTGGAGCATCGGCGCCGTGCCATCGCGCTTGAAGCCGTCGCGATAGACCAGGGACACCGGGACCTTCGCGCCGTCGCGCGCCGTCGCCCAGACCAGCTCGGTGCGGTACTGCGACGGGTCGAAGGGGCCGAGCACCGGCGTGCGCTTCATCAACTGGCGCTCGCCAGTCTCGACGTCGTAGTCGTAGATCGTGGCCGGAGTCGTCAGCGAGGTGTACTCGTAGCGCACGATGTGCGTGTCGATCTCGGCGTTCTGCCCGAGCGAGGTGGTGTAGGCGGGCTCGTCCGCAGCGATGAAGAAGTCCTCGCCGCCGACCCAGGGCCGGATGCGGATCTTGCGCATCGCGCCGGAACGCTCCTCGATCGCGAGGAAGTCCTTGAACACGTCGAAGCCGTGGATGAAGGCGTCGTCGCGGTGCGCGACCAGCTCCTTCCAGTTCGCGCGGTCGCCCTCTTCGCCGACCTTCGCTTCCAGCAGCCGGAAATTCTGTGCCTGCCAGTTGCTGCGGATAATCCAGCGGCCGTCGAGGTGATCGACCTGGTACTCGTGGTCCCGCTCGCGCGGCAGGAACACGCGAAACTGCAGCGCCGGATCCGCGACGTCCGCGTAGCGGTACTCCGTGGAGACCGTGCTCTGCGCGACGATCAGGATGTAGCGCTCGTCCTTGGTCGTCCCGACACCGGTGTAGAAGCTCTCGTCGTCCTGCTCGTAAACGAGCGTGTCGCCCGCCGGATCCGTGCCGAGCACGTGGCGGCGGATGCGATAGCCGAGCAGCGTCTCAGGGTGTTTTTCCACGTACAGAACGCTCCTGCTGTCCGCGGTCCACGCCATGCTCGGATCGACGTTGTCGATGCGGTCGGTGAGCGTCTCACCGGTCTCTAGATTCTTGAAGCGCAACGTGTACTGGCGCCGGCCGACGGTGTCCTCGGCATAGGCGAGCAACCGGTTGTCGGGCGCGATCGCCATTGCACCGACCTCGAAGAATTCATGGCCGACGGCCTGCGCATTGCCGTCCAGCATCAGCTGCTCGGGCGCTTCCAGCGTGCCGGCCTTGCGCGCGTAAACCGGATACTCCTTGCCGGTCTCGAAGCGCGTGTAGTACCAGAACCCGCGCTTGCGATAGGGCACGGTCGAATCGTCCTGCTTGATGCGCGCGACGATCTCCTCGTACACGCGGTCCTCGAGCGGCTTGGTGTGCGCGGACATCGCCGCCTTGTAGGCGTTCTCGGCCTCGAGGTGAGCGAGCACTTCCTTGCTCTCGCGCGTGTCGTCGCGCAGCCAGTAGTACTCGTCGGTCCGGTTGCCGTTCGGCGACTCGACGACGTGAGGCCGGACGGCGGCGATCGGCGGCACCGGCGCGGACTTCGTCATGCTTTCGGACTCCGGCCTGGGCTCCGCGCCGCCGGCGCAGGCGGACAGCACCAGCGCGGGGACGAGAGCCAGGACTTGCAGAAGGCGTGGGGCGTTCATCGGCTGCCCCGCATCTTACCGGAGCTTGCCGCGAGTCGCGTCTCCGAGAGCGCGAGACCGAGGGCGTCGCCGGACATCCAGGCCGCCTCCGCGCGCGCTCCCAGGCACCAGTCGCCGCAGAATCCGATGCCCGCCGCCCCGTCCCACAGGTACGGCTCGCCGAGCGGCTCTTCGACACGGGCGTGGCGCCAGCGATGGCTGTCGGCGAGCCGGATCCGCGGCAAGGCGCGCCCGATCCGCTCGGAGAATCGGTCGAGGAGCGCCTGTTGCACGAGCGCCGCCGGCTGCTCGAACTCGGTCCGCGACCAGTCGGCACCCGCGTGCAGAACCCAGGTGTCCGCTGACTCGCGCCCCGGCTTCGAGCCGTCCCGTGCGAACCACGGCAGCACAGGGTCGTTCGAGAAATCCGCGTCCGGTACGCCCTCGATCGGCTGCTCGAACGCGACCATCGCCGCCCAGCAGGGAGCAACCGGCACCATGCGCACCCGCGCGGCAAGCGCCGAGTGAGCGGCGGCGAGGAATGCCGCGCCCGGCGCCGGCAGGGCGAGCACGATCGCGTCGAAATCCGCAAAAGCCGAGCCGCGCTCGTCCACGAGGATCCAGCCCCCGTGTCCGCGCTCGATCCGGGTGATGCGCGCGCCGTACTCAACGTCGAGGTCCTGCGCGAGCCAGCGCGGGAGGCTGCTCATGCCCGGTGTGCCCGCCCAGAGCTCGCCCTCGCGCCGCGAGCCGTCCGGCCACGCGGGTATCCAGCGGTCCACTGCCCCCGCCGACTGTGACGCACGCATCAGTTCCCGGAATCCGGAATCCGTCACGGTCAGGTACTGCGCGCCGTGGTCGAATGACGCCGTCTCGAAACGCCGCGTCGCGAGCCGGCCCCCGGCGGCGCGCTGCGCCTCGAACACACGGAGGTGCAGGCCCGCACGGGACAGTCGCCGCGCGCAGGCGATGCCCGACAGACCGGCACCGATCACCGCGACCGAAGCGGAATTCATGCTAGCCTGAGGTTCCGATGCGGAATCCAAAAATTTTCCTGGTGACTCTCGCGCTCGCCTGCGCTGGTTGCGCGGCTGGCCCTCCGCCATCCTACCCGGCGACCACCGAGGCGCGTCTCGCGCTCTACGCCGAAGCGACGGCTTGCTGCGACGATCCGTCCGGATTCCCGTTCACGCCGCTGCCGCAGCGCGGATTCACGGAAGCCACGGTCGGCGCCGCGAGTCCGGTGTTCGACTTCCACAGCGGCAAGAGCCCGTTCATCGCATTCGAACTGCCGCAGCAGACAGTGCCGTACCGCATCCGAATCAAGAGCCTGTTCGACGAGCGCGACGGCGGCGTGGAGGGCGTGTTCTATCCGGTCGTCGCATTGCTCGACGACACGTTCATCGTGATGCAGATGACCGGGCTCGACAGCCTGCGGCTCGATCCCTCGCTCGCGACGCCCGGCGGCAAAGCTGGCCTCTCCATCTTGCTCGCGATCGATCCGGCCGAGCAGAACGGCCGCTACCTGATCGTGTTCACGCCCGCGGTGCTGCTCGGCGCGGAGCCGGACGATCGGCGCGAGGCCGACTACCTGACGCAGGCCTCGCTCGCCTGGCTCGAACGGCGCGGCGAGACGGCGGTGCCGGCGTCGCCGTATGGGAAGCTGAGGATTACGGTTGCGCCGGAGGCGGCGGTGGCGGGCGCGCCGTCAGCGGTGCAGACGCGGGAGAACTGAGCCTCAGCCTAGGCACACAAACGAGTGCTGTTTTGGCCTCGAGCAACCCTTCCGCTTGGTCGCCACTTGTCTGATCCTCGTTCGCCTCGGCGTCAGGCAAATTGGAGAACATCGGTAGTAGCTCGGCAGGTCTGCGGCATTGGCAGTGGAGATACCAAGCAGGCTCCACGCTGACCACGTCCCACCGCCTGTGCTGGAGATGCTCGACGGCGTCCCGCAGCAGGCCGCTCGCTAAAAATCACCGGCCGCTGACAGCCCATATTGGGTCCCAATGGGCCACAGAAGCCGCTCCGAGGCTATCCTGCATCGCTCCGAGAACGATACCAGCGCGCGAGAACGACGCTGCACGCTGATAGCCCCTTCAGGGAGATCGGGGACTCATCGGCGCGCGCTTCAATTGGTCCAGAAAACGCGCACGCTGGACTGCCGTTAAACCCGGCGACTTTCCGGATTCCCAAAGCGCAATCAGCGTTCGGGAATCTACGTACTCATCCAAATACGGAAGAGCAGACTGTTCGAGCGTGGTCGACAGCTGCTCAGCGAGGGCGAGCACGTTCGTTTGAGCGGTAATCTCCCACCACTTATCGGCCCGCTCCGGCAGCAAAAACCCGAGTCGTTGGCGCAGGTGCGCATCCATGGCGGTTGCTTTTCTGGTAGCTCCTCCAGCCGAGAGCTCGCTGCAAACGACTCCGAGATTGATGGTAAAGACCACTCGTTCCTTAGAGGTCTTATCGCTGAGCTGGAACTCGATCAAAGCGATATTGCTTCCGGCGCTTTTGTGTAGCACAAGACCACGTTGAGCGAAGCCGTGCACCGACAACCTCGTCGCGACAGTGTGCACCATACTCTTGAGAACGGTCTTGAGGTCTACGCTCCCCATCACGGGCTCCTAGCTACGTCGACGGGATAACCCTCGATGTTCCTCAGCCACCAGTCCTTCAGCTGCTGCAGTGGAGTGTACCTCGACGTGCCGACTTTCGTTTCTATACCGCCGAGCACCGTACCGCCTCTGCTGACTTCAATGTCTATGAATCGCTTGCCGAACGGAGTTCTCTTGTAAACCTCGGTCGCCACCTCCCGCCCAGCCGCCTGCAAATCAGCAGCGAGCGCGTCTCGGAATGCGTCGCCGGCAGCCTTGTTCCGAAGAATTTGGGGAACTGTCGCCCTTGCGGAAAACAACTGTCTCGCACCCACGAGCAGTCGGCCAGTCCCGCGAACAGTTCCGGCTGCCAAACTGCCGGCGGGTCCGAGCGCCATGAGGTTGGCGTCTGCGTCTCTCCAGAATTGTGACCAATTGCGCCAGGGGAGGAGCCGACTCTCGCGGGGCTGATCTGTGTGCGCCACGGTCGATGGCATGTCATTTAGGCTTGGCACGGAATCCGCCAAGTTCCCACCGCCTGTGCTGACTGCATCAGCCCCAAACATCACCACTGATCCGCCAAAGCTTTTGCCATCCGATACGGCATTTGGAGAAATAACGTCCACATCATCGCCGGGCTTGAAAAGCACCCAGCTACGCTTCTCTTCGATCGTGGGCTCTCTACTGTCTAGCCACCCCATCGCATCCATGAAGCCCCAAAAATTGCCCATGACTCCCGCGCCGTTTGGAGAACAGTCTTTGCATTGCTTGCCTACCTTCGTGATGTCTTCGACGAACCCACTGGAATCCGTGACATTGAGCGGATTGTTCCAGGCGTAAGAATAGGAATTCACATCCTGCGAAAGCCCAAGACTCATGAACGGATCCGCGCCCAGGAATCGTCCCGCAACCGGCTCATACACCCGCCCATTCATGTGGATGAGCGCCACGGCATCCAGATGCTCATGCCCAGTGAAGCCGCGCCGGCTGGTGTTCGCGATGTCAGCGAGATCCGCAGCACTCGGCGGGCCGCTCCAATCGGTGCCATCGCGCCGCTCGCCATAGGCCCCGAATGAGGGCCGGACAATCTCTTGACCAGCACTGTCCGTGATCAGCTCCGGCGAGCCCAAATGATCCCGATGCAGGTAGTAGGTGCTGTTGGTTCCGCCGCTGATTCGCGTGTAGATCGCAGCCACGCCTCGGCTGCCGTGAACGAGATGCCGGTACTCTGTGCTGCCGCCGCGAGTCACTTTCTCCAGTAGCCCGCCCACATAGATCGTCGTTTCGGTAGTGCTCGGCGTGACTGCAACCTGCTTGTAGCGATTCCTGAACGCCCCATAGGACAGCGTGCTGGAGGTGCCGGCGCCGGCATTGATCACCGACGGCAGGTTGTAGCTTGTGTAGGAAATGCTCGAGCCGTTCCGGCTGGTCATGTTGCCGTTGTTGTCGTACCCGAAGCTGAAGCTTCCGGCGGCCGTGACCGCGCGCTTCTTCGTCGCGTGGTAGGTGTAGCAATTGGCGCCGGTCGAGCACACATCCTTCTTCCAAAGGATGTTGCCGATTGCGTCAAGCGTGACGTCAGCATTGATCGCGGGACCGCCGCCAGCGGTGCGTTCTGAGCGATCGAAGCGGTTCAAGTTGTCGTAGTAGAAATCTTCAGTCACCGCAGGACTCAATTTCAGGTCCTTGCGCTGTTTCAGGTTGTTGTTGAGGTCCCAGTCGACCTGCGCGTGGATCAGGCCGGTGCCGCCGCCCATGCCGCCCTCACGGGCCATCATGAGACCGCTGGCCTGATCGAAGTCAGTGAAGGTGTCTACCCCGTTGCCGAATGATTCATCCTGGACATTGCCCCACGCATCGGTACTGACCGCCTCCCAGTAGACCGGCGCGCCGCTGATGTGCTTGACGCGCTTCAGCAGGCCGTTGGCGTACTCATAGCCGAGTTTCAGCCGATAGCCGGAAGTGCTGGTCGGGTATTCCAGCGTGCCAAGCTGCCCGGTCGCGGCAAGGTAGGTCAGATTGATCAGGTACGTCGTGCCATCGGCGGTGATCGACTGCTGGGACAATCGGCCGAGGGAATCGAAGCTATAGGCCTCTGAGTAGCTTCCAGGACTCTCAACCAACTGCAATTGGCCGATGTTCTTTGCCGCCGGCGAGGTCCCCCACGTGAAATACGTTGTCCCTGCCGGCTGGAGGTCGACGCGGGTCTGCGGTCGCGAAAGCTCATCGAAGGTGAACTGGCTGCTCCAGGCCGGTGGCGCCGTATTGGCGTCGCGAATGCGTTCCGTTTCGCCAAACGCGTTCGATTCATAGGTCCAGGTTCCAGAATCCGGATCGCTCGTACTGGTCGCAAATCCGCGCACGTTGTAAGCCCAGCTCGTGATGTTGTTGGCGGCATCCTGAATCGAGGCAAGCTCGCCAAAGGGATGATAGGAGTAGCTCGTCGTGCCACCAGGAGACGGGTCGATCACCGCGCGCAACTGCCCAATCACATTGCTGCGGCGAGTTGTCACGACAATCTTGGGGTCTGTGACCTTGAGATCTCTCCCTTCAAAGGCAAAGTCTGTGATCTTCCCACTTGGGTTTGCTTCACTGATGGGCGCGTTGACTCGCGTGACCCGGCCGATCAGGTCGCGCGTGTAAAGCGTCGCGTAAACTGTTCCTCCCACGAAATAGGGTTGCGAGCTTGCGCTCGGTCGACCGAAGGCGTCGTAGTCAGTCTGCGCAATCGATGGGCCGCTCTCCAAGGAGTCGCTGTGACTCCAGTGCACGCGCCCGAATCCATCGAGGAACTGCTCATCGGTTCGAATGGTTGCGTTCGACGTGTCGCGCATCGCCTGCGAGATCTTGATCCGTGCGGCGCTATTCTTCCCACACCAGCTGTTGCCAGCAGTGCACGCAGTGAGCGTGAAAGTCACATCCGTGCCATCCGGGTTGTTGCGCTGCGTGAGGCGCCCGAATCCATCATGAACCAGGCTGGTCAAGATGCCATTCGGGTCAGTGTGTGAGCTAGGCAGGCCGAGCGCCCAGTTGTAGGCGATCGTCGAAGTGTGATCTTCCGGATTCGTGATCGATTCCGGGCGCTGACAGCGACTGCCGTAGTTGATCGAAGTCGTTCGAGCTAGCGTTGATTGATTGACTGGATAGCTCGAGATCGAGTTGAGGTTTCCACAGCTGTCGTGGCCGATCTCGGTGATCAGAGAGATGGCGCTATCACTAGAACCGGGCTCTATAGTCTCTCGTGTCACGCGGCATTGGGCTGTTTCTACTTGCCACGCAACGGCTCTGGTCTGATTCGTGCTGTTCGGAAGGATGCGTTTCTCGCTGCGGGTCAGCGGAAGTGCGATGCACCAAGCAGTCGTGTCCTCGCTATAGGTCGACGTGATCTCGGTGCGATAGACCGAACCGGTTTCCGGTGAGAAGATATCCTTGTCCTTGACGTCGATTACAACGAGTGTCGAGTTGCCGCTGGTGTTGACGGTATGTGTCTCCGCGATCTCCGTGATATGCGCGCCGTTCTTGACACCACCGACTTCGTAAGCGTTTGTTACGGTTCCCAGGCGATACGGCAGGTAACGCTCGTTTCCGGCCGTCGAGCTGAGCACGTGATAACTATAAGAGTGGGTGATGCCTTGAATGGTGTTCGCACTTGGCGCTGAGGATTGCTTCACGGTAACCGTGGCAGGCGCGCCGATGAATGGAAAGTCCTGCCGGTAGGTCTCGGTCGTGAAAACAGTGCTGCGGCTATCCGAAATCTCGCGCGTGGCCATGCCGAGGAATGAGCGACCTTGCGCATGCACGCGGCCCTGCTTGTACTTGTAGGTCAGAGTGAACGACTGGCCGCCTGCCGGCGCCACATTCATCGTCCGCACCAGTGGCGTGCTCGACTGGAGGTCGCGACTTGGATAAGTCGCACTGCTGCCGCGCTCGTAAACCGTTGAGCTCGACATCGGCAAGTAGCTGAAAGTCACGCTATTGCCTGGGCCATCGGTCGAAGAGTTCAGGCGATCGCCAGGCAATCCAAGGTGGGCAAACGTGCCCCAGATCAGGCTCGAGCTGTCATAGCGCCCGAGGTCGGGAAGGCTGTCGCCGTTCTGATCGATGAGCATCCAGTTGACGCCGGCACCGGGCACGTTGGTATCGATTGCGGATGTCGTGAGCGCCGTTCCCGTGCTCAAAAATACATCCCACTCCCAACCAGAGTTTCTGGTCGCATAGAGATCGTCATAGCCGTCGCCGTTGTAGTCGCCAGTCAACGTTTGGAAGGTCGAGTAGCCTGAGGTACTGGGGCCGCTCCAAATGGAAAGTCCGCCGCTGCCTTGGCCAAAACCGATGTTCCACACCCCAGTGGTGGCTGGATACGCGACATCGGTTAAACCATCGGCGTTGAAATCCGCGTAGCGCGCGTCAATGGTGAAATCTGCATAGGGGAGATTGCCTTCATTGACGTAGCTCGAGCCATTCGACAGCAGCTGGAACCAGCGGTTTGTCGTGATGCACCAACCGGGTGGCTCGGGCTCCCAAAAACAGGCGTAGACCAGCAGATCCGTGCGCCCATCGCCATTGAAATCCGGGCGCCGGATCGCCGAGGCCCCATCCCTACGGATGAAACCTTTGTTGCCAGGTACGTGGAGTTCCGGGTCGCTGTAGGCCGAAGTCTGGCCGCCGAATCCGGTTGCACTGTTGAGCCGGACGTTGATGGCCAGCAGCGCGTTTAGCTGCATCGAAAAGAGATCGTCCCGGCCGTCATTGTTGGCGTCGGCAACCGTCCAGCTCGTGTTGGCGGCATTGCTTGGAATTCCCGCACCGGGCCCCGCATGTACTGGCGCCAGGAATCCGGTTGCCGAGCCCTTCAGCACGCGCCATTTGTTATCCGACCAATCGATCAGCAGGTCCCAGAATCCATCCGCATTCCACTCCAGCGGCATCGCCTTGCTGGCATTGGTTGCCGTAACGCCCGTATTGAGGATCGAGCCGTAGCCGGTCGCGCTGCCCAGCATGTAGCGCCAGGTTCCGCTGGCGGCCCAGACCAAGTCTTCAAACCCATCATTGTTGATGTCGAGCGGGATGGTGCCGCTGGCGACCACACTGCTGGTGGTTGGCGATGTCGTGTGGCCTGGAGTCGCCGACTGCCAGCCGATCGTCGTAGGCGGCAGGCAGTCGTCGAGCACTGTCGGTGCGCACTCCTTGACCGATTGCAGCCGCTTGTCACCGTTGGCGAGAGACTCGTAGTCCAGGTCGATCGTGCGATAGACCGAGCCTTGATGCGACAGCTCGATTGAATCGAGTACCTTGTCGTCGCTTCTTGCGGCGCCCCCGCTCAGAGATGGCGTGAAAATGAGCGTGTTCGAGATCGGGGTGATGTAGTTGAAAGTGACCCGATAGTTCGCCGCGCCCGCATTGCTCGCCGTGTAATCGATGTAGCTCGGGCGGAACCGGCGCGTGCTGTTGTTGGTGTCATAGACGAATGACATCGAGTTGCCGGAGCCATCCAAAATCTTGTTGACCGCCCAAAACTGCGGCGGCGCGCCCGACGTGGCGCTCGCGAGCAGTTTGGAATCGGTCGTGTTGCCGTACTCGTACTCGAGACCGTTCGGCATCTCGACCTTGAATGAGCCGGGAATGCCATTGGTCGAGTTGAGCGAGGTGACTCGCACCATCT
>JANNHT010000285.1:0-19240 GCA_031404555.1 Gammaproteobacteria bacterium
TGGCGCCGCCAGGCGGATTCGGCCTTGCGGCCGTTGAAGCAGACCCGCTCGATGCGCCGGTGCCTGGCCAGGAACGCCGCGAAATCGTTCGCGACGATCGAGTCGTTCCGGATCGCGGAATCGAGGCTGCCGGGGCGGATGCAGCTCGCGACCACGTCCCAGACGGCAATGTGCGCGCGCCCGAGCGCGGCCTTGCGGCGCTCGTAGGACGCCGTCGCATCAAAGCCGAGCGTTTCGCCCGCGATGCGCCAGAACTGGTTTCGCGGATGCGCGTAGTACTCGCGAGCCGCGAGCGAGGCGACGCCCGGCATGCTGCCGAGCACGAGCACCCGCGGAGAGCGCCCGACGATGGGCGGAAAGCCGCGGATCCGGTGCTTCATGAGGAGAAACGCTACCCGATCTGGAAAAGCGTCGCATCCCGAAGAGGGGATAGTCCGCCTTTTCCTTCGGAAAAGGGGACAGCCCCCCGCCGGCCTGCACCTTGCCGTGGAATTCGGCTACCGGTCTTCGCGCGCGACGGTACCCGCGGGCTGCGTCGACAGCCCGTCTGCGAGACGCACCAGTTCGACGAAGCCGGCCGAGTCCGCATCCACGCCGCTCGCGGATTCGGCGAGCGCGATGACGTCGCCAAACGTGAAGGCACCGGTGTATTCGCCGCCGCGCAGCAGCTGGCCGTAGGCCGCGACCGAGGCCGCGAGCCGGAACGCCGGCTGCGCTGTCCGGATGTCGTCCCGCATCGCGTTGGCATGGATCGGCTGTTCGATCAGGCGGCTCGCCGCCTCCATGCCGTCGTCCGGGCGCTTGTAGCGCAGCCGCAGGAAGGCGATCTCGCCGCCACCCTCCGCCGCTGGCGCCCCCGCGCCGTAGCGCAACGGGTCCACGCGCTCGCCGCCCTCGCCCACCAGCGCGATCTCGTACAGCGCCGTGACCGAGTGACCGGCACCGATCTCGCCGGCGTCGATGCGGTCATTGTTGAAGTCCGCGCGGTTGAGCAGGCGGTTCTCGTAGCCGATCAGCCGGTACTCGGCGACCAGCGCAGGATTGAACTCGACCTGGATCTTGACGTCACGCGCGATGGTCTGAAGCGTCGCGTCGCGCTGCGAGACCAGCACGCGCCGCGCCTCGGTCAGCGTGTCGATGTAGGCATGGCTGCCATTGCCGGCATCGGCGATCTGCTCCATCAGGTGATCGTTGTAGTTGCCCGTGCCGAAGCCGAGCGTCGTCAGCGCGACGCCGCTCTTGCGCTTCTCCTCGACGAGGTCCACGAGCGCTTCGAAGCTCGTCGTGCCGACATTGAAGTCGCCGTCGGTCGCGAGCAGCACGCGGTTGTTGCCCTCCTTCAGGAAGGCGCGCTCGGCCATCGCGTAGGCGAGCGTGATGCCGGCGCCGCCGTTGGTCGAACCGCCGGCTTCGAGCCGGTCGAGCGCGGCCGCGATCGTCGCCCGTTCATTGCCGGGCGTCGGCTCGAGCACGACGCCGGTCGAGCCGGCATAGACGACGAGGCTGATGCGGTCCTCGGCGGAGAGTTCGCCGGCGAGCAGCTTGAGCGAGGCCTTGACGAGCGGCAGCTTGTCCGCGTCCTGCATCGAGCCCGACACGTCCACCAGGAACACGAGGTTCGAGGGCCGGCGCCGTTCCTCGGGCCTCCAGCCCTGGATGCCGATGTGCAGCAGGCGGGTCTTCGGGTTCCACGGTGTCGTCGCGATCTCCGTCACGACGCCGAAGGGCGTCGCCGTATCGCGCGGCGCGTCGTAGCCGTAGCGGAAATAATTGACCAGCTCCTCAACGCGGACCGCGTCCTGCGGCGGCAGCCGGCCGCCGTTCAGCAGGCGCCGCACATTGCTGTAGGCGCCGGTGTCCACGTCGATGCTGAACGTCGAGACGGGATCCTCGGCGACTCGATGCACGGGATTCGCTTCGAGCTTGCCGTAGTTCTCGCGATTCTGCGGCGTCATCCGGTAGAGGGCGCCGGCGTAGGCATCGGCGGCGGCGTTCGCCGAAGTCACCTGGGTGACGGGGGTCGCGGATTCCAGATTGCCGGCTTGCCGCCGACTTCCAGTCACGACGATTTCAGCGACCCGCTCATCCGCGACCACGGCGGCTTCAGGCGGCGCGGCCGGGGACATGGATGCGTCCCTTTCTTCCTCCGCCTTGGGCGGCTGGGCCGAGGAACAGGCGGCGAGTACCGCGAGGGCCATCACGGCCAGTACAGGCGAGGGGTTTGAATGACGCATGGCGCGGCTCCGTGGGGTGTTCACCCTGTCAACGGAGCCGGAGGCGAATCGGGGTCAAACGCCCTTGCACCGGACGGTGCCGCCAACCATCGGAGCTTCAGGTGCGCGCGAGCGCGGCGACGTAGAGCACGGGCCCGGTCGGGGCGCCGGTCGGCGAACCGCCGCGCGGCTCGTCGCTGACGGCGATGTTCGCGGCTTTGCCGAGCGCCGCGCGCTGCCGGTCGTCGAGCGCGAGACGCGCGCTGCCGCGGGCCGGCATCAGGCCGAGCGAGACCGGCGCTGCCTCTGGAGGCAGCGCCCAGAGTTCCAGTGAGCGCCGCTCCGGATGGCGGATGTCGCCAATCGTGTCGACTTCCAGGTGCTCGCCGTCCGCGGCGAATGCGACCTGCCAGAGCACGGCGCCGCCCGTGTCTGCGATGAGCGCCTGTGCCTGCGACGGTACGTCGCGCTGCTCCTGCCAGAGGTACCAGCCGAGGCCGAGCACGGCGGTCGCGACGACGGCCGCCGCGAGCGCGCGCCAACGGCCCTGCACGGCCGGCCCGATGCGCCGCTCGATCGACGCCCAGACGGCGGGCGAAGGCACGACCGGCGCGACCTGGAATGCCAGTCCGGCAAGTCTTTCCTCCCAGGCGCGCACCCGCCGCTCGACGAACGCATCCGCCGTGCGCAAGCGCTCGAAACGCCGCCGCGCTGCGCCGCCGAGCGTACCGAGCACGAACTCGGCGGCCAGCAGGTCGAGGATGTCGGGGTCGGTGCGTTTCATGATTCGAGACACCGGCGCAATGCCGTCAGCCCGCGACGAATCCAGCTCTTGACCGAACCGAGCGGCTCGCTGATCTGCTCGGCGACCTCGGCATGCGACAATCCTCCCTGATACGACAGCAGGATGCAGTCCCGCTGCCTCGGCTGCAGCGCTTCAAAGCAGCGATCGAGCGTCGCTGCCGCGCGATGGCCAAGCGACATCAGTTCGTCGTGCGACTCCTCGTCGCCGGCAATCTCGTCGATACCGTCCGCGCCATCGCCGGCGAGGCGCCGTTCGCGCCGCTGGAGATCGATCGCGCGATAGCGCGTGATCGCGATGAGCCAGGCCCAGGACGATCCGCGATCCCGCTGGAAGTCCGACGCGCGCCGCCAGACCTGGACGAAGACTTCCTGCAGCGCCTCCTCGGCGAGAGCGCGGTTCCGGAGTATCCGCACCAGGCAACCGAACAACTGGGACGACGACAGGTCGTAAAGGCGCTGGAAGGCCTGGCGGTCCTGGCGGGCACAGGCACCCAGCAGCCGCGCAATCTCCGCATCCGACTCGGCGCCCGCGGAATCAGCCATGCTGAAGTGTATACGCGGGGGCCGCGCGGGAGGATGCGCGGTGTTGCGGACTTCCATCACAGACGGCCCGCGAGCCAGAAGGCTCCAATCATCGCGGTCACCGCGGACAGGGCCGGCATGACCTGCCGGGCATATCGCGCAGTGCGGCTCAGCAACCAAAGGACCGGCAACGTCAGCGCGACGATCGCGAGTTGAGCCGCTTCGACGCCGAGATTGAAGCCGGCGAGCATCGGAGCGATCGGCACGCCGTCGGCGCCGATGCCGCGGAGCGCATTGGCAAAGCCGAAGCCGTGAATGAGGCCGAAGCCGAATGCGAGCCGCAACCGCCAGCGCGATGCGGCCGGAACCAGGTTCAACAGGCCGGCGACGATGATCGATGCGGCGATTGCAATTTCGATCGGCTCAGTCGGAATCCGCACCGTGCCGGTCGCAGCGAGGCCGAGCGTGATCGCGTGCGCGACCGTGAAAGCCGTGACGATCCTGACGAGTCCCATCACGACCTCGCGCGGGCGGGCTGCAGCTGACCAACCGGCATCGGTCCGGCGCAGTACGCTCGGCAGCAGCAACAACATCAGGAAGGCGATGTGGTCGTAACCGATCAGCACGTGCCGGAAACCTTCCCGCACGAACCGCAGCAACGATTCCGTCCACGAGTCCACGGACGGCTCGGTCCACGCGGCATGGCCCATCGACAGCACCGAACCAAAACCGCCATGAGAGGTGCGCACGTCGAGCAATGCGGAATAGCCCGGGCTGCCGAAGTAGAGGTCCGTCGATACTTCGACTGCACCGGGCCGCGGACACTCGGCGTCCAGTTGCAGCCGGACGAAAGTCTGCGCATCGCGCTCGAGTCGAGAGAGGTCGCCGACCGACAGGCGGCAGACCTCGCCGCCGCGCTGGATCACGAGGCGCGGCGCCACGAACTGCGCGATTGCAGGGCGCCGCGCCAAAATCTCCGCCGCCGTGATGGCACCATCGCCGTCGGCATCGAGCTCCAGCGGCAGCTGAAGATCCGCAGCGTCGACATCCCAGGTCGCGGCGAGTTGGCTGTACTCGTCATCCGACACGATGCGCAGATAGCTCGCGCCATTCGCATGGGCCGCTGCCGGACCGCCCGCCAGCATTGCGAGGACAAGCGCGAGCGCGCGCTAGCCGGTCCGAGCGAGCCCAGCCGCTGCGCTCATGTTCCCGCCTGCAGGCCGGACGGCAGGAACTTGTTCCGGCACGCGGCCACGTCCGGCCTGCGCACAGGAGCCGCAGCCGGCGGCGATTGCGGAGGCAGCTCAAAGGTCAGCGATGCCCACAGGCTCTCCCAGTCGGCGCGCAGGTTCCTGCGCGCTGCGATCATATGCACCGCGGCGACGCGCCACATGCCCGATTCGCGCATCGTGAAGACTGCGCGGCCGTCGGCGTCGGTGCGCACCCGCTGGTCCTCATCTGCCGTTCCGGGCCGTGTGGCCGCGACCAGCGCGCCGCCGAGCGGCCGGCCCTCGTGCAGCAGCCGGAAAGTCCGGCGGCCATCGGCGCGCTCCCGAAACAGGTGGGGTTCTGCAACGAGTTCCAGTTGCAGGCCCATTGCACGGTCGATCGGATCAGCACCGGAGTCGCCGACGCGGACCAACGCCTTCGCGTGACGGGAATAGGCTTCACGTGCCGGTCGAAAACTCGTTCCACGCGCCTTGCGCAGCGCAACGATCCCGTCGAGGCCCTTGTCACGCAGATGCTCTTCAAAGCGTTCGGCCGGCAAGTCCTGGAATGCAGGATTGCTGCGATAGGCCAGCACATGGCCGCCGGCCGTCGTCAGCCGCACGACTCCCGCGGGTGTGGATCCGTCGAGCCCGACGATCGGTTGGTCGCCGGCGGGACCCGCGGCGATGAATTGCTCGATGCGCCCGGCGTTGCGGGCGAGCGACCAGCCCTCGAATCCGTCACCGACGCAATGACGAACGCCGAGCAGTCCGCCGCGTTCAGGCGTGAACGTCGAGGGTTCGATCCAGAACTCGTGCGCGTTCGCGAACCCGGACACGGGACCGAGCGCCAGCGCGAACAGCAGCGCGAATGTCCGGGATGCGATTCGCATGGCGGTCAGTCGCCGACGACCTTGCGCAGTTCCGGATCCGACCTCAGCTGCTCTGCGAGGCGCTCGCGATCGATCGGCGTGAAGCCCTCGGCCGAATCGCCATTCGCCTCGATCAGCAGGTCGTCGAGCATCACCGATTCCAGCAGCAGTCCGGTCGTGTCTCCCGCCGGCAGCGGTTCCGCCGCCGGGCCAGGAGACTCAACCGGTAGCAATGACTGGCCGGGTGCAGGGAACCCCGCAGGGTCGATCAGTGCTGCCGTGGCGCCGTCCGACGGCTGCCCACGCTGATCGCTGCCCTGCGGGTTCCGATGCCATGCCCAGGACACCGCAACAGTGGCCAGCGCAATCCCGACGAGGAATCCAGTCCGCACGACTCGATCCTCAGGGAGCGGAGTCTTTGCGGTTGTTGGTACCGGAATGCGGCGTCGCCAGGTACGGGAACACCTGGTGGTACGCGATGTCGTTCGACGCGATGTTGTCGCCGACCACCGTGATCGCCGAATAGCCGGGGCCGCTCGCGATCGCGGTCAGCGCGATGTCGACCACGTCATCGCCGAAGCGCCGGCCGTTCGGCCAGCCGCCCGATACGCCACTGGTCGTGTCGCCGCCGATGAACCCGAGACGATTGAAGCCGGTCTGGCCCGCCACCCGCACCGGATCGGTGGTCGTCACGACCCGGAGGACTTCGGGAATGAAGATCTTCTCGAGATCGGTCCGGCCGGTCGCGGCGAAGCTGGTGCCGTACACCGTGTTGATCAGGGTCGCGAGCTCGGGATTGCGCGCGTACCTGGCAAACTGCGCATCCTGCGTCGCGGGCGTGCGATTGAACCGATCCTTGTCCGCGAACGCGACCAGGCCCTCGGTGAACAGCGGATTACCGAGACGCGAAACCTGCGCCCAGCCGCCCGCAAGCAGGTTCGAACCGTCGCTCCGGCGGATGACGATGCGCGGCCGGCTGACGGACGCATAGACACCGACGCCGGTCTGCTGGCCAAAGAATACGGAATCGTAGGGCTTCGGAATGCCGAGCGCTTCGAGCTCGCTCAGCGGGATCTGCATCGCCACCGACAGCACGTTGAAACCCTTGAAGCCGTCGACACCGTTGTCGTCCTGGCCGAGGCCATCCGACAGGCTGCCGTTGTTGTCGAGGATGCGGACGTTCAACAGATCGAAAATGCCCGGGATGTCCGAGAAGAAACTGTCATCACGCGGGCCCGCCCAAACCGCTTCACCAGACGGCAGGCTGTAGATCGTCGAGCGCGTGTACACGTCGAGGTCGCCCGCGCTGGTCGCGCCGGAAACGGCCATGCCGTCCGCATCGTTGTACGACGGGGTGACGTTGTTGCCGACATTCGGCGGCGGGACCAGCAGACCCTTGCCGATCCTGGTCGATCCGCCGGACCGCACCTTGTCGACGCGGTAAGTCTGCGTGAAGTTCTGGCGCGCATCGCCGACCGCCACGATCGGGCCGACTTCGGTGCCGAGTCCGTACGACAGGATCGTGTTGCGGTTCTTGTAGCCGGCATCGACTGGCGAGAAGGTGAAGTCGTAGCGCAGCCGGGTCGCTCCGCTCTTCGGATCGGTGATGTGGATGCTGTAGCGCGCGTCGTCGGCGAAGCGCTCGTACTGGGCGCCGTCGCCCGGCTCCGAGAACGGCCGGAAGCTCATGCTGACGTTAAGCACCTTGATCGACGGGTTGTCGTACTGCGTTCCGATGAACGCATAGACGTCGGTCAGGTTCGCCTGCGGATCCTGCTTGATCAGCGGCGCATCGCTGTGATTCGAGGCGAGCACCGCTGGCCCGATTCCGACCGCCGTAAGTGCGCCAAGGGCGACCATGAGGCCCCTGCGCAGGATGGGTCCGGTTTTCATCTGTCCTTCTCCTGTTTGCCGCTCGTGTGGGTGCACGGCGAACCAGCGCGGGCTGATCCCCTGCGTGCTTTGTCACGTACCAGGCAAGTACGGCGCACAGGGGCAAACGGATGCATCAAAGGCAAGAAGGGACAGGAAAAGGGGACAGTCCCTAAAAAGAAGGCCCCGCCGAAGCGGGCCTTCCATCGACAACAGTCGAGACGAGCGCTTACCAGCGTCCGCCGCCACCGCCGCCGCCACCGCCGCCGCCACCCGAACGGAAGCCACCGCCACCGCCCGGACGACCACCGCCACCGCCCGGACGGCCACCGCCGCCGGCGCCACGGGGACGATCCTGCGCTTCGTTGACGCGCAGCTGACGACCACCCATCGAGAAGCCGTTCAGGGCCTCGATGGCCTTCGTTGCCTCGGCCTGCGGCATTTCGACGAAGCCGAAGCCACGCGGGCGTCCGGTTTCACGATCGGCCGGCAGCGCCACGGATTCAACCGCGCCGTGCTGCGCGAACAGGTCGCGCACCTGGGCTTCGGTCGCCGAGAAAGGCAGGTTTCCAACATAGATCTTCATGACTCAAAGTCTCACTTTCATTGGGACAAGGCCGTGCGCGGCCATCTCACGATGGTCGGCTGCGGCCGTAAACGGCAGGAAACACGGTCGGGATCGTCTGGCGGGCAATAGCTCGGCAAGGGCGAATCTTCGATCAGCGGGTCCTGTCACCTGGTCGACTGCTTCACCCGGCACCGGGCGCTTACAAGCGCTTGAAAATGCAGGGCATAAGACGACGACCGGCGCGCAGGATAACACGGCGGCCGCGGCGGTTCCATTTTGGCTGCCCGGGGGGCTAATCGAGCCGTTTGCGGAACCGGGCGATCGAGAACGCGAGCATGACCACCAGGAAGAGCGCCAGTTTGGCGAGCTCCGGGCGCATGTCGGTGAGCGCCGCCCCCCGGAGCGCGATCCCCCGGATGATCTCGTTGAAGTGGGTCAGCGGCAGCACCTGGGCGATCGCCTGGGCGACCTTCGGCATGCCCTCGAACGGGAACATGAAGCCGGACATCAGGATGGACGGCAGCATGGTCACGATCGCCATCTGCATGGCCTGGAACTGGGTCTGGGCGAGCGTCGAGATGAACAGCCCCAGCGAGAGAGAGGCCGCGATGAAGAGCAGCGCCCCGATGTAGAGGTCGATGAGGCTGCCCGCGACCGGCACGTCGAACAGCCAGTAGCCGAGCGCCAGGATCAGCGTGGTCTGGATCAGGCCGATCACGACGTAGGGCAGGAGCTTTCCCGCCATCAACTCGCCGGACGAGACCGGCGTCGTGATCAGGAGTTCGAGGTTGCCGCGCTCGCGCTCGCGGACGATCGCGCTCGCCGTGAAGATCACCATCGTCATGGTCAGGATCACGCCGCAGAGCGCGGGCACGATCTGCACGGCCGTGCGCTTGGCCGGGTTGTAGGCGACCAGTATCTCGACCGGCCGGTTCTGCGGCGGCAACCCGGCGCGGCGCAGCAGCGGCATTGCGCCGAGCCCCTGCGCGACGTTCTCGAGCGCGGGCTGGCTACCGTCCACGAGGATCTGCATCACGGCGCGATTGCCGTCGGCGATGCGTCGCTCGACATCCGGCGGGATCACGATGCCGACGTTCGACTCGCCCTGCTGGATCAGGAGCCGCAGTTCACGCTCGCTGCCGGCCTGGCGCACCTCGCCCAGCACCTGGGTCGCGCCGAGGTCGCCGATCAGGCGGCGCGACAGCGAGGTCTGCGCCTGGTCGAGCACCGCGGTCGAGACGCCGCGCACGTCGAAGTTGATCGCATAGCCGAAAAGCAGGAGCTGGATCGTAGGGATGCCGACGATCAGCCCGATCGTGATGCGGTCGCGTGAGAGTTGGCGCACTTCTTTCGCGGAGACCGCCAGCAGGCGCGCGAGCCACATCATGCGGCGCGCCCCGGCGCAGCTTGCTCCGCGCGAAGCCGCGTCGCCGCGACGAACACGTCCTCGAGCGAAGCGCCGACCCGCTCGACGCTCGCGCCGGCATTGTCGGCCGCGAGCGCCGCGCGCAGGCGCTCCACCGGCTCCCGCGCATCGCGCGGCATCAGCACACGCAGCCGGTTCCCGAGCTGGGCGACGCTGCGGACTTCCGGCAGCGTGGCGAGCGCGCGCCTGGCCGGGATGAAATCGACGTCGCCGATCTCGATCACGGTCGCGTCAATGTCGTGCGCGAGCTGCTTCGGCTCGCCCTCCGCGGCAATGCGCCCGGCGTCCAGGATTGCGAGCCGATGGCAGCGTTCCGCCTCGTCCATGTAGTGCGTCGAGACCAGGATGGTCGTGCCGCGCGCGACCAGCGCAAACAGGCTCTCCCAGAAGTCGCGGCGGCTCTGCGGGTCCACCGCGCTGGTCGGCTCGTCGAGCAGCAGCAGCACTGGATCGTGCAGTGTCGCCGCGGCGAGCGCGAGCCGTTGGCGCTGGCCGCCCGACAGCGTGCCGGCGCGCTGGGCCGCAAGACCCTCGAGGTCGTAGGTCCGCATCCGGTCCGCCAGGCGCGCGCGTCGCGTCGCGCGGTCGAGCCCGTACACGCGGCACATGAACTCGAGGTTCTCGGCGACCGTCAGGTCGTCCCACAACGAGAAGCGCTGCGTCATGTAGCCGAGCTTGCGGCGCAGGATCTCGGCGTCCTTCGGCATGGAGTGCCCGAGCACCGTGACCGTGCCGCGGGTCGGCACGAGCAGCCCGCAGAGCATGCGGATGGTCGTGGACTTGCCTGAGCCGTTCGGGCCGAGGAAGCCGTAGATCTCTGCGCTTGGCACGTCGAGGTCGATGCCCGCGACCGCGTACTTCGCGCCGAAGCGCCGCGCGAGGTCGCGCGCCGTGATCGCGATGGTCACGATCCGGTCCGGTTGTCCGTGAGGCGCACCTCAACCGGCAGGCCGGCCGGCAGGCTCGCGGCCTCAGGCTCGGTCAGCACCACCTCGGCCAGGAACGAGAGCCGGCCGCGCTCGCGTTCGTTCAGTGAGTAATAAGGCGTGAACGCGGCCTCCGACGAGACGTAGCGCACTTCCGCCTTCCACTCGCGATCAGTGCCATCGATGCGCACCATCGCCGGCAATCCCGCCGCTACCGTGGCCCGGTGCGCTTCCGGGATGAACACGCGCGCATGCGGCTGGCCGTTCGCGAGCAGCACCGCGACCGGCGCGCCGCGCGGCGGGCGCTCGCCGAGTTCGTATGGCAGCGCATCGATCGTGCCGGGGCGCGGCGCCACGACTGTGTGCCGCGCGAGCGAGAGTTCGAGTTCCGCGACCTGAGCTTCGGCCGCCGCGAGCGCAGCCGCCGCCTGCTCGACGACCTCCGAGCGATTGCCACGCTCGAGCTCGAGCAGGCGTTCCGAAGCCGCGCGCTCATCCGCGACGGCGCCGTCCTTCAGCGCGCGCTGCCGGTCGAGCGCGCTCGCGGGCAGCATCCCCTCCGTCACCAGCTTCTCGATACGGTCAAATTCGCGGCTCTCGGCGATCGCGCGCGCCTTCGCGCCCTCGCCGACCGCGCGCGCCTCGCGCACCGTCTCGCGGCGCGCGCCGGCGACGAGTTCCGCATGGCGCCGCTCGGCCTGGCGCGCCACCGCGCGCGCCTGCCCGAGCCGCGCCTCCACGGCGGCCGGATCCTGCTTCAGGATCGCCTGCCCGGCCGCGACCGTGTCGCCCTCCCGGACCGCGATCTCGATGATGGATTCCTGGGCCTCGGCGACGAGTTCGACGCGGTCGCGCTCGAGCGTGCCGAGCAGCACCTCGTCCCCGCCGCCGCAGGCAGCGAGCGCCACCGAAACCGCCACAGCCGCGGCATGCCAGCGCCTGTTCATCCGGACACTCCACGATCCCCTGTTTCGCGGATAATAGCCGGGATGCGCGCCCTGTTCCTGACGGCACTCTGGGCCTGCCTGCTGGCGGCGCCGGACGCGCGCGCCGCCGATGGAGACGAGCCGATGATCTCGATTGCGATACATGGCGGCGCCGGCGTGATCAGCCGCGCGTCGATGAGCGAGGAAAACGAGCGCGCCTACCGCGCTGACCTCGGCCGTGCGCTCGATGCCGGCTACGCGGTGCTCGAGGCCGGCGGCTCCAGCCTCGATGCGACTATCGCGGCGGTGAAGATCCTCGAGGATTCGCCCCTGTTCAACGCCGGCCACGGCTCGGTGTTCAACCACTCGGGCATCAACGAGCTCGACGCCGCGATCATGGACGGGGCGACCCAGAAGGCGGGCGCGGTCGCGGGCGTGCGCCATATCCGCAACCCGATCGAGCTCGCGCGGCTCGTGATGGACCGCACGCAGCACGTTCTGCTCTCCGGCGAGGGCGCCGAGGAGTTCGCGCTCGAACAGGGCGTGGCCCTCGTGCCCGGCAGCTACTTCTACACCGAGCGGCGCTGGAAGCAGCTCGAGGAAGCGCAGAAGAACGAACGGGTAGCGAATGTCGATGAGGACATCGGTTACTTCGGCACGGTCGGCGCGGTGGCGCGCGACCGGCATGGCAACCTCGCGGCCGCCACCTCGACCGGCGGCATGACGAACAAGCGCTGGGGCCGGATCGGCGACTCGCCGATCATCGGCGCCGGCACCTACGCCGACAACGCGAGCTGCGCGGTATCCGCGACCGGCAGCGGCGAGTTCTTCATCCGCGCCGTGGTCGCACACGAGATCTGCGCGCGCGTGCGGCTCGCGGGCGTCAGCGCCGCAGCGGCCGCGAAAGACGTGATCCACGGCAAGCTCAAGGACATTGGCGGCGACGGCGGCGTGATCGTCGTGGACAGCAAAGGCGAGCTGTCGCTCGAGTTCAACACCGAGGGCATGTTCCGGGCCGCGCGCGATTCGCGCGGACGGCGCGAGATCGCGATCTACTGAGCCGGCCTACTCGACGCGCACGCGGAACAGGAGCTGGAAGCTCGAGTTCCCGTTGAGCGATGCCTTCGGATTGATGCGTAGGTGGGTCACCGCCGGATCCACGCCGTTCGCATTCGGCGTCGGCACGTAGACCCAGGTCGCCCCACCATTGTTCGAAAAAGCCAGGTCGTCGGTCGTGCTGGCGAGCGACGTGTACGTGTACGTGAGCCCGCTGGTCAGCGCCGTGAACGACACCGGTCCCGAGCCCACGCCGCCGAGGTCGCCGACGAACAGGTCGGTGTTGGCCGGCACGGCATCCACGAGGAATACCGTGTTCGCATCGACGACGATCGCGCCGGTGTTGTTCGCGACGATCGTGTAGGCCACGAACGCGCCTGGGATCGCCTTCGGATTGGTCGTGGCGTTGAACGGATCGGACTGGACCTGCGAGCTCTTCACGAGCGTGAGTCCGGCCCCCACGGTGAGGCTCGCTGTGTTGGACACGGCGCCCGCCGTGCTCGTCTCCGTGCTCAGCACGCCGCTCGTCGTGTTGTTGTGCGTGCCGACCGTGCCGCTCGTGACCTGAACGGTGAGCGTGCAGGCTCCCGGCGCACCGCCGGGTATGTTGCCGGCGGTCACGTTGAATGTCGTGCCACCCGCCGTCGCCGTATGCGCCACGCCGCCACAACTGCCGCCGACAACCAGCGGCGTCGCGTTGACGATGCCGGCGGGATACGTATCGGTGAAACTGAGACCCGAGAGCGCCGCCGCATTCGGATTGGTGAGGGTCAACGTCAGTATTGAAGTACCGTTGATGCCGATCGTCGCCGGGGTGAACGCCTTGGCAATGGCCGGATTCCGGCTGATCGTCGTATTGTCCGTGGCGCTGTTGTTCGCGGGCGTCGCATCGATGAAGAACGTAAACGGCAGCGCGACGCTCGCGGTGTTCGTCAACGTGCCGGTCGCCCCCGCAGACAGGGTGCCGGTCACGCTGTAGGTCGCCGTGCCGCCGACCGCGAGCGTCGCCGTGGTGTTGATCGCGTTGCCGGTGCCGGATGCGGCGGCGCAGCTCGACCCGGCGCTCGCGGCGCAGGTCCAGCTGACGCCCGTGATGCTCGCCGGGACGGTGTCGGTCACGGTGCCGGTGACGGCGTAGGTGCTCGAGTTGGTCACGACGATGGTGTACGTGAGCGGACCGCCGGCCGACGTGAAACTGCGCCCGTCGGTCTTGGTGATGGACAGGTCCGGATTCGGCACGATGTCCTTGCCGGCGAGATCGAACACTGACGGCATCGCGCCGGTCGCGCCGATCGCCGTCGCCGCGCCGCCGGCGATCGGCACTGTGTAGAGGCGGGTCTCGTTGGAGGCCGAGAGGCGCACCGCTCCCGCGGCGTCGAACTCGATGCCATTCACGACATTTAGCAGGCCGGTGATCGCGCCGACATTCACGATCGTGTTGGTCGTCAGGTCGATGGTCCACAACCGCTCGGTCGCGGCGCTGCCGGCGATCGTCTCGCCGACGAAATAGAGCGGGTTGCCGGGCAGCGTCGGATGGAAGGCGATGTCGCCGCTGCCCGAGGCGGGCGGCGTCAGCAGCGGGAGCGTCAACGCCGTGCCGGTCGCCGCGCCGGTCGTCGTGTTCAGCGTGTAGATCGTCGACGGCGAGCTGCCTATGCCATAGAGCACTTCCGTGCCGGGCCGGCAGGACATGCGGATGAAATCGGGCGCGCCGGTCGGGCCGATTGCGACCGGCGCGATCCCGGGCGTGTACGGATTAAAACGGTAGAGCGTGCCGTTGTTGCCACCGGAGATGAAGTAGAGCTGGCCGTTCGAGCACTGCCCCATCGCCCCGGAACGGGTCGCGAGCGGGAATGGGGCGCCGGTGTAGACGACGGAGCTGACACTGTTGGCCGCGTCGATGCGCAGGATCGCGCTTGCATTGTTGTTGATCGCGTAGATGATGCCCGCCGCCTCTGCGCCTCCGCTCGCGCCGAGCAGCGTCAGCAGCAACCCGAGGCGGGACGATGCGCGGGGGCTCATGGCGCGCCATCCGCAGGCGTAGCGCCCGGCAGCCTGGTCGCCTGGTCAAACTTGAAACGCATCGTCAGGAACGGACCCTGGGCTGTGTGGTGGGCGGAATCGAAGTCCTGGTCGTCGAAGCCACGCAGGTTGTAACCGAGGCTGAACCAGGCATTGTCGAATGGCGAATAGCCGATCACCGGGCCCACCGCGTACTCGTAGTTGTCCGCATCCCAGGCGTGCAGCAGGCTGCCGCGCAGGCCCACGTCGATCCGGTGCGACACATCGTAGCGCCACTCGCCGCCGAGGATGTCCGTGTAACCGCCGTAGTCCGCACCGTCGAAGCGGTCGAACACGTACTTGGAACCATAGTAGAGCGACCACTGGTTGTGCTGCTCGCCCTCGAACAGGTTGCCCTGCGTCTCGCCGGCGCCCCAGGCGCGCGACAGGCGATTGATGGCCAGGTTGTTGACGAGCCGGCGTGACCGGGCGTCGACGGCGAGGCTCGTCGCGCCGAACAGCCCGCCGCCCGTGGCGCCCGTCAGTTCGTCGAGGCGGAATTCCAGGCGATCGAGCACCGACCAGCGCCGGCCGAGCGGACGGAACGCCCAGGAGAGGCTCGCGTTGACGAGCAGGCCCTCCGCTCCGGTCGCCTGATCCATCTGGAACGCCTGTGCTGCGGCCGAGAACGCGACGCCGGCCTGCGCCTGGCGCAGGAAGCTCGTCATGATCCCATGCCGATCGGAGGTCTCGCCGTCGCGCGTTTCGGCGCGCCCGGTCCAGGACCAGAGTTCGGTGCGGTAGGTCGCGCCGCCCGAGAACGTGAAGAAATCCTCGGTCAGCGCGCCATTGCCGAGCACGCCGCCGGAGGCGATCGGATGTTCCTCGTTGACGACCAGCGGCGGACCCGCTTCGTCGAACGTACGGCTGGTGTCCGTGGACAGGTCGAATGTCCAATGGCTGCCGATCCCGAACGACTGCGCGAGTCCCAGCACCGCGAACGTGCGCGGGCCGTACTCGGACATCTCACTCTGGTTCATCGTGCTCGTCAGCCGCGCGCCCTTCCACGGCAGCAATTCGACGCCGAGCCGCGTGGTCGAACTGTCGAAAGCTTCGCCGTCCGTGATCTCGTGCACGGCGATCAGCCGGATGTCGTCGCGGAAGGCGTACGCGGCGCCGAGCTGATATCGGGTCGGGTAGTCCACGCTGTCGTTGTTCCCGCCTAGGCTGAGTTCGCTCTGCGCCGTCAGCTCGAGCTTCTGGTCGAGAAACAGGCGATTCGCGCCGACGGTCAACTGCTGCAACTCGGCGCTCTCGCCGGTTTCCGCCTCGTCCTTCGCGTACCGGGTGCCGACGCGCGCGCCCCAGGAGCCGGCGCGGTACTCAAGCCCGGCGTTCGCGGCATCGCGCGTCACGCCGCTCTCCAGGTTTTCCTGACGGTAGGTCTGGGTCTGCAGGGCGAAGTGCTCGCCGAGTCGGAGCTGGGCATCGACGCCCGCCTTCATCGTCCCGCCCTCGGCTCCATTCTGCTGGTCAACGCCGAATCCCGATTCCTGCCGGCGCAGGTAGGCGAGCGCATCGAGCGTGTCGCCGTGGTGTTCGATCTCGGCGAGCCAGGCACTGCCATCCTCGGAGAGCGCGCCGTCGTTGCGGTCGCTGGCGGCGGCCTCGACGCGCAATTCCGTGCCCGGCGCGAGCCGGAGCGTTGCGTCCACGCCGCCCAGGTCGGAACGGCCGGAGACCCCGTCATCGCGGATGAAGGACGCGCCGACGTCCAGTCGGCCGTCGAGCAGTTTCGCGCCGACCCGGCCGCCGGCGTTCAGCTCCTCGTCCGCCGTCCCGACGGTTTCGTATTCGGCCACGATGAAGATCGGGTTGAAGTCGAAGTCGCGGCTCGTTATGGGCTCGCGGAACAGCAGCGTGCCGGCGGCGTAGTCGATGTCGTAGTCGAGGTGGCGCAGCAGCTCGCGACTCGCGACGATGATCTCGGAGCGGAACCGGTCGCGCGTCTCGATCCGGATCCGCTCACCGTTGATCACGATATCGCCGTTCGTCAGCCGGTAGAGGCCGGACGTGCCGTTGCCCTGGATCTCGTCCCGCGCGAAGTTTTGGCCGGTGTCGGAGGCGAAGGCCGTGAACTCGACGACGTCGCCGTGGTACTCGCTCTTCACGCCTGTCAGCGTCCGGCTGTAGCGCGACAGCTCCGTCTGCGTGAGCCCGGTCTCGTAGTCGCCGACCAGCGCGTAGAACTGTTCGCGCTCGAGCTTGAGGTACAGCTTCTCCGCGCTGGCGCCGTCGTAGCGCTGGGCCGTGCCGTCGCCGTAGAGCGTGTAGAACTCGTTTGGATCGATCGTGGACAACAGGCTCTGGCGGCCGCGCTCGCCGGTTGGCTTGTCGGAATCGTAGGCGAGGGTCAGGAGCCACTGGCCGAGCACGCGGCCCTTGGTATACAGGCTGAACTGCCCGTCGCCGTAGCTGCCGTCCTCTTCGCCCGACTCGTCCTGCGCCTGCATGTTGCCGTGGAGCGTGTTGTAGCCGACGGTGCCGGCCGCGAAGCCGACGATCACCCAGTCGCGCGGCTTGGCCGCGAGCCAGGTGCGCAGTTCCTGTTCGCGCGCGCTGTCCGCATCCTGCAGGAAGCTGAACCCGAGCACGACGCTGCCGCTCTCGCCGGTCGGCGCAAGCTCGATGTACGCGACGCCGTCGTCGCCCTCGACCCGCCAGGCCGGCGCAGACCGGTCGAGGCCCGCAAGCTGGCGCCGCTGTTCCTCGTCGACGCGCTCGGCGGGCACGTATGGCGGGTTGACGCGGTAGGCGCCGCTCACGCCGGCGCGCACCGGCCGTCCGCTGCGGTCCAGCAGGCGCACCGCGATCACCGGCCGATGGAGCCCGTCGGCGACCAGCACGGATTCCTCCGGCACGAGCACGACGCTCGCCGCCCGGTTTGCGTAGTGCACGATGCGCGTCAGCGTCTGCACGATCGCGCCACGCTCGTCGTGGATGTCCGCGTCGAAGCGGTTGTCGCCGTCGTCGAGTGGCAGGCCGCGCCAGACGCTGACCGACACGGTTCCGGCGGCATTGGTCTCGACGCCGTCGAAGTTGAGCGCGTGCGCCGGGACGCCGCCGTGCTTCAGCACGACCGTCTGGTCCGGCGCGTGGCGGATTGCGACGCGCTGCGTCGGCGCGCGCGGATTGTGTTCCGGCTCCGGGTACAGCCACCCGGTCTCCGTCGCCCCGTCGTCGAGCCAGTCGATACGCGCGCCGGCGGCCTCGGCATCGTCCACGATCGCGCGGCGCTTCGTCTGGGCGCGCCCGTCGTCCGTGTCCGCGGCCGGCAGGACGCCGGCGCCGGTCACGGTGATCGACGCGCGCTCGCTCTCGGTCCCGGAAGCGGCAGCCGCTTCGCCGCAGGCCAGGCGGCTTTCCACCATCGGCGTGCGGATGCCGGAGCGCGCATCGGTCGCGAAGCTCGCCATCGCCTTCGCGACGAATCCGTCGGGCGCGCAGGCCATTCGCGTCGTGGTTGCCGCCACCTCGCTGAACACGATGACTTCGACGCGCCGGTTTAGTGCCATGCCTTCGGACGTGTCGTTGCCGGCCAGCGGCTCGTCCGGTCCCCGACCCTCGCTGCTGACCTGCCCGGCCGGCAGCCCGAGGCCTGCCGCCAGCAATGCCGCAACCGTCCCGGCGCGGGCTTCCGACAGCCCATGGTTGTCACGGAAGATCCTTTCGCTTGGCGCCCTGAGTCGTTCGCTATCGGTGTGCCCGACGACCGCGATGCGCTGGACTATAGTACCGCGCAACTCCGCGATCAGCCTGTCGACCGAGGCAGCGCCTTCCGGCTTCAGGCTCGCCATGCCGGAATCGAACTGCGCGCGCAGCGTGTACTCGCGGATGCCGCCGCCCTCGGGGACTCGAGGCGCGCGCCCCTGGAACTCGACCACGCGGCGCCAGTCGCGGCCCGCATCGCCGAGCTGGATGCTCGCGAATCCATCCGCGATCTCGGGATCCTCGCCGGCGGTGCCGTCGATGCGCAGGCTCCCGGCAACGTAGCTCACGCCCTCCGGCAGCTGCACGGTCGCGACCAGGTCCCGGATCGCGACGCGGCCGCCGTCGAGCTCGACGCGAAATGCGAGCGTGCCTTCATCCGCCGCGGGCGCGCTCGACAGGCGGACGCCGACTTCGCCGCTGCGGCGCCGCACATGGAAATCCGTCCGCCACAGGCTGCCGCCCTGTGCTTCCACGAACTGCGAGAAGTTGCGCCCGGCGAAGCGGCTGTTCAGCACGCAGGCGATCGCCTCGAGGTCCTCCGCCAGGCTGTCGAGATCGAGCTGCACGACGTGCGTTCCCGGCCGCACGCCCTCGAAATGGAACTGGCCGTCGCTGTCGGTCGGTACATAGGTGCCGTCGTCGAGCATCATGCGGACGTCCGGCACGCCCTCAAGCGACTCCGGCGGCGCGCCGCACTCGCCCTCGACCACGCGGCCGATGATCGTAAACTGCGAGGTGAAGAACGGCTCGCGGATGTGGACGGCCACGAGCGCCTCGTTCGACACGAGCCCGCCGCCGCCCGAAGCGACGGCGCGATTGACCACCTCGCCCGAGCGCGCGCCCGCGCCGACCTGGACGAGATAGCTGATCTCGATCTGCGCGCCGGCGGCCAGCAGGCCGACCTCGATCGTCATCGTGCGCCCGTCGGCGCTGAACGTCGGATCCGGCGCGCCCTGTCCGGCGATACGCAGCGACCCCGCCTCGTAGCGCAGGCCCGCCGGCAGCGTATCGACGACGCGGATGTCGGTGACAGCGCCGACCGTGCTGAGATTGCGGAGCGTCAACCGGTATTGCA
>JANNHT010000286.1:0-9378 GCA_031404555.1 Gammaproteobacteria bacterium
GTTGTGGATCGACTCGAAGTTCTCTGATTCGACGCTGTAGGCGCGGACGCGCTGGTCGGCGTTGAGCCGCAGCGCGATGTCGCGGACCATGTCCTCGACGAACTTCGGGTTTTCGTAGGCGCGCTCGGTCACGAACTTCTCGTCGGGCCGCTTCAGGATGCCGTAGAGCTCGCAGCTCGCTTCCTGCTCGGCGACGTCGATCAGATCCTCGAGCCACACGTGTTCGGCAATCTTCACCGAGATGGTGATGTGCGAGCGCTGGTTGTGGGCGCCGTAGTCCGAGATCTTCTTCGAGCAGGGGCAGAGGCTCGTGACCGGCACGATGACCTTGAGCCAGGTTTCGACCGCCCCGTTCCTGAACTCGCCCGCGAGCGTCGCACGGTAGTCGAGCAGGCTCTGCACGCCCGTGACCGGCGCCTTCTTCATGACGAAGTACGGGAAAGTCATCTCGAGGTGGCCGGCCTCTGATTCGAGCCGGCGCGCCATCTGCGCGAGCATCGCATTGAAGGATCCGACCGAGATCTCCTGTTCGTGCTCGTTCAGGATCTCGACGAATCGCGACATGTGCGTGCCCTTGAAGTCGTGGGGCAGGTGCACGTACATGTTGAAATTCGCGATCGTGTGCTGCTCGCCGCCCGAGCGCACCTTGACGCGCACGGGATGGTAGATGTCCTTGATGCCGACGCGATCAATCGGAATGCGCCGCGTGTCCGGGCGGCCCTGCACGTCGTCGATGATCGGCAAAACGCTCGCTTCAGGCTTCGCGTTCATGCGGAAATCATACCATATTGGTCCTGATTAACCGGCCGGCACGGCCCGCGGCAGCGACTGCCCGCGCCAGAATCCGTCGATCGTCGCGCGGACGGATGCGGCGTCGAGTCCCGCGGCCGCGAGGTTGTCCTCGCGCGAGCCGTGCTCGACGAAACCGTCAGGCACGCCGATCTGCCGCACCGGCAGAGTGGAACCGATGCTCTGGAGATGCTCGAGCACGGCCGAACCGGCGCCGCCGGCGACGACGTTCTCCTCGAGCGTGACGATCGCGCGATGCGAGGCCGCGATAGTCGCGACCATCTCCTCGTCGAGCGGCTTGACGAAGCGCATGTTGACGAGCGTCGCATCGAGCGCGTCCGCGATCGCGGCGGCTTGTGCGACCATCGTGCCGAAGGCAAGGATCGCGAGCCCGCTGCCGCCGCGGCGACGCAACTCAGCGCGCCCGACCGGCAAAGCCTGCATCGTCTTCTGCACCGCGACGCCAGGACCGCGCCCGCGCGGATAGCGCACGGCGCTCGGCTGCTCGAGCGTCGCCGCGGTGTAGAGCATCTGGCGGCATTCATTCTCGTCGGCGGGCGCCATCACGACCAGGTTCGGCACGCAGCGCAGATAAGTCAGGTCGAAGACGCCCTGGTGGGTCGCGCCGTCGCCGCCGACGAGACCTGCGCGATCGATCGCGAACACGACCGGCAGCCGTTGCAGCGCGACGTCGTGGATCAGCTGGTCATAGGCGCGCTGCAGGAACGTCGAATAGATGGCGACCACCGGCTTGACGCCGTCGCAGGCGAGCCCCGCTGCGAGCGTGACCGCGTGCTGCTCCGCGATCGCGACGTCGAAGTAGCGCTCCGGAAACCGCTGCTCGAACTCGACCAGCCCGGAGCCTTCGCGCATCGCGGGCGTGATGCCGACAATGCGCGGATCCAGTTCGGCCATGTCGCAGAGCCATTCGCCGGACACCTGTGAGTAGGTCGGGCCCGCCGCTTTCTCCTTGAAGAGTGTGCCGCTCGCCGGATCGTAGGGGCCCGGCCCATGCCACTTGATCGGGTCGGCCTCGGCCGGTGCGTAGCCCTTGCCCTTCTGGGTCACGACGTGCAGGAACTGCGGGCCCGGGAGCATGCGCATGTTGCGAAGCGTCGTGACGAGCGCGCCGAGATCGTGACCGTCCACCGGGCCGATGTAGTTGAAACCCATCTCCTCGAACAGCGTGCCGGGCAGCACCATGCCCTTGGCATGGACTTCCGAGCGGCGCGCGAGCTCCCACGCGGTCGGCATCGAGCGCAGGACTTTCTTGCCGCCCTCGCGCAGGTGCGAGTACATGCGTCCCGACAGCAGGCGCGCAAAATAGTTGGAGAGGGCGCCGACGTTCTCGGAGATCGACATGTCGTTGTCGTTCAGCACCACGAGCAGGTCGACATTGACGCTACCCGCGTGGTTCAGCGCCTCCCAGGCGAGGCCGGCGCTCATCGCGCCGTCGCCGATCACGGCCACCACGCGCCGGTCGCTGCCCGCGGCGCGATTCGCGATCGCCATGCCGAGCGCCGCGCTGATCGAGGTGCTCGAATGGCCGACTCCGAAGCTGTCGTAGACGCTCTCGGCACGCGACGGGAACGGCGCGAGTCCGCCCTGCTGCTTGATGCTGCCGAGCCGGCGGCGGCGGCCGGTCAGTACCTTGTGCGGATACGCCTGGTGCCCGACGTCCCAGATCAGCCGGTCGTAGGGCGTGTCGAAAACGTAGTGCAGCGCGACTGCGAGCTCGACCGTCCCGAGCCCGGCGGCGAGGTGCCCGCCCATCTGGCCGACCGTGTGGATCAGGTAGTCGCGCAGCTCCGCCGCGAGCGGCATCAGTTCGTTCTGGGGCAGGGCGCGCAGGTCAGCGGGCGCCTCGATCGAATCCAGCAGGGCGGCGGGCTTCGCGTCGCTCATGCCCGAAGTCTAGCGCACGCGAACGATCAGCTGGCTCCCGAACTCGCGCAGTTCCCGGGCTTCCGGGCCGAATGAGGCAAGCGCTGCGACACCTAGTTCCGCGAGCTCGGCGGCGCGCCGGCGCGCCGCGTCGATGCCGGCGACCGCGGGATACGTGGGCTTGCGACGCAGCGCATCGGCGCCGCCCGACTTGCCGGTGACCTGGGGGTCGCCGACGACGTCCAGCAGGTCATCCACGATCTGGAACGACAGCCCGATCGTCGTTCCATAGCGCGCGAGCGCTCCGCGCTTCGCCTCGGGCAGTGCCGGGCTCGCAGCGCAGGCGAGGAGCACGGCGGCACGGATCAGCGCACCGGTCTTTTGCGCATGCATTTCCTCGACTTGTGCGGGATTGAGCTGCTTGCCGGTGGCGTCGAGATCCATCGCCTGACCGCCGGCCATGCCCCGTGTGCCGCTCGCCTGTGCGAGCAGGCGGATCATGTCCATGCGGCTTGCTGCGCCCGTGTCCAGGTCGGAGCCATCGGCCAGGATCTCGAATGCGAGCACCTGCAGTGCGTCGCCGGCCAGGATCGCCGTCGCCTCGTCGAAGGCGCGGTGCGTCGTCGGCCGGCCGCGGCGCAGGTCGTCGTCATCCATCGCGGGCAGGTCGTCGTGCACGAGTGAGTAGGCGTGTATCAGCTCGACGGCCGCCGCTGGTGCGTCGAGCGCCTCGGGTGAGACGCCGATCGCACTGCCGGTCGCATAGACGAGGATCGGCCGGATGCGCTTGCCGGGTCCGAGCGCGGCGTAGCGCATGGCGCGATGCAGGCGCAGCGGCGGGCTGTCGGCGGCGGGCAGCCGGCGGTCGAGCACCGTCTCGACGCGATCGCGGTACTTGACCTGCCATTCCGGATCGGCGGCTGGAGCCTGCATCGAGGGCGCGATCAGTTCCCGTCCGGCGGCGCGAAGTCCTTGAGCGCCGCCTCGCCATCGTCCTTGCCCGACAGGACCTGGATCTTCTGCTCGGCCTGGCGCAGCGCCTTCTGGCAACCGCGGGTCAATTCAACCCCGCGCTCGAACTGGCGGAGCGACTCCTCGAGCGTCAGTTCGCCCTGTTCGAGCCGCTGCACGATCTGTTCGAGTTCCGCGAGCGAGGCCTCGAAATCGGGGGTGGCTGGCTTCGTGCGAGTCACGGGCATTTCCGGGTCGGTCAGTGGGGCGGGCAGTGTCACAGCCGCCGCGAACCGGGTCAACGCATGCCCCGGCGCCAGAACCGGTGTTAGAATCTGTCTAATTGACCGGCCGATACGGCCGGGTCAGGCAGGAGGTGAAACGTGAACCTGAAGGGCAGCAAGACCGAAGGCAACCTGAAGGCAGCTTTCGCCGGAGAGTCGCAGGCGAATCGCCGCTACCTTTATTTCGCGCAGAAGGCCGACGTCGAGGGCTACAACGACGTCGCGGCCGTGTTCCGCTCGACCGCCGAGGGCGAGACCGGCCATGCGCATGGGCACCTCGAATATCTCGAACTGGTCGGGGACCCGGCGACGGGACTGCCGATCGGCGCGACCTCCGACAACCTGAAGGCTGCGATCGCGGGCGAGACGCACGAGTACACGGACATGTATCCGGGCATGTCGAAGGCCGCGCGCGACGAGGGTTTCCACGAGATCGCCGATTGGTTCGAGACGCTCGCGAAAGCCGAGCGCTCGCACGCCAACCGGTTCCAGAAGGCCCTGGACCAGCTCAACTGAACCGCCGCCAGCGATCGAGTCCGCGCGCGTGAGCGAGCGGCCAGGCGGGTCTTCGCGCGAAGGCAGCCTCGAGGCGCCGACACGGCACCCGCTCGACTGGCAGAACCCCGAGTTCTGGGATGCGGATGCGCTCGAGCGCGAGCTCGAACGCGTGTTCGACATCTGCCACGGCTGCCGGCGCTGCTTCAGCCTCTGCAACACGTTTCCCGTCCTGTTCGATCACGTCGACGGCTCGCCGGGCGGCGAAGTCGCGTCGGTGCCGAAAGCGGCGCGCTGGGAGGTGGTGGACCACTGCTACCTCTGCGACATGTGCTTCATGACCAAGTGTCCGTACGTGCCACCGCACGAGTGGAACGTGGATTTCCCGCACCTGATGCTCCGCGCGAAGGCGCAGAAGCTCCGCGACCGCGGCGCGTCCTTCCGCGACCGCCTGCTGTCCTCGACCGATGTCGTCGGGCGCATCGCCGGCATCCCGGTCGTCAATGAAATCGTCAATGCGACCAACCGCAGCCCGGCCGGGCGGCGACTGCTCGAGCGGGCACTTGGCGTGCACCGCGAGGCGACGCTTCCCGAATTCCACCGCGACAGTTTCCACAAGCGCGCCGCGCGGCGTACGCCGCCTGCGCTGATGGCCGCCGCGGCGGGCGACACCACGGGGCGCGTGGCGCTCTTCGCCACCTGCTATGGCAACCGCAATGAACCCGGCATCGTCGAGGACCTGGTTGCGGTGTTCGAGCACAACGGCATTCCGGTCACGCTGGTCGCCGAAGAGCGCTGCTGCGGCATGCCGAAACTCGAGCTCGGCGACCTCGAGGCGATCCGGAAGCTCAAGGAGCGCAACATCCCGGCGCTCGCTGAACTCGTCGAGGCCGGCCACGACGTCGTCGCGCCGGTGCCGTCCTGCGTGCTGATGTTCAAGCGCGAGCTGCCGCTGATGTTCCCGGAGGACGAGGCGGTGCAGGCGGTCGCGCGCCGGACCTTCGATCCCTTCGAATACCTCATGTTGCGCCATGACGAGGGGCGACTGCGCACCGACTTCCGCACGCCGCTCGGCAAGGTGGCCTATCACGTGCCCTGTCACCTGCGCGTGCAGAACATCGGCCTCAAGACCCGCGACCTGCTCGCGCTCGTCCCCGGCACCGAGCTGACGACGATCGAGCGCTGCTCCGGCCACGACGGCACCTACGCGGTCAAGCGTGAGTACCACGAGGTCTCGATGAAGATCGCGCGACCCGTGGTGCAGCGCGTCGAAGCGGCGGAGCACGCGGAGCTCGCGAGCGACTGCCCGATGGCCGCGCGCCAGATCGCGGCGGGGCTCGGGGACGCGCGTGTGCCGCGGCATCCGCTGACGCTCCTGCGCCGCGCCTACGGCATCTGAGGATACGGACATGACGGCAGAAGCGATGACTCTCGCGGCAACCGACCTGATGGGTCTCGAGCAGTACGCGCGAGAGCGCAACGGTTTCCGGAGCCGCGTGATCGCCCACAAGCGCCGTCGCACGGTTGCGATCGGTCCCCACATGACCTGGGTGTTCGAGGACCGCCTGACCATCCAGTACCAGGTCCAGGAAATGCTCCGCATCGAGCGCATCTTCGAACCGAAAGGCATCGCAGAGGAACTCGCCGCCTACAATCCGCTGATCCCGGACGGCGGAAACTGGAAGGCGACGATGATGATCGAGTATCCGGACCCGGTGGAGCGCCAGGCGGCGCTCGCTGCGCTCAGGGGCGTCGAGGATGCCTGCTACGTCGAGGCGCCGGGCATTGGCCGGGTGACCGGCATCGCCGACGACGATCTCGAGCGCTCCAACGACGAGAAGACTTCCGCCGTTCACTGGCTGCGTTTCGAGCTGCCGGAACCGGTGCGGGCCGCGATCGCGGCCGGCGTCGAAATCGTCGCCGGCACGGAACACCCGCGCTACCTCCATTCCGTCCGGCTCTCGCCCGAGACCATCGACGCGCTCGCGAAGGATCTCCGCTGACGAAGCGCGCGCCCGCGCCGCGGCGCGGCTGCTAGAATCGCCGCGCGATGAGCCCGTCGTATACCGCATCCGACATCGAAGTCCTGACCGGTCTCGAACCGGTGCGCCGCCGTCCGGGCATGTACACGGATACGCGCAGTCCAAACCATCTGGTGCACGAGGTGGTGGACAACAGCGTCGACGAGGCGATCTCCGGCCACTGCGAGAACATCGCGGTCACGGTCCACAAGGATGGCTCTGTCTCGGTCGACGATGACGGGCGCGGCATGCCGGTCGACATCCACCCGAAGGAGAAGGTCAGCGGCGTCGAGTTGATACTGACGCGGCTGCATGCCGGCGGAAAATTCAACGACAAGAACTACGAGCACGCGGGCGGCCTGCACGGCGTCGGCGTGTCGGTCGTCAACGCCCTGTCGAAGCACCTCGAGTGCAATGTGCGCCGCGACGGCAAGGAATGGAACATCGGCTTCAAGGACGGCAAGGTCGTCTCGAAGCTGGAGGCCGTCGGCGAAGCCAAACGCGGTCGCCGGGGCACGACGATCCGGTTCTGGCCGGACCCGGGCTTCTTCGACTCGCCGAGCATCTCGGTCTCGCGCCTCAAGCACGTGCTCAAGGCAAAAGCCGTGCTGTGCCCCGGGCTGCGCATGAAGCTCAGGAACGAGGCGACCGGCGAGAGCGAGGAATGGTTTTTCACCGGCGACCTCGCCGCGTACCTCGTCGAGCAGCTGGGCGACGCGGGACGCCTGCCCGACGAGCCGTTCACCGGCCATTTCCAGGGCGGGCATGAGACCGCCGACTGGGCGTTCTGCTGGGCGCCGGACAGCGAAGCGTCCGTCGCCGAAAGCTACGTCAACCTGATCCCGACGCCGCAGGGCGGCACGCATGTCAACGGGCTGCGCTCGGGTGTGACTGATGCAGTGCGTGAATTTTGTGAGTTCCGCAACCTCGTGCCGCGCGGCCTCAAGCTCGCGCCGGAGGATGTCTGGCAGTCGGTCGGCTTCGTGCTGGCCGTGCGCATGCAGAACCCGCAGTTCGCCGGGCAGACGAAGGAGAAGCTGTCCTCGCGCGAGTCGGCGACCTTCGTCTCCGGGGTCGTCAAGGACGCGTTCGCGCTCTGGCTGAACCAGCACCCGGAGGCGGGCGAGAAGATCGCGCAGTTTGCGATCGGCAATGCGCAGGAGCGCACGCGGGCGGCCGCGCGCGTTACCCGAAAGCGCATCGTCAGCGGCCCCGCGCTTCCTGGCAAGCTCGCGGACTGCACGCTCCAGGAGCCGGAGCGCTGCGAGCTGTTCCTGGTCGAGGGCGACTCGGCCGGTGGCTCCGCGAAGCAGGCGCGCGACCGCTCGAACCAGGCGGTCATGCCGCTGCGCGGCAAGATACTGAACACCTGGGAAGTCGAGGCCGCCGACATCCTGGCGTCGCAGGAAGTCCACGACATCACGACCGCGCTCGGCGTGGATGCGGCCTCCAACGACCTGTCGGGCCTGCGCTACCACAAGATCTGCATCCTCGCAGACGCCGACTCGGACGGCGCGCACATCGCGACGCTGCTGTGCGCGCTGTTCCTGCGGCACTTCCGGCCGCTGGTCAGCGCCGGGCATGTCTACGTCGCGATGCCGCCGCTGTACCGCATCGATGTGGGCAAGAACGTCTACTACGCGCTCGGCGAGCACGAGAAGAACGGCCGGCTCGACCAGCTCCAGGCCGAGGGCGTGCGCGGCAAGCCGATGATCACGCGCTTCAAGGGCCTGGGCGAGATGAGCCCGCTGCAGCTGCGCGAGACGACGATGGCGCCGGAGACGCGCCGCCTGGTGCAGCTCACGGTCGAGGCCAAGGACGGCGCCGACCAGCTGCTCGACATGCTGCTCGCGAAGAAGCGCGCCGGCGACCGGCGCGAATGGCTGGAGAGCAAGGGCAACCTGGCGACCGTCTGACGATGAAAGAACAGGCACTCGACTTCGAAGGCATCGAACGCCAGCCGCTCCGCGCTTTCACGGAGAAGGCGTACCTCGACTACTCGATGTACGTGATCCTCGACCGCGCGCTGCCGCAGCTCGCCGACGGGCTCAAGCCGGTGCAGCGGCGCATTATCTTTGCGATGAGCGAGCTCGGGCTCGCGGCCGGATCCAAGCACAAGAAATCAGCGCGCACGGTCGGCGACGTGATCGGCAAGTATCACCCGCACGGCGACAGCGCCTGCTACGAGGCGATGGTGCTGATGGCGCAGGACTTCTCCTACCGCTATCCGATCGTCGACGGGCAGGGCAACTGGGGCTCGACCGACGATCCCAAGTCCTTCGCCGCGATGCGATACACCGAATCGCGCCTCAGGCCTTATGCGCAGGTGCTCCTGTCCGAGCTCGGACAGGGCACAGTCGACTGGGCGCCTAACTTCGACGGCACGCTCGAGGAGCCGAAGCTCCTGCCGGCGCGCCTGCCAAACGTGCTGCTGAATGGCACGCAGGGCATCGCGGTCGGCATGGCGACCGACATCCCGCCGCACAACCTGAAGGAGGTCACGGCGGCCTGCATCGAGCTGCTCGACGACCCGGACGCGTCGATCGCGACGCTCTGCAAGCACGTGCAGGGTCCGGATTTCCCGACCGGCGCCGAGATCGTCACGCCGAAGAGCGAGCTTCGCGCCCTGTACAAGACCGGCAACGGCACGTTCCGCGCGCGCGCGGTGTTCGAGATGGAGGAGGGGGAAGTCGTCGTGACTGCACTGCCCTACCAGGTGTCGGGCGCCAAGGTGCTGGAGCAGATCGCCGGCCAGATGCGCGCGAAGAAGCTGCCGATGGTCGAGGACCTGCGGGACGAGAGCGATCACGAGCACCCGACGCGGCTCGTCATCACCCCACGCTCCAACCGCGTGGACGTCGAACAGCTCATGACCCACCTGTTCGCGACCACCGACCTCGAGCGCAGTTACCGGGTCAACATCAACGTCATCGGGCTCGACGGCAGGCCGAAGG
>JANNHT010000287.1:0-11563 GCA_031404555.1 Gammaproteobacteria bacterium
CCGAAGAAGCCAAGCCGGGCAAACTCGTCAATCGCGAGGTCACGCAAATCCTTTCGCCCGGCACGCACTTCGATGAACGACGAAGGAGAAGGTGCTCCGCATCATCCTGTGCGGGCAGCCGGAATTGAACGAGAAGCTCGACTCGGCCGAGCTGGTGCAGCTCGTGCAGCGCGTGCGGCTCCGCTTCCACCTGACCGCGCTGACACCCGAGGACACCCAGGCCTATGTGCTGCACCGGCTCGAGGTCGCGGGCTCGCACGGGCGGCAGATCTTCGACGAGGAAACCTACCCGGTCATCTTCCGCTACACCGGCGGCGTGCCGCGCCTGATCAACACGATCTGTGACACCGCGCTGATGGGCGCCTACGCGCTCGAGCGCAAGCGCATCGGCGTGGTGGAACTCAAGGCGGCCATCGACGAGCTGCAATGGGTCGAGTTCGCGGCCCGGACCAACCGGCTGCGCGCCGCGACGATGCCACCGCCAGCACCCCCGCGGCCCATCGGTCCCCAGGAAGTCCTCGCACGCGTGATCGTCGCGCACGCCGGCGAGCACGTCGAGGAACGGCCGCTCCGCCTCGGGCGCCTTATCATCGGCCGCACCGTGGACAACGACGTGCAGATCGAGAGCAAGTTCATCAGCCGCCACCACTGCCAGATCGTCACGTCCGTGGACGGCAGCGTGCTCGAGGACCTGAACAGCACGAACGGCGTCTACGTGAAATCCAAGCGCGTGCGCAAGCATCACCTGAACGACGGCGACGTCATCGTGCTCGGCAAGCACGAGATCATGTACCTGGACGAGCGCTCGGCGCGAGCGCGCGCGCAGCACCAGCTGGAGTCGACCGGCGACCACCGCGTGCTCGAGCCGCAGGAAGAGCCGGAAGATCCGGAGGATGACGACGAAGACGACGCCGCGCCGGCGGCTGGCGCCGCCTAGGCCGCGAGGCGCGGTTGGATCACGTCCACCCTGAGCCTAGACAAGCACCTACGGCTGTGCCGGGTGATTAATCGTCAGAAATGACGTAAAACAAAACGTGATTTCTCACATCCAATAGACGTTGGGCAGCGAATGGTCTCAGTTCACGCATTTAAGGGAGATTCAGATGTTGAAGTTACATCATATGGTTTGGTCGGCGGCGCTGATTCTCAGTAGTCCCGTTACACTGGCAGAGGATCCAGCTTCGGAGCCGGCGCTTTCATTGACCAGTGCCGACACGCAGCTCAAATGGGGCCCCTGTCCAGCCTTCATTCCGCAGGGATGTGAAATTGCGGTCCTCCATGGGGATCCCGCGAAGGCTAATGCGGACGTTTTCTTTAGGGTGCCAGCCGATTTCACTATTCCTCAGCACTGGCACACATCGGCTGAGCGCATGGTGTTGGTGTCGGGTGAACTGCGGGTCACGTACGACGGCCAGGAGCCCACCACGCTGAAACCCGGCACTTACGCTTATGGCCCCGCCAAATTGCCGCACAGTGCTTACTGCTCGAAGGGAGACCCTTGTGTTCTCTTCATTGCGTTCGAGGCACCGATCGATGCAGTGCCGATCGAGCAAGCGACTCAATAAGTTTCGCTGCCCAACTAAGCGATGCAGCGTTCGGCGCGAGTCGTCACGCTGCTTGCAGGGAAAGCAAGTGGCTCTCCAACCGCAATCTTGGCAAGCGGCGCGCCGACTGCACGCCGCCGCTGATCGCGGACGTTAGGCAGCCGGGACCCGCAGAGAGCCATGACGCGTGTGACCTTTACCCACAGGCTTGCGTGCCGCGATGATCTCGATGCACTGAGGGGACTGATGGACGCCGCAATTTCTGAATTGCAGAAGCCGTTCCTCGACGAGAGCCAGATTGCATCCAGCCGAACGATCATGGGCCTGGATACTCAGCTCATCAATGATGGAACTTATTTCATCGTTGAAGCGGATGGCAGGATCGCGGGTTGTGGTGGATGGAGCCGCCGTGCCACTCTGTACGGTGGAGATCTGTCGCCAGGACGCAGCGCGGTGCTGCTCGATCCGGAGAAGGATGCGGCCCGGATCCGTGCCATGTACACCCATCCGCGTTACACACGCAGAGGCGTGGGCAGGCTTGTACTTTCCCTCTGCGAGGAAGCGGCGCGCTCCGAAGGCTTCAGGAGAGTGGAGATGATGGCTACGATGGCAGGCGTGCCGCTCTATCGCGCTTGCGGCTACGAAACTCACGAGCGTCTCGTGGACGACCGCGGCGGTGCACCGGTCCCGCTCTTGCGCATGGGCAAACCACTGTGATGCAACCGCGCGGCGCGCTCGAGCCGCGGGCCGCGCGCTACTCTTCGTCGTCGAGTTCCGCGCCGTAACGGCGCTGCTGGATCCGGTAGTCGCGACGGCGGAGCACGAGCACCAGGCCCGACACCACCGCGAGCAGCCCGAAGCCCGCCATCACGTCGGACCAGGTCGGCACCCGCCACAGGAACGAGGCCACGAGCGCGGCGAGGCCAAGGACCATGTAGGCGTACGGCAGGCTCTCATAGATAGTTTTCGCGATGCGCATTCGGGAACCTCAGGCCGTGCCGCCGACCGTCAGCGCGTCGATGCGCAGCGTCGGCTGGCCGACGCCGACCGGCACGGTCTGCCCGTCCTTGCCGCAGCTGCCGATCCCGTCGTCGAGCATCAGGTCATTGCCGACCATGCTGACGCGGGTCAGCACGTCCGGCCCGTTGCCGACGAGCGTCGCGCCCTTGACCGGCGCGGTGATGCGCCCGTCCTCGATCAGGTAGGCCTCGCTCGCCGAGAACACGAACTTGCCCGACGTGATGTCCACCTGGCCGCCGCCGAAATTCACGGCGTAGAGCCCGCGCTTCACGGAGCGGATGATCTCCTGCGGGTCGTGCGGCCCCGGCAGCATGTAGGTGTTGGTCATTCGCGGCAGCGTCGTGTGTGCGAAAGATTCGCGCCGGCCGTTGCCGGTCGGCTTCATGCCCATCAGCCGCGCGTTGAGCTTGTCCTGGAGATAGCCCTTCAGCACGCCGTTCTCGATCAGCGTCGTGCAGGACGTCGGCGTGCCCTCGTCGTCGACGTTCAGCGAACCGCGCCGTCCGGGCAGCGTGCCGTCGTCGACGACGGTGCAGAGCGGCGAGGCAACGCGCTCGCCGATTCGTCCCGAGAAAGCGGAGGTGCCGCGGCGGTTGAAATCGCCCTCGAGTCCATGGCCGATCGCCTCGTGCAGCAGCACGCCGGGCCAGCCCGGGCCGAGCACGACCGTCATCGTGCCGGCGGGGGCCGGTACCGATTCCAGGTTCACGGTCGCCTGGCGCACGGCCTCGCGCGCGAGCCGCATCGGCCGGCCGTCGGCGACGAATTCCTCGAGTGAATAGCGCCCGCCGGTGCCGGCGTAGCCCTGCTCCCGGCGGCCGTCCTGCTCGATGATCACCGATACGTTCATGCGCACGAGCGGCCGCACGTCGGCCGCAAGCGTGCCGTCGCTCGCCGCGACCAGGATGATTTCGTGCACGGCCGCGAGCGTCGCGACCACCTGCTTCACGCGCGGGTCAAGCGAGCGCGCGCTGCGGTCGAGTTCGGAGAGGAGCGCGACCTTGTCGGCATCGGCGAGCGAGGCGATCGGATCGTCCGGCAGGTAGAGGCGGTGCGACGCGGTCGCGCGCCAGGCCTGCACCTGGCCCTTGCCACCCTCGCGCGCGATCGCGCGCGCGGCGCGCGCGGCTTCGAGCAGCGCCTCAGGCACGACTTCGTCGGAATAGGCGAAGCCCGTGCGCTCGCCGGCCATCGCGCGGACGCCGACGCCCTGCTCGATGCCGTAGCTGCCTTCCTTGACGATGCCGTCCTCGAGGGCCCAGTGCTCTTCGCGTGCGAGCTGGAAATAGAGATCGCCAGCGTCGACGCTCGCGCCCAGCAGCGAACTGAGCGCCTGTTCGAGACGACCCTCGTCGAGGCCGGAGGGCACAAGGATTCGTTCCTTGGCTTGCTGGAGGGCCTCCACGTTCAGCCGACCACGCGATGCGACAGCGCGGGGAAGCTCACGCGCGTCGCGCGCTGACCCTCGCGGTCGAGTGTTGCCAGCACCGCGCCGCTGCCGCGCGGCTGGCGCGCGAGCACGCGGCCCCAGTAATCGGCGACCAGGCTGTCGCCGTAGGTTTCGCGGTCGTTGTCATGGATCCCGCTCTGAGCCGCGGCGATGACAAATGCGAGGTTTTCGGTCGCGCGGGCGCGCAGCAGGATTTCCCAGTGCGCGCGGCCGGTCGGTCCGGTGAATGCGGAAGGCACGCTGAAGATTTCGGCTCCTTCGGAGACCAGCCGCCGGAACAGCTCGGGGAAGCGCAAATCGTAGCACACGGTCAATCCGAGCCTTCCCGCCGGCGTGTCGACGAGGACCGGCGTCGCGCCGGGCGCGGCATTGGCCGATTCCCGGTAGCCTTCGCGGCCGCCCGGCAGGTCGACGTCGAACAGATGGATCTTGTCGTAGCGCGCGGCGCGTTTGCCCGCCGCGTCGTAGACGACGCAGGCATTCGCCGGCCGCGCATCGCCGGGCACGGCGATCGGCTGCGTACCGGCGACGACCCAGAGCCCGAATTCCCGCGCCATCGCCGCGAGCGCCTCCTGCACGGGCCCGTCGCCGTCGCGCTCGACGATAGCGCGCCGCTCGGCTTCGTTCCGCCCCATGAAGGAAAAATTCTCGGGCAGCACCGCGAGGCAGGCGCCGCCGTCCTTCGCGAGCGCGAGCAGGCGCCGCGCGGTCCCGAGGTTCACCACCACGTCCGCCCGGGAAGTCATCTGCAGAGCCGCGACGACCGGCTGCGCCATCGTTATTCCTTCGCGTTTTCCGTCTCCGGGGCGGGAACCCCGGGCGGGGCCGAAACGGCCTGGCGATTGTCCTTCATCTCACGGGCATCAATCTGCTTCACCTGCGGATCATCCCAGGATCCCGTGATCCGATAATAGCCGCGCGTGACGCCCTTGAGCGGCTCCTTGAACAGTTGCGAGAACAGCAGGAGCGCCGCCCCCACGACCGGGCCGCCGGCGAGCGCGCCCGCGACTCCGAGCGAGGCGCCGAGCTGGCCCGTCACGACTGCGGTCTGGTCGTAGGTACGGTGGCGGAGGCTGGTGCGGCCCGCGATGCCGATTTCGGCCGCCGAGCCGCGCAGTATCAGATTGTCCGTCGTCGCCTCGCCGTCCGTGAGCTGGAAGGTGCCGCGGAGCGTATCGAAGGCGAGTCCCTCGCCGGTCAGGTCGCCGAAATCGAGCGCGAGGCGGCGCGGCAGGTGCGCGAGGCTCATGAGCCCGAACACGCGGCCAGCGCCCGGCTCGACGGACGTGAGGCTTCCGTCCTCGGCCGCGAGCTCGAGCCGGCCCGACAGCCGTTCGAGCGCGCTGACCTCGGGCGCGCCCGGCCAGCGCAGCGTCGCCGACATCCGCCCGTGCTTCGCCGCCACCAGCGTGCCGAGCTGCATCGCGTCCATGAACCGGAGCACGTCGCCGGTCTCCATCGTGAACTCGAGCCGGCACTCGGCGCCCTGGTCGCGCACGAGCCAGCTGCCCCGGCCCTCAGCCTTGTAGTCCGCATGCGTCATCGTGAACTGGTTCAGCGTCATGCCGGCGGTGCCGCGCGCGAGTTCCGCCTGGACGTGTCCGAAGCGGCGCTTGTCGAAGACGAAATCGCGCAGGTCCACGCGGATCGCCGGCAGCTTGCGCGGGTCGGGATCCTCGCCGTCATCCACGATGCCGGCCGCGCGCTCGCCGAAATGCAGGCGGTCGAGGTCGAGCTGCATCGGCACTTCGCCGGGGAAGGTGTATGGCACGCTCAGGTGGCCGCTCGCCATCGGGCCCGTGACATCCACTTCCCAGGCGCGATTGCCGGGCCGCAGGCGGCCGCCGACGTCGGTGAACCGATAGCCGAGCACCTCGAAGTCGCGGATGGCCAGGTCGGCGCCCGCCAGCCATTCGGAGAGCGGTCGGCCGCGCGGCCCGTCCCATTTCAGCTCGAGCAGGTCGGAGAGGCTCGCGGCATCGAGGCGGCCGGTGAGCCAGAGGCCGGGACTGCGCGGCAGCGCCGCGGGTGCCGAGGCGCCGAACGCGACGATGCCACGCTCGACCGGCGGATCCTCGGCCTTGCTCCGCCATTGCAGGAGCGCGTGGACGTCGCGACCGAGCTGCGCCTGCACGCGCGGGCCGCTGACACCGTCAAAGGTCGCCGCCAGCGTCAGCGGCCGCGCGGCATCCGCGCTCTTCGCGAACGGTTCGGGCAGCTTCGACGCGAGGCCCCGCAGGTCGCTGCTCAGGCGCGCGCTGCCGCGAGCCGGCTTTTCCCGGTCGGCATTGCGCTCGACCGTCAGGAATCCGCGCCAGCTCGCCGTGCCCGTCAGGCCCGCATTGACCGGCAGCCGCGCGACCGCCTGGATCTCGGCGCCTTTCAGGCTGCCCTCGGCGTTGACCTGCGTGCTCAGGCTGCCGTCCCGGCGCGCTTCGGTCGCGATCGAGACCTGCACTGGCCCGCCGAACACGCGGCCGCTGAGCGACGGCGCGTGGATCTCGCGGTTGCGCACCCAGAGCTCGCCCTTGATCGCGGTCGCCTCGACCGGCTGCGTGCGGTGCCGGAGCGTGACGCCGTCGAGCGCGGCCTTCAGGGTCACGATGCGCTTCTCGAAGTCCTTGATCGGCAGGTACATCGCAATCTCGCCGTCGACCGGCCCGGAGCCTGCCAGGTCCGCGAATGCGGCGCCGAACGAAGGCGCGAGCGGGCTCGACTGGAGCAGGCGGATCGCGCGGCCGGCGTCCGCGCGCGCGGTCGCGCGCACCGCGATGATCGCGTCGCGCAGGTCCGCACTCTGCGCCTCCGACTGCGCGATCGCGACGCCGCCGATCAGTCCGCCCGTGCTCTTCACGCGCATACCCGGGCCGTCGAACTCGAAATCGGCCTCGAGGTTGCGGATCTCCGGCCAGCCCGGCGCATAGAAAAAGTCCACGCCGGTCGCGTGGCCCTTCGCGAGGAACCGGCCCTGCCCTTCGCGATATGGAAACCCGCGTACCGGCCCGACGATCGACACGTCTGCCGTCGTCACGTGTCCGCCCCGGAACGCCGAGTCGAGCCAGGCGATGGATTTCGGCGACAGCTTCTCGACCGGCAGGTAGCGCGAGACCTGTGACGCGTCCGCATTCTTCGCCGTCGCCTCGAGCACCATCAGCGGCAGTTCGCCCGGTTGCAGGACGACGCGCAGCTTGCCCTCGGCGCTGCCGTGACCGGTGTCAATGCGCGCATCGTCGCTGAAGAGCCGCACGCCGTCACCGAAGCGGCTCCACTCGACGCGGCCCTCGGCGAATGGCACGGTGACGAGGCTCCGCCACTGCAGCGGCCACTTGATCGTCGCGCCGCGGGTCGCAATCTGCACGACGCCGCCGGCGCCGCGCCCCTCGATCGCGCCGTCGATGCCGTCGATGCCCGGCACGCGCCGGAACGGCTCGAAACCAAGGTCGGTGAAACGCACGCGCCCGCTGATGTCCGGCAGCCGCTTCGCGCCGGTCGACGCGAGTGCGACGTCGAGCCCAAAAAGCTCGCCGCGCGCCTTCAAGGCGAGCACCTGGTCGCGGAGCGCGCCCGGCGGCATCAGGACCGCGAATGCGGCGAGGTTTTCGATGCGCAGGTAATCCGCGCGCGCGGTGAGCGCGGCGAGCCGGCCGTCCTTGCGGCCGATCGCGACCTCAAGGCTGGTCGGCCGCCACGGCGCGCCCGTGCGCGACAACTCGAGGCCCGTCGCCTGGAAATTGATCGCCTCCGGCGACAGCTGGAGCCGCAGGTTGCCCGCAATACGGCTGAACTCGCCCGGATCGCCGGGCAGGCGCAGATCCATCAGTTCCGGCTGGAGGCGCATCGTCTGCAGCGTGCGCCCGGTGCCGCGCAGGCTCAGGCCGAGCGAACCGTGACCGGCTGCCGGCACGACGAAACTGTCGGGCAGGAGCGCCGCCCACTGCTCGAAGTCGAGTTCGTGCGCATCGACGCGCATGCGCCAGCGGATCGCCGCGTTGTCGGCGAGCTCGCCCTCGGCCTCGCCGTCGAATTCAATCGACGAACCGAGATGCTCCGGCAGGTTGACCTGGCCGCTGATCGCGATGTGGTCACCCTTGCGCTCGAGATCGATATCCACGCCGGTCAGCTCGAAGCGCCCCTGGCGCGCGCGCAGGTCGAGCACGTCGAGCGTCGCATCGCGCACCGCGTACAGTCCGCGCGGCACGCGGTCGAGGGACATCGGGCGGCGCTCGGATTCGGGCCCCGTCTGGAACGCGGTCTGTCCGACGAGCTGGACGCTGCCGTCGGTGTGGATCACGAAGTTGAGACGCGGCCGTACCAGCGCCACGCGGCCGATCTCGATGCGCCGGTACCAGATCGTGCGCAGGATCGACAGGCTCACGCGCCCGGAATCGGCGCTGACCAGCGCGCCGTCACCCGTCGCCGGCAGCACGCGCGCGCCGCGGAACACGACCTCGGGGCCATAGCGCCCGATGCGCGCGTAGACGGAATCGAATTCGAGCCGCAGCCCCGTCTCCTCGCGCACGCGCTCGACCACGCGCTGCTGGTAGCCGGGCAGCAGGTCGATCGCGATGCGGAATGCGCCGATCGCGAGCGCGAGCAGCAGCGCGCAGAGCCCGACGAGCCCGGCCACCCAGCGCCCGAGCCTCTTCAGGAACCGCCTCGCCGGCGTCATACCAGCACCACGTCGAACTGCTCCTCCGCATACTGCGCTTCCGCCTGCAGGCGGATCGGCTTGCCGGTCGCCTGCTCGAGGTCCGCAAGCGCCGCGGCCTCCTCGTCGAGCAGAAGCTCGATCACGTCCCGATGCGCCAGCAGGACGAGTTCCCGGAACTCGAACTGGCGTGCCTGGCGCAGGACTTCCCGGAAGAGCTGGTAGGCGACCGTCTCGGCCGTCTTCACGAACCCGCGGGAATCGCAGTTTGGACAAGGCCGGCAGAGCTGGTGTTCCAGGCTCTCGCGCGTGCGCTTGCGGGTCATTTCGACGAGCCCGAGCGCGGACACCGTGGACAGCCGCGTGCGGACATGGTCGGCGGCGAGCGCCTGCTCGAGCGCCTGGAGCACGCCCTGGCGATGTTCCGCATCGGTCATGTCGATGAAGTCCGCGATGATGATGCCGCCGAGGTTCCGGAGCCGGAGCTGGCGCGCGATCGCGAGCGCAGCCTCGAGATTGGTCCGGTAGATCGTGTCCTCGAGGTCGCGGTGGCCGACATAGGTGCCCGTGTTCACGTCGATCGTCGTCAGCGCCTCGGTCTGGTCAAACATCAGGTAGCCGCCCGACTTCAGCGAAACCTTGCGGTCAAGCGCACGCTCGATCTCCTCCTCGATGCCGTACAGGTCGAAGATCGGGCGGTTGCCATCGTGGCGCTCGATGCGCCCTGCGAGCGGCGGCATGAAGCTCTCCGTGAAGGCGAGCATCGCCGCATGGGTTGCCTCGTCGTCCACGAGCACGCGCGACACGCGCTCATCCAGCAGGTCACGAAGGACGCGAACCGCGAGCGGAAGGTCCTCATGCACGAGCGTGCCGGCGCCCGCATCGCCTGCCTTCTGCCGCACGTTGTCCCAGAGCCGTTCGAGGAACGCCCGGTCGGCACGGAGCGCCTCGGCCGCCGCGTCCTCGGCCGCTGTGCGCACGATCCAGCCGCCCGCGGAATCCGGGGCCACGAGCAGCGCCTCCTTCAGCCGCGACCGCTCCGCCTCATCCTCGATGCGCGCGGAGATGCCGATGCCCTGCCCCTGCGGCCGGTACACGAGAAAGCGCGACGGCAATGTCACGCGGGTCGTGAGCCGCGCGCCCTTGGTGCCGATCGGATCCTTGACGACCTGAACGAACAGGCGGTCGCCCTCGTTGACGGCGGCATCCGTGTCGTCCGCGTGCAGGAATGCGGCGCGCTCGAGTCCGATGTCCACGAATGCCGCCTGCATGCCGGGCAATACGCGATTGACGCGGCCCTGGTACAGGTTGCCCGCGATGCCGCGCCGGTTGGCGCGCTCGACGTAGAGTTCCTGGGTCACGCCCTCGACGACGAGGGCGGCACGGCTCTCGCGCGAGGTGACGTTGACCAGGATCTCCCTGTTCATGCGTCAGGCTGCCATCGGCACACGCCAGCCGCATCGAGCAAGGCCGCAGTTTCGAAGAGCGGCAGGCCCATCACGCCGGAAAAACTGCCTTCGAGGCTCTCGATGAACACGGCAGCGCGGCCCTGGATGGCATAACCGCCGGCCTTGCCGGCGGCCTCGCCCGTCGCCCAGTAGCGCCGGCATTCGTCCACGCTGAGCGCGCGGAAGCGGACCTGGCTGCGGTTGAGCGCGGTGTGCTCGGTGCCCGCGTGAACCAGCACGACGGCCGTCAGCACCTCGTGGCTCTGTCCCGCGAGCGCCTGGAGCATCGCGACGCCGTCCGCTTCATCCGCGGGCTTGCCGAAGATGCGCGAGCCGAGCGCGACCGTGGTGTCCGCCGCGAGCACCGGGCGCTGGTCGCCGGTGCGAAGCGCACGCACTGCGGCGGCCGCCTTGTCGCGAGCGATGCGCATGACGTAGGCATCCGGCGGCTCGCCGGGCCGCGGTCTCTCGTCGACATCCATCGCCCGCGGTTCGTGGCGCACGCCGATCTGGTCCAGCAGCAGGCCGCGCCGCGCCGAGGCTGAGGCCAGAATGATGGATTCGTAACCCATTGATATAAGTAATTTAAATCAAATAATAATAGTTTATAAGCTATTACTAATTGATTAAATAACAGCTTATAAGCTATCGTCTTTCCATGAACGATGCCAAGCTCGCATTACAGCAGATAGACGCCGTCCTGATGCCATTTCGCGATCTAGCGGTTGCGCGACCGGCGCGCGGCTGGATCGCCGCCGTCCGCACGGCGCTCGGCATGTCGACCTATCAGCTCGCGGCTCGCATGGGCATTTCGCAGCCCACGCTGTCAAAACTCGAGAAACGCGAAGCGGTGGATGCCATTACGCTCGAATCGCTCCGCAAGGCGGCAGATGCCCTGGAGTGCGATGTGTTCTATGCGCTGATTCCTCGCCGGCCCCTTCTCGACATGGTCCGCCTGCAGGCCTTGCGTGTCGCGCGCCAGCAGATCAATCCGGTCGCCCACACCATGCGCCTGGAAAGTCAGGCCGTTCCGGAATCAAGTCTCGATGCAAAGACCAGTGAGTTCGCCGAAGAACTGATTGCGCGGCGTCGCCGCAGCCTGTGGCGCTGATCGGCCATCAACCGGACGGCGCCACGCCACTCGACGCCGACGACCTGGCCGCCCTCCGGCCAAAGCACGTCACGACCCGCGAACAACTCAATGAGCTGGAGCAGGACAACATCCTGCGCGCGCAATCGCGCGTGCTCGGAGTACGACCCGGACCGCGCCCTGCCCTGCTGACGGAAAGATACGTGAGGCGAGTTCATCAACTCATGTTCGACCGAGTCTGGAAATGGGCGGGCCGATATCGCCGCTCCGACACGAACATCGGCATGTCCTGGCATGAAATCCCGGCCGACGTGCAAAACCTCTGCGATGACGCCCAGTACTGGATCGCGAACCAGACCTATC
>JANNHT010000288.1:0-1831 GCA_031404555.1 Gammaproteobacteria bacterium
CGCCCGACTTCGCCGAGGCATCGGCCTTACGGCCGGCCTCCCCGATGTTCTTCGTCCATTGCTCGAGCTTGCCGAGCGGGCTGTCCTTGTCGAACCCGCCGCTCTGGCTCACGACCGGGCCGCCGAGCCACAGGTTGTGGCCGCCGAGCCAGGCGCCGCGGCCCATGATGCTGCCCGCGATGATCGCGACGATCCAGAACAGGATCAGCGCCGACACGACGCTGACCGCGGTGTAGCCGACTGCCTTATCTGCCGGCGCCCTCATCGTGACCGGCAGGCCGAGATAGAGGAGATACACGCCGTAGCCCGCGCCCGCGACCAGGAACAGCCCGCCGATCAGCGGCAGCAACTTGCCGATGCCCGCGATCCAGAACGCGGTCATCGCGTAGGCCGCCGATTTCAGCGCGAGCAGCGGGGCCTTCTGCGCGCCGAAAGTCGGCGCGAGCGCATCGATGATGAGCGCGAAGGCGTAGACGGCAGCGAGCGACAGGCCGTAGCTGACGGCCGCCGCGATCAGGCCGTCCATCATGTCGACGCGCCAGGTGCCGCCCAGCGGGATGTGATAGCCGATCAGGGTCGACTTCAGGAACACGGCGATCGGGCCGATCGCTGCGAGGATCACGATGTAACCGCGGTAAAGGCCTGCGGTGGTCGCAGGCTCGGCCGCGATCACGGGCCATTCCGTCGCGGGCGACAACAGGATGCGCTGCACCCGATCCGTCAGCTGGCTCATGGATTCCTCCCTGGTGCCGCAGCATACACAAACCGGTTTTTTGCACTGCATACAACGATGCTAGGGTGCATGCCCTAATCCCGCATTCCATGCTGAACGCGGTATAACTGCGGAGTACATGATCCTGTCGCTGCTCTGGCTGCTCCTCACGCTGAGCCTCGTCATGTGGCTCGCCTACCAGCGCGCGAGCCTCGCGAACGCGACGCTCGTGCTCGGGCTCCTGCTCGTCTACTACAGCGTCGTCGGCGCGGGGCCACTGTGGTGGAACGTCACGCTCTGGGCGCTCTTCATCCCGCACCTGCTGCTCAACATCCGGCCGCTGCGGCGCTACCTGATCTCGAACCGGTTCCTGAAGGTCTACAAGCGCATGCTGCCGCCGATGTCCGACACCGAGCGCGAGGCGCTCGAGGCCGGCACCGTGTGGTGGGACGGCGAACTCTTCAGCGGCGGGCCGGACTGGAGCAAGCTGCTGTCGGCGAAAGTGCCGACGCTGACCGCGGAAGAGCAGGCCTTCATCGACGGGCCCTGCGAAGAGCTCTGCCGCATGATCAACGACTGGGACATCACTCACCGCCGCGCGGATCTGCCGCCAGAAGTCTTCGACTACATCAAGAAGAAGGGCTTCTGGGCGATGATCATCCCGAGAAAGTACGGCGGGCTCGAGTTCTCGGCGTACGCGCATTCCACCGTGATCGTGAAGATCGCGAGCCGCTCGGGCACCGTCGCCTCGACCGTCGTCGTGCCGAACTCGCTCGGTCCCGCCGAACTCCTGATGCACTACGGCACCGAGGAGCAGAAGAATCACCTGCTGCCGCGGCTCGCGCGCGGCGATGAAATCCCCTGCTTCGGCCTGACCGGCCCACGCGCCGGTTCCGATGCGGGCTCGATCCCGGACACCGGCGTCGTCTGCAAGGGGATGTACCAGGGCCGCGAAGTCACCGGCATCCGGCTCAATTTCTCGAAGCGCTACATCACGCTCGCGCCGATCGCCACGCTGATCGGCCTCGCCTTCCGCCTGTTCGATCCCGACAAACTGATGGGCGGCGACAAACTTGACCACGGCATCACGGTCGCGCTCGTGCCGAGGAACACTCCCGG
>JANNHT010000289.1:0-13807 GCA_031404555.1 Gammaproteobacteria bacterium
CTCATTCTTGAGCCACTTGACGAGGCGCCCCTCTTCCATCGTGGGGGACAGCGCCTCCATGAACACTTTGGTTGCCATGATGATGACCCGGGTCAATCGAGATACATGACTTTGCGAACGGCGGCGATCGTCTTGGGCAGATCGGGCTTGGCGGCCTACCCGGGCGGGTGCACCCGGCTATACTCGGTCGATGAATCCGGGCGGCACCTCGGCCGAGGACTCGGCGACGGCCAGGCAACTCAAGGACGAGCTGCGCGACGTCTCGGCGTCGTTTCGAAAGAAAAAATCCCGTCATTTCCTGTCGACGCGCGACGTCATTTATTGTGCGTTCTCGACGCCGAGGTTCTCCGTAACCCGGGACGAGGCGCAGCGCGACGCGCGCCGACGGCTCGAGCAGTTCGGCCTGCGGGCCGAGTCCGTCCGCGGCAAGCGCGTGCTGGACCTGGGCTGCAACAACGGCGCGATGCTGTTCCAGATCTCGAACTACGAACCTGCCCTGGGCGTCGGCATCGAATACGACCCCGAGAAAATCGACTTGGCGCGCCGTATCGCCTCGTTCGCGGGCATCGAGCGGATCGAGTTCAGGGTCGGCGACCTTGACGCGCTCGATGCGCTCGCGGTTGGCGGACCATTCGATGTCGTGCTGTGTCTCGCGGTCGAGGCTCACGTGCAGGACCCGGACCACCTCTATCGGCTGCTTGCGGACGTCACGCGCGGGGTGCTGCTGTTTGAAGCCAATGCCTCCACCAAGCCGAAGTCGGTTGAGTCGGCCCTGGCCAAGTGCGGCTTTAGCGACATCCGGCACCTCGGCACCTGCGATGACGACATCGTGCCTCGTAACAATCGCCGGCCGATCTTCCAGGCGCGGAACGGATAGCGGGGCGCGCGATTGAGCCGCGACGCGGGGCCGTTCTACCGCAGTGACATCGACGGCCTGCGCGCCATCGCCATCGTCTCCGTCGTCGCGTACCACGCCGGAGTGCCCGGCACCGGCGGCGGATTCGTCGGCGTCGACGTGTTCTTCGTCATCTCGGGATTCCTGATCACCTGGCTGCTCGCAAGCGAAGTCCGCGCGAGCGGCGGCCTGTCGCTCACGGGATTCTATGCCCGGCGCATCCGGCGCCTGTTCCCGGCGCTGGCTGTGATGGTCATCGCGTGCTGCCTGCTGGCGGTTGCGATGCTGCTGCCGATCACGGACCAGCCGCAGGACCTGGCCGAGTCGGCGGTCGCAACCGCCCTGTACCTCTCAAACGTCCATTTCTGGCTGAACTCGCCCGGCTACTTCGATCCTTCGACCGACATCCTGCCGCTGCTGCACACGTGGTCGCTGGCGGTCGAGGAGCAGTACTACCTCGTCTGGCCGCCGATCATCCTCGGCGTGATCGCGCTGGCCCGGAACCGCAAATGGCCGTTCGAGACGACGCTGCTCGCCCTGGCCACAGTCGTCCTCGCCGCATCGCTCGCCTGGTGCATCCATCGCACACATTCCGATCCCGGCGCAGCATTCTTCCTGCTGCCCTCGCGCGCCTGGGAACTCGCGACTGGCGCCATCCTCGCGATTGGCCTGCCGCACATCGCGCAGCGCAGCCGACCGGTGATCGGCACGCTGTGCTCGGCCGTGGGCCTTGCCGCCATCGTCGCCGCCGTGGTGCTGCTGCACGACGACATGGCGCTGCCGGGTTACCTGACGATCGCTCCGGTGTTCGGAACCGGGTTGGTCATCCTCGGCGGGCATCTCGCCGGCCGCAATCCGGTGCAGGCCATCCTGTCCACGCGGCCGATGGTGTTCATCGGCCTGCTGTCCTATTCGTGGTACCTCTGGCACTGGCCGTTGCTGGCATTCGCGCGCGCTTACGGACTCGATACGCGCAATCTGCCCAGGGACCTCACGCTCGCCATGCTGTCCCTGCTGGTGGCGTGGCTCTCGTATCGCTGGGTCGAGAATCCGATTCGCCTCGGCCGGCCCGGCCCGTTCCAGCGCGATCGGAGCACGCTCAAGGCGGCGCTAGGCATCACGCTCGCGATCGGCATCTCGGCGGGCCTCTTGACGCTGTGGGCCCGGCAGGCGGAACGCAGTCCGCAGTTCGCGGAGCTCGCGGCCGCCAAGATCGACGTGCCGCCGCTGCGCTCCCGGTGCCACCAGCACGAACCGTTCGAGCGCCTCGCACCCGCCGCGCCGTGCATCGCGGGCGCGCGCGACCGGCCGCCGCGCCTGTTCCTGTGGGGCGATTCGCACGCGGACCAGTTCTCGCCGCTGATGCAGGCTTTCGCGGAGTCCTCGCCGGAGACGCCAGTCCTGTCGCGATCGATGTCGAGGTGTCCACCGGCAGTCGTCCACATCTGGCGCGATCCGCGCGAAGAGGCTGCGTGCCACGCGTTCAATGCTGCGGTCATGGCCGAGGTCACCTCGATGCGCGGCGCGGGGCTGCGAGGCGTCGTGCTCTCGGCGCGCTGGCTGCGCCTGTTCGGGGCGCCCAGGCTGTACACCACCGACACCGGCCCGCGCCTGCACGGCAGCGGCCTCGATGCACCCGGCAATCTGGCGGCCCTCGAAGAGACCGTCCGCCGGCTCACGACCGCGGGGCTCGCCGTGATCGTGATCGCGCCGTTACCCGAAATGCCCTATGACGTCCCCGGCTGTATCGCGCGTCGCGGAACCGGCCGCTGCGACCTGCCGCGTGCGGCGGCCGAGGAACAGCGGCGCGAGGTGCTGTCGCGCCTGGCCGCGATGCAGGCCAGGCATCCCGGCATGCGCGTGCTCGACCTGATCGATGCGCTGTGCGATGCGTCCACGTGCTACGCGGAACGCGGCGGCACGGTCGCCTATCTCGATGACCACCATCTGACCGCCACCGCGAGCCGCAGCCTGCTGCCGGCGGCGCGCGCCGCACTGCTGCACGCGACGGCAGACCCGTAGTACGCGTCCGGCGCCGTGGCGCGCGGCAGCACGGTCTGGCGATGCCGGCACACGGACCGGCGCATCCGCATTGAGCGCCAGGGTAGCGCGGCCCTAGCATCCGGCAGGCCCACATTGGAGCGAAGCCATGTTGCGACTCGCCATCCTCGCCAGCCTAGCGGTCTCGGCCGCAGCCATCGCCGCCGACAATCCGGAAACACGCGCGGAACAGTCCCAGGAGCGCGCGCGCGCCGTGCTCGACCGCGCGGTCGAGGCGAATGGCGGCGCCGAGGCGCTGCGCGCCGTCAAAGTCGTCCGCCTGAGACTCCAGGGCCAGACTTTTCCGCGCCTCCAGATGACGACGCCCGCGCCGCCGTTCGAGGGCGGCACGTTCGACGAGACGCTGCTCGTGGACCTCGAGGACAACCGGCTGCGCCTCGAACAAAAGGTCAGTGGCTTCGGCTTCAACGGCGACAACACGGTCGCCATCGTGGCCGGGCAGGGCAATGCCTACGACAACCGGGCCCGCACGATCACGCCGATTCCGGCGGAGCAGGCGTCCCAGCAGCAGTTCATCCAGTATCACCGGCGCCTGCCCAACCTGATTCTGCGCCAGGCGCTCGACCGCACGAACTCGCTGCGTTATCTCGGCGAGGACCAGTTCGAGGGCCGCCGCCACGAGGTCGTGACCTTCGTGATGGCGGACACCCAGCAGGTCGCGCTCTACGTGGACGCGGCGACCGGGCTCGTGTCGAAGTACGAGCTGATCTTCGTGGACTCGCTGACCGGCGTCGAGGCGTCCGAGATCATCTTCGGCGACTACCAGAAGGTCGGTAACTACCAGGTGCCGCGCCGCTGGACCAACCGGCAAGCCGGCGAGGACCAGACGCGTTACACCGTGCAGGCGGAGTTCAATCCCGCGATCACGGACGATTCCTTCAAGGTGACCGCGAACGGCTACCTGCAAGTGAAGCCGATACCGGACAACCTCGAGGAGAACGTCGAGAAGCTCGCCGATGGCGTCTATTCGATCCAGAACGTCACGGGACAGAACCAGAACTCGCTCGCCGTCGGGTTCGCCGACCACGTGGCCGTCATCGAGGCGCCGGGCTCGAGCGACGGCGCCGACGCGGTGATCAAGAGGATTAAGGAGCTGTTCCCCGGCAAGCCGATCCGCTACGTCGCGATGACGCACCACCACGGCGACCACATCGGCGGCATGCGCAGCTTCATCGCCGAGGGCGCGACCGTGATAACGACCGCAGCCAACCGCCCGGTTATCGAGAGCATGGCGGCAGCGCAGCAGAGCGACCGCCTGTCGCGGAATCCGCGCAAGCCCGAGTTCCTGCTGCTGGAGAACGGCCGCCGGGTGCTTTCCGACAAAACGCGGCGCATTGAGCTGATCGACATCGGCCCGAACCCGCATGCGCGCGAGATGGTCATCGCCTGGCTGCCGAACGAAAAGATCGTCTTCCAGGGCGACCTGTTCTTCGTCCCGAACAACGACGCGCCGTTCGGGCCGTCGCAGCCCTCGACGGCGTCCTTCGCGAAGAAGCTGAAGGAGCTCGGCCTGCCAGTCGAACGTATCGCTGCCGTGCACGGGACGACGGCGACGATCGAGCAGTTCCGGAAAGCGACGGCCGACGTGCGCTAGCCGGGCATCGGCCGGTCCAGCCTCAGTTGGGCAGCCGTTTGCCTTGATGTTCGCTGCCGTACAGACGGCGGCGGCGCATCGGCAATATCGTCCTTTGTCGCCGAGCAGCCATGCGAGTCCGGCATTGCAGGAGCAGAGCGATGAACAATTCCATACTGGCCGGAGCCATTGTCGGCGGCGTCGTACTGATTGCAGTCGGAGCCTTTGCCAGCTCGCGGGTCGAGCTTCCGTGGGATGACTATGCCGACGTCGTGTCGGTCGAAACCGCCTACGACACGAAGCAGGTGCCGCGGCAGGACTGCAGTGAAGTGGCCGTGACGGAGCAGGTGCCGGTCAGGGACGAGAAGCGGATTGCCGGCGCGGCGATCGGCGCGGTCATCGGGGGCGTACTGGGCAACCAGGTCGGCGATGGCGACGGACAGAAACTGGCGACTGCGGCAGGCGCGATAGCCGGCGGCTACGCCGGCAGCAAGATCCAGAAGCGCGTGCAGGAAGGCAATACCGAAACCACGATCGAGGAAAAATGCCGTGTCGTTTACGACACCGAGAAGACCCCGTCCGGATTCCTGGTGACCTACCTGTTCGACGGCAAGCAGAGCGTCGTTCGCATGGATCACAATCCTGGCAAGCGAATTCGCATGGAAAACGGCGCCCCGGTACTCACCGCCGCCTGATTCCCGCGCACTCGGCCGATGCGACCGCAGGTCGCATCGGCTAAAGTGGCCTGGTGTCGAGTCCGCACCGCAAGCTGCTGGTCATCCTGAGCCTGGTATTCGGGGCCTGGTGGCTGTTCCTGGCCATTGCGCCACTCGATCGCCACGCCTGGCTGATGGAAAACCTGCTGGTCTTCGCCATGGCGGCTTTCCTGTTCGGCTTCCACCGGAAGCTGTTGTTGTCGCGGGTTTCCTACACGTTCATCTTCGTTTTCATGATGCTGCACCAGGTAGGTGCGCACTACACCTATGCGGAAGTGCCCTACGACGCCTGGTTCCAGGACCTGACCGGCAGGACCTTCAACAGCCTGGTCGGCTGGGAACGCAATAATTTCGATCGCGTCATCCATTTTTCCTACGGGCTGCTGCTCGCCTATCCGGTGCGCGAAATCTTCCTGCGCGTGGCCGACGTGCGCGGATTCTGGGGTTACTTCCTGCCGCTGGACCTGACGATGTCCACGTCGATGCTGTTCGAACTGCTGGAATGGCTGGTGGCGGAAGTGTTCGGCGGAGACCTGGGCCAGGCCTATCTCGGCACCCAGGGCGACATCTGGGACGCGCACAAGGACATGGCGCTCGCGAGCCTCGGCGCGCTCATCGCCATGCTGGCCACGGTTTTCATCAACACGCGGTATCAACGCGACTTCAACCGGGAATGGGCCGAGAGCCTGCGCGTGAAGCACAAGGCGCCGCTCGGCGAGGACGCGCTCGCCAAGATGGCGAGCAAGAAGAAATAGTCGGCGCCACAGGCGCATCGTGCAGAATAACCGGATGACCGACAGCCGCCTCTGGTGGGAGCGGGACGACCTGTGCTACCGCGATGGGCGGCTGCATCTCGGCGGGCAGGATCTTGAGCCGCTCGCGGCGGCCGGCACGCCGACATTCGTCTATCACGCGCCGCGCGTGCGCGACAACCTCGAACGGCTGCGCTCGGCACTCGCAGCCGAGGGCATCGCGCACGATGCCTTCTATGCGATCAAGGCCAACCGATTCGCGCCGTTGATCAGCTATCTGCGCAAGATCGGGCGCTGCGGCATCGACGCCTGCTCGCCGAACGAGCTGCGCTATGCGCTCGATTTCGGGTTTGAGGAGGCCGACATTTCCTACACCGGCACGTCGGTGTCGGAGAGCGACCTCGATTGCCTCCAGCGCCATCCGCGCGTGCACGTCAACTGCGATGCGATCAGCACGATCCGCCGGCTCGGCCGCCGCTGTCCCGGGCGGCGCATCGGCATCCGCGTCAATCCGGAGCTCGGCGCGGGCTACAACGACAGGCTCCGCTATGCCGGCGCGCGGCCGACCAAGTTCGGCATCTATCGCGACCGCGTCGACGAAGCTTTCGCGGTCGCGCGCGAATTCGGCATGCGCATCGAGGCGATGCACTTCCATCTCGGCAGCGGCTACCTCGGCAATGCGCTCGAGGTCGTGGACCAGGTGCTGGGCCGGGTGGGGGAGTGGCTCGACGCCCATCCGGAGATCCGCACGCTGAACCTCGGCGGGGGTTTCGGCGTGCGGGTCACGGAGACGGACGTCGCGATCGACCCGGCGCAGTGGGCGGCGATGGTCGCACGCCACGTCTTGCCGCGCGGGATCCGCGTGCAGATTGAACCGGGCGACTATCTGGTGAAGGACGCGGGCGTCCTGCTCGCGCGGGTGAACACGGTCGAGGACAAGGCGGGCACGCGCTTCGTCTGCGTGGATGCGGGACTCGGCATCGAAAGCCTTGTCGCCTATTACCGGATTCCGCTCATCGTCGCACCGCTCAGGCAGGACCGTGACGGAGGGCTCGAACGCGTGAGCGTCGCGGGCAACATCAACGAGGCGATCGACCTGCTGGCGGAGGACGTCGAGCTGCCGCCGCTCGCGGAGGGCGACCTGGTCGCGTTCCTGAACGTGGGTGGCTACGGGTCCGCGGCCGCATCCAATCACTGCATGCGCGGCGAGTTTCGTGAGTATCTTTTGCTGGATCCGCCCTGATCGCCCGGCGCGACCTCGCAACTTGAAGCCCCGACGGAACGCACCGCCGCCTGCCGCGCCGGACCTCGCGCGCGGGTTCTTCGGCGTCTTCGGCTACAGCCGCCGCGCACTGCAACTCGTGTGGACGACCAGCCGGCGTCTCTGCATTTCCCTCGGGCTCCTGACCTTGCTCGCCGGTGCGCTGCCTGCGGCCGTCGCGTATGTCGGCGCGCTCATCGTGGATTCAGTGATCGCCGCAATCCAGGCGGGCGAAGCCGATCGCGCCGACCTGACTGCGCATGCCCTGCTGCTAGTCGGCATCGAGGGCCTGCTGGTCGCCTCCATTGCGGGCATGCAACGTGGCATCTCGCTCTGCCAGTCGCTGCTGCGTGCCCAGCTCGGCCAGCGTGTGAATTCGATGATTCTCGAGAAGGCTCTGACGCTCGAGCTTGCCCATTTCGAGGATTCCGAGTTCTACGACAAGCTCACGCGTGCGCGCCGCGAGGCCTCAAGCCGGCCGCTGTCGCTCGTGATGCGTACTTTCGGCCTGGTGCAAAACGGCATCTCGCTCGTGAGCTTCGGCACGCTGCTGGCCCAGTTCTCGCCCTGGGCCGTCGTGATCCTGTTCGCCGCGGGCCTGCCTGCGTTCCTGGCCGAAGCGAAGTTTTCCGGCAGCGCTTTCCGGCTGTTCCTGTGGCGCTCGCCGGAAACACGCATGCAGATGTACCTGGAGACGGTGCTCGCGCGGGAAGATCACGCCAAGGAGGTCAAGCTGTTCGGCCTCGGACCGCTCTTGCTCGAGCGGTACCGCGGCATTTTCCGCAAACTCTACGCAGAGGATCGCGACCTGGCGGTTCGCCGCGACACCTGGGGATTCCTGCTGGGGCTGATTGCGACCGCGACGCTGTACGGGGCCTACGCCTGGGTTGCGGTCGCAACCATTGCGGCGCGGATCACGCTCGGCCAGATGACCATGTACGTCATGCTGTTTCGGCAGGGACAGGCGGCGGTATCCGCGAGCTTGGCCGCGATCGGCGGCATGTACGAGGACAATCTCTACCTTGCGACTCTCTACGACTACCTGGAGACCCCGGTCGAGGGATTGAAAGGCACCGTGGTCCGTGGTCCGCTGCCGCAGGACGGCATCCGCTTCAAGGACGTCAGCTTCACTTATCCCGGGGCGGAGCGGCCGGCGCTCAGTGACGTGAACCTGCATATTCGGCCGGGTGAGTCGCTGGCGCTCGTCGGCGAAAACGGCTCGGGCAAGACTACGCTGATCAAGTTGCTGACGAAACTGTACCTGCCGACGGCCGGGCGCATCACGCTCGACGGCCAGGACCTGCGCGAATGGGACGAGGCCGTCCTGCGTCAACGCATCGGCGTCATCTTTCAGGACTTCACGCGCTATCAGCTCATCGTCGGCGAGAACATCGGCGCCGGCGACGTTCGGCACTTCGAGGATGAAACGCGCTGGCGCGAGGCCGGCGAGAAGGGCATGGCCGAATCCACGATCGCGTCACTGCCGCAAGGCTATCGCACGCCGCTCGGAAAGTGGTTCAACGACGGCCGCGAACTGTCCGGCGGCCAATGGCAGAAGATCGCGCTGTCGCGTGCCTTCATGCGTTCGGAGGCGGACATCCTGGTGCTGGATGAGCCGACCGCCGCACTGGATGCAGCTGCGGAAGCGACCGTGTACGAGCACTTCCGCGCCCTGACCGAGGGCCGGGTCGCCATCCTGATTTCACACCGGTTTTCCACGGTTCGAATGGCCGACCAGATCGTTGTGTTGCAGGGCGGCCGTATCATCGAAGGCGGCAGTCACGTCGACCTCATGCAGTTGAACGGGCTCTATGCCCATCTGTTCTCGCTGCAGGCAAAGGGCTATCGATGACCAATCACTGCATGCGCGGGGTGTTTCGCCAGCTGCCGGCGGCGCGGTGTACGAAGCCGCGCGGATCCCCGCCGCCTTTCCACACCATCACCGCGGATTCGGTGCTTACTTGCCGTCGCGATCGGAATCGCCGGGGACGGCGCGTTCGATCGTATCGCTGACGCGCTACCACGAGTCGCGACTGGCGTCTTTCGCCTTGTCCCACGACAGCTGCGACTTGCCTTTCGCCTGTTCCCAGATGTCGGTTGACTTGCGATGACTGGAACATCACACGAAGGGGCAGAGGGTTCTGTACGGCCGCGCAGGTAGCGCGCGCCGTTCCGGCAGGCCGCAGCGGCCACGTCTAACCCCTGTATGCGCGGCGAGTTTCGTGAGGTTATGCTCGGCGCATGAGAATGCCCCATCCCAGCGCTGTCGTGCTGGCGGCGGCCCTGGCGCCGTTTCCGATGGCATTCGCGGCCGACACGCCGGAAGTCGCCGCAGAGAAGCGCCAGATGCTGCAAGCCTACGAAGGCTTCCATGCCGATGGCGCCTGCAGTGCCTACCGTTCGCTCAGCGTGTGGCAGAAGGCCCAGTGGCCGGAAGGCACGGTCGCCGTGAACGCATTCCTGTCGGGCACTCTGCTGCCGAAATACGTCTCGGATCCGGTGTCGCTCAAGGACAAGCCGTTTGCCGAGCTTGAAGTCGAGTTCAGCAATTTTTGCACTCAAATGAGCCAGTTGACACAGCAGGTCCTGAACAACCTGAGTTCCGCCGCCGCCGCCAGGGCGGACCAGTCAGCGCAGATTGAAGAACGGACCAAGACGATGTTCTTGACCCGCTTCCTCGGTCAATGCCAGGCGGCGTCCGCCCTGAAATTCCAATCGGCGCTGGAACACAGGGAAAAACTCAAGCAATTCATCGTGGACGAGATCTATGCCCGCGATGCGCGCTACCGGCAGGAAGCGGTCGTGCGCGAGGGCGCGAGCGACGACGAAGTCGTCAACGACGTTTCGGGCCTGCTGGAGCGGTCCGCGGCCAATAACGATCGCGAGATGCAGTACTGGAAGGATTGCGATGCGGCGACCGCAGCCGTGAACCAGATCGCCGAAGCATTGAAACCGGTGCCCTGAACGCCGTCGGTCCGAAAGGGAGCCTGAACATGCGCGCCAAACTTGCCGGCTTGCTGGCGCTCTGCCTTCCAGCCATTACGCTCGCCGCACCGCCGCCGGTCACGAGCTTCACGGATTTCCCGGACTACGAACTGATGGAAATCTCGTCGAATGGCACTTACCTCGCGTTCTCGCGCCACACGACTGAGCATGAGGTGATGACCGTGCTTCGGCTGCAGGACATGGAGCCGATCTCGCAGTCCCAGTTCGGGGACCGGATCGACATCGAGTCCTTCACCTGGGCCAACGATCGGCGCCTCCTCATCTCTCCGACACGGCGCTTCCCGGGCCTGGTCGAGTTCAAGGCGCCGACCGGCGAGATCATCGGCATGGATGCGGACGGGAAGGATGCCGAACTGCTGTTCGGGTACCAGGCGGGCAAGCGCCAGATCGGCACGATGTTCGAGCAGCGCCAGTCGGTCTACGAGTCAGGGGAAGTCCTGAGCCGCCTGCCGGAGAATCCGTCCGAGGTGCTGATCCAGACCGCCGGCTATTCCATCGAAGGCGAATTCAACTCGGTGTATCGCATGCACGTCGGCACCGGCATGCTCACCAAGGTGGCGGGCTCGCCGATCCGCAACGGCGCGTTTCTGACGGATCTCGCGCGCCGCGTGAAGCTCGTATCAGGCGTGAACCGGGACGGCAACAACCAGGTCTTCTACCGCCCCGCCGACAATGTCGAATGGTCGTTGCTGGCGGACACCCAGATGGGCGACGGCTTCCTGTGGCCGGTCGCGCCGACGCCGGTCGCCGGCGAGTTCTTCGCACTCGACGACCGCGATGCGGACACCGACGGCGTGTTCGCCTGGAGTCCACAGTCGGGCGCGCGCCGCCTGCTGTTCCGGCACCCGGAGGCCGATGTCTGGCCAGTCGGCATCGATCCGGGCGGCGTGGCCTGGGCTTTCGGGTACGACGATCACTTCCCGCGCTACTGGTATCCCGACGACAAGCATCCGCTGGCCCGCCTGCATCATTGGCTGTGCACGAAGTTTCCTGACCGCCGGATCTCGATCACGAGCCAGACCGACGACATGACGCTGGCCGTCGCGAGCGTCTCCGGCCCGCGCACGCCGACCGTCTATTACGTCGTCGACGTGCAGCACCCCGCCCTCATTCATCAGCTCGACTCGCGGCCCGAACTCGATCGCGTCGAGCTCGCCGCGGTGGAACCCATCGAATTCGTCGCCCGGGACGGACTGAAGATCCGCGGATACCTGACGGTGCCGAACGCTGCCCAGCAGAAGAAGCTGCCGATGATCGTCGTGGTCCACGGCGGACCGCATGGCGTCTACGACGATTTCGATTTCAACCCCGAGGCGCAGCTCTTCGCGTCGCGAGGCTTCGCCGTGCTTCAGGTGAACTTCCGGGGCTCCGGCGGCCGGGGGCGCGATTTCCAGGCGGCCGGCAACCGGGAGTGGGCCGGCAAGATGCTGGACGACGTCACCGACGGCGTGCGCTGGGCGATCGGCGATGGCGTAGCTGATGCAAAGCGAATCTGCATCTACGGCGTGAGCTACGGCGCGTTCGCGGCGCTGACCGGCGTGTACCGCGAGCCGGACCTGTTCCGCTGCGCCGTCGGCATGGCCGGCGTCTATGACCTGCCGCTGATGTTCAAGAAGGGCGACATCCAGACCGTCGGCGTCGGGATCAAGGAAATGCGCATGACCATCGGCACCGACATGGACGAGCTGGAGCGGCGCTCACCGGTTTACAACGCAGACAAGATTCGCGTGCCCGTTCTGTTGTTGCACGGAAAAGCCGACGAGCGCGCGCCCTACGAACATGCCAAGCGCATGCGCGCTGCGCTCAAGAAGGCCGGAAACCCGCCGGAGTGGTCCACCGAGTGGGGCGAAGGCCACGGCTTCTTCGACGAGGCGAATCGTGCCGCTGCCTACGAGCGGATGCTGGCGTTCTTCGCGAAGCATACGGCAGCCGGGGGCGGGAACTGATTCACGTTGCACGCTGGGTGAGACCCGGGAGATCATTCTGACATGAACACGATTGCCCATTGCTTGTTGCGCGCTGCATCCATCCTCGCACTGTGCGCCGCCGCATCGGCCGCGCAGGCCGATCTCGATCGCACCGAGCGCGCGATCGCGGACCACGCCGCAAAAGGCCAGGCCGCCGCCGAAGCCTTGCTCGAGAAGGCGGTGGACATCGCGAGCCCCACGGAGAACGTCACGGGCGTACGCGCCGTGGGCGACCTCTTCGCCGCGGAACTGCAGGCCATCGGCTTCGAAACCCGCTGGATCGAGATGCCAGGCAGCATGATGCGCGCCGGGCACCTGTTGGCGGAGAAGAAGGGCCGGCGTGGCACGCGCCTGCTGCTGCTCGGCCACCTGGACACGGTGCTCGCGGGCGAGCGCTTCCGGCGCGACGGCACGCGCGCCTACGGCACCGGCATAGCCGACATGAAGGGCGGGGCCGTCGTGATGGTGCAGGCGCTGAAGGCGCTGCACGCGGCCGGCGCCCTGAAGGGCGCGCAGGTCACGGTGCTCCTGACGGGCGACGAAGAAGACGTCGGGCTGCCGCTCGCCGCGGCGCGCGCGTCGATGGTGGAGCAGGCCGGCCGCAACGACGTGGTGCTCAGCTTCGAGGCCGCGATCGACGGTACCGCCACCGTCGGGCGGCGAGGCGTGAATTCCTGGACGCTGGAGGTTACCGGCGAGACCGGCCACTCGAGCGCGATCTTCGGTGAGGCGTTGGGCAGCGGCGCCGTGTACGAGGCCGCGCGGATTGTCGCCGCTTTCCACGAGGAGCTTGGCGACGAGAAATACCTGACCCTCAACCCCAGCGTCATCGTCGGCGGCACGTCGGCCGAGCTCATTGATTATCGCGGCGCGGCTACGGGCAAGACCAACGTCATCGCCCCCGTGGCCTTCGTCCGCGGCGACATCCGCTTCATCAGCCTCGAGCAGGAGCGTTCCGTGATGGAGCGCATGCAGGCGATCGTCGCGCGGCACCTGCCGCGCACGCGGGCGACGCTCCGCTTCGACGACGCGTCCTATCCGCCGATGACGCCGACACCGGGCAACGAGACGCTGCTCGCCGAACTGGATCGCGCCAGCCAGGATCTGGGCCTCGGCGCGGTCGCGGCACTCGATCCCGCCCGGCGCGGCGCCGGCGACATCGGCTTCATTGCGCACCTCCTGCCGGGACTCGACGGCCTCGGTGGCGGCGGCGGCGAAAACTCGCATGCGCCGGGCGAGTCGATGGCGCTCGACACGCTGACGCCCATGGCGCAGCGCGCCGCGGTGCTGATCTACCGGCTGACGCGCTGAACGAACTGTCGCGGCCGGGCGACCGTGCCCGCAGCGTGGGAGGGGATCTGCCTTGAACGCAGTCCTGTTGGTCTGGCTGGCGCCGACGCTTGCCGCGATGTTCGCCTGGGGCATCGCGCAGGGACTCGTCAAGAAATACATTGGCGAGGTGCCGCCGGCGCGATTCTGCCTCTACTACGCCGTGGCGAGCGCCATCGTGAACATCCTCTTCTGGGCAACCCAGGACGCGCCGCCGATCCTGGCTCCCGAGGGCCGCGTTTTCCTG
>JANNHT010000290.1:0-6731 GCA_031404555.1 Gammaproteobacteria bacterium
GTGTTCTCGCACGGCGCGATCCGCCACACCGCGGTGATCCCGGTCGCGGGCGACCAGGTCACGAACGACATCGCGGTCTCGATGCGCACCCCGACCGCGTATGCGGAGGAGATCAAGATCCGCTACGCCTGCGCGCTGTCGCAGCTCGCGAATCCCGACGAGACGATCGAGGTGCCCTCGGTCGGCGACCGGCCGCCGCGCCGCCTCGCGCGCCAGACGCTCGCCGAAATCGTCGAGCCGCGCTACGAGGAGCTGTTCACGCTGATCCGCGACGAACTGCGCCGCTCGGGCTTCGAGGAGGCGATCGCGGCCGGCGTCGTGCTGACCGGCGGCAGCTCGAAGATGGAAGGCGCAGTCGAGCTCGCGGAGGAAATCTTCCACGTGCCGGTCCGGCTCGGCAGCCCCACGGGCGTGACCGGCCTCGGTGACGTGGTGCGCAACCCGATCCACGCGACCGGCGTGGGTCTGCTGATTTACGGCCGGGAGAACCTCGGCCATCCGACGCCGAAGTTGGTCGGCGACGGAGTGAAGTCGGTGATGGAAAGGATGAAATCGTGGTTCCAGGGATACTTTTAGTAGCGGAGGAGCGGACATGTTTGAACTGATGGATACGTACAGCCAGACGGCTGTGATCAAGGTGATCGGCGTGGGCGGCGGCGGCGGCAATGCCGTGTCCCACATGGCGAAGAGCGGCATCGAGGGCGTCGAGTTCATCTGCGTGAACACCGACGCACAGGCGCTCAAACACTCGCAGGTGAAGGCCTCGCTGCAGATCGGCTGCAACATCACGAAGGGCCTTGGCGCCGGCGCCAACCCGGAAATCGGGCGGCAGGCGGCGATGGAGGACCGTGATCGCGTGATCGAGCTGATCGAGGGCTGCGACATGCTGTTCATCACGGCCGGCATGGGCGGCGGCACCGGCACGGGCGCGGCGCCCGTCGTCGCGCAGGTCGCGCGCGAACTCGGCATCCTGACGGTCGCGGTGGTGACCCGCCCGTTCACGATGGAAGGCAACAAGCGCCACGCGGTCGCGGATGCCGGCATCACCGAGCTGTCGCGGCACGTGGACTCGCTGATCACGATCCCGAACCAGAAGCTGCTGCAGGTGCTGGGCGGACCGACCACACTCCTCGACGCGTTCAAGCGCGCGAACGAGGTGCTCCAGGGCGCCGTGCAGGGCATCGCCGAGCTGATCACGCGACCGGGCCTCATCAACGTGGACTTCGCCGACGTGCGCACCGTCATGTCGGAGACCGGCCTCGCGATGATGGGGTCGGGCGTCGGCACGGGTGAGCACCGCGCGCGGGTCGCGGCCGAGATGGCCGTGTCGTCGCCGCTGCTCGAGGACATCAACCTCGCGGGTGCGCACGGCATCCTCGTCAACGTCACGGCGGGTCTCGACCTGTCGATCGGCGAGTTCGAGGAGGTCGGCAACACCGTCAAGCAGTTCGCGGCCGAGGACGCGACCGTCGTGGTCGGCACCGTCATCGATCCCGAGATGCAGGGCGAACTGCGGGTCACCGTGGTCGCAACGGGGCTCGGGCGCGGCCAGGCGAAGCAGGCGGCCCCGGTCTCCGCGGCGCCGGCGAATGCGCGCCAGCGCGGCGCGGACGTCAAGCTGGTGCCGGGCAGGCAGCGCGTCGTTGCCCCCGACTACAGCCGCCTGGACCGGCCGGCAGTCCAGCGCAACGCGCAGCGTGCGGTCGGTGACGGGCTTCGTGCCGACTTCGGTTCCGAGGACGTGCTGGACATCCCGGCCTTCCTGCGGCGCCAGGCAGACTGAGGCAGACCATGGTCCGGAACCACGCGGACCGTGACGGCCTGCGCGTTGCGCGGCTGCGCATTCGTGCGCGGCGCAATGCGACGGGCCGGCGCGCCGATCGCCTGCATGGAAGGCAGGCGGGTGGGGCGCTGCCATGAACCCGGGTCCGCGGCCGCTGGCGTGTCTCCGCTCGCCAGCGGCCGTGCGACCTTCGGGTGTGCTAAATTATCTCGTTGTTTTTCCGGGGTCTACGACATAAATGGCCCAGCAGCGAACGCTGAAAAATTCGATCCGGGCGACCGGCATCGGCCTGCATACGGGACGCAAGGTCCTGATGGTGCTCCGGCCCGCGCCGCCCAATACCGGCATCACGTTCCGCCGCGTCGATCTGGACCCACCGGTCGACATTCCCGCGCGCGCGACCAACGTCTCGGAGACGACGCTCGGCACCACGCTGTCACTCGGCTCGGTCGGCGTCTCGACCGTCGAGCACCTGTTGTCGGCGCTCGCGGGCCTTGGCATCGACAACTGCTTCATCGAACTGACCGCCGGCGAAGTGCCGATCATGGACGGCAGCGCCGGGCCCTTCGTATTCCTCGTGCAGTCCGCCGGCATCGAGGAACAGTCCTCGGCCAAGCGCTTCGTGCGCGTGAAGAAGCGCATCGAGGTGAGTGAGGGAGACAAGTGGGCGCGCTTCGACCCGCACGAGGGTTTCCGCGTCAACTTCGAGATCGAGTTCGACCACCCCGTGTTCCACCGGCACGCGCAGCGCGCGAGCATGGACTTCTCGACGACGACGTTCCTGAAAGAAGTGAGCCGCGCGCGCACTTTCGGCTTCATGCGCGACCTCGAGACGCTGCGCGGCCGCAATCTCGCGCTCGGCGGCACGCTCGACAATGCGATCGTGCTGGACGACTACCGGATCCTGAACGAGGACGGCCTGCGCTACGAAGACGAGTTCGTGCGCCACAAGATCCTGGACGCGATCGGCGACCTGTACCTGCTCGGCCATTCGCTGATCGGCGAGTACACGGCCTTCAAGTCGGGTCACGGCCTGAACAACCGGCTGCTGCGCACCATGCTCGCGGATGTGACGGCCTGGGAAGAGGTCACGTTCCGCGAAACGGACGCCGCCCCGATTTCCTACGCGACGACGGCCGGCGCAACCGCCTGATCAGCCGCGCCCGGAGCGGACCTTCACCTTTAATCGTTCGATCGCGGTGCCGAGTTCCGCCGCGAGCGGCTCCATGAATTCCGGCGCGAGGTAGCGCAGGCGCGTGCCCCAGGCGGCGGAGCGCACCAGCACCGTCAGCGTCCCGTCCTTCACGATCGCACCCCAGACCTGCCCCCGGAGCTCCGCGGGCAGCCGGGTCCGGAGCACGCCGAGCGTGTGCTCGGCCTGCTGCGTGCCTTCCCGCAGGCGCCGGAGCAGCCCCTGGCCCTCGGCCAGCAAGTGACTGACGTGCGTCGGTTTTTTCGTTTTCGGGGGCAATCGGGCCGGCTCCGGGTCAGCGAAAGTACTTGAGTTTCAAGGCTTTTTTTGGCATTTTGCACCGGTTTACCGAGGCCCAGACGGGCCGGATGCCAGCGATCATTATGACCGTGAAACGACTCCTCGCGTACGCCGCAGGCCTGGTCGCCGTCAGCTCGCTGATGGCTGCCGCCTATCTCGCGGGCGGACAGTGGGGCGCGGCGAGCCCGCTCGGCGAGTTCACGCTGGCGCGCTGGAACGAGGACCTCTCCGAACAGGACGACAGGCTTGCGCAGATCCAGCGCGACGTCGACGGCCAGGTGGCCGTGCTCGCGACGCGCGTCGGCCAGATGCAGGCTCAGCTGCTGCGCCTCGATGCGCTCGGCAAGCACCTGACCGACGTCGCCAAGCTCGACCGCGGCGAGTTCGACTTCGACCAGCCCCCGGCGGTCGGCGGCCCGGACACCGGTGCGGGCGAGGGGCCGGTGGTGCCGGCGCTCGACGCCATGCTCGGCTCGATGGATGCGCAGATCGACGATCGCCGCCGCCAGCTCACGGCGCTGCAGAACCTGATCCTGACGCGCGAACTCGCGCGCCAGATCGTGCCGGGCGGCCGGCCGGTCGAGTCCGGCTACATCTCATCGCTCTACGGCCGGCGCACCGACCCGTTTGACGGCGACCAGGCGAACCACTCCGGCCTCGACTTCGCGGGTGCCGCCGGCACGCGCGTGCTCGCGGTCGCGGACGGCATCGTGAGCCACGCCGGCCCCGACGGCGGTTACGGCCGACTCATCGAGATCACGCACGGCAACGGCTACGTGACGCGCTATGCCCATAACGCGAAACTGCTCGTGAAGCCGGGCGATACCGTGAAGCGCGGCGATGCGATCGCGCTCATGGGTTCGACGGGCCGCTCGACCGGCACGCACCTGCACTTCGAGGTGTTGCGTGACGGACGTTCGGTCAATCCGCTCTCGTTCGTGCGCCGCTGATCGCGCTCCGAACGAATCATCCAGGGTCGTGTCGTAGTAAACTTCCGGTTTTTTCGGCCGGTCCTGCCGGTTTTGAGGTCTCCTTCGCGTGCTGAAAATCCTCACCCGCATCTTCGGCAGCCGTAACCAGCGGCTGCTGCGCGAATACGGCGCCCGCGTCGCCGCGGCGAATGCATTCGTCGACGCGTTCGCGGGGATGCGCGACGACGAGCTGCGCGAACAGACCGTGAAGTTTCGCGCCCGGCTTGCGGCCGGCGAGAAGCTCGACAGCCTGCTGCCGGAAGCCTTCGCGACCGCGCGCGAGGCGTCGCGGCGCACGCTGGGGCTCCGCCCCTTCGACGTCCAGCTGATCGGCGGCATGGTCCTCGACAACGGCAAGATCGCCGAGATGCGCACCGGCGAGGGCAAGACCCTGGTCGCGACGCTGCCGGTGTACCTGAACGCGCTCGCGGGCGAGGGCGTGCACGTCGTCACGGTCAACGAATACCTCGCACAACGCGACGCGGAGTGGATGGGGCCGATCTACCGCGCGCTCGGCCTGACGGTCGGCGTGATCACGAGCGGTCAGCCGTCGACGGAGAAGCGCGCAGCCTATGCCTGCGACGTCACCTACGGCACCAACAACGAATTTGGCTTCGACTACCTGCGCGACAACCTCGCGCAGCGCCTCGAGGACCGTGTGCAGCGCGGCCAGCATTTCGCGATCGTGGACGAGGTGGACTCGATCCTGATCGACGAGGCGCGCACGCCGCTCATCATCTCGGGACCGGCCGAGGAGAGTACCGAGCTCTACGTGAAGATCAACGAGCTGGTGCCGCGCTTCCGCCGTCAGCAGGCGGAAGAAGGCGAGGGCGAATACTTCGCCGACGAGAAATCGCGCCAGGTGCACCTGTCCGAGCACGGCTTCGAGAAAGCGGAAGAACTGATGCTGCAGGCCGGCCTGCTGCGCCCGGGCGAGAGCCTCTACGATCCCGCCAGCATCCGGCTGATGCACCACCTGAATGCGGCGCTGCGCGCCCACGTGCTGTACCAGAAGGACGTCGAGTACATCGTCCGGAACGGCGAAGTCATCATCGTCGACGAGTTCACCGGCCGCACGATGCCGGGCCGGCGCTGGTCCGAGGGCCTGCACCAGGCGGTCGAGGCGAAGGAAGGCGTGCGGATCCGCGAGGAAAACCAGACCATCGCGTCGATCACCTTCCAGAACTACTTTCGGCTCTACGGCAAGCTCGCCGGCATGACCGGCACGGCCGACACCGAGGCCTTCGAGTTCCAGCAGATCTACGGGCTTGAGGTCGTCGTGGTGCCGACCCACAAGCCGATGGTCCGCAAGGACATGTCGGATCTCGTCTACCTGAACCAGGAAGACAAGTTCGAGGGGATCATCGAGGACATCCGCGAGTGCGTGAAGCGCGGCCAGCCGGCGCTCGTCGGCACGACCTCGATCGAGACCTCGGAGAAGCTCTCGGGCCTGCTGAAGCAGGCCAACGTCACCCACGCGGTGCTGAACGCGAAGCAGCACGAGCGCGAGGCGATGATCATCGCGCAGGCCGGCCGCCCGGGCACGGTCACGATCGCGACCAACATGGCCGGCCGCGGCACGGACATCGTGCTCGGCGGCAACGTGCAGAAGCAGGTCGAGCAGCTGCGCAAGGACGGCGTGATGAGCGACGAGCAGCTCGCCGGCCGCGCGCGCGAGCTCGAGAACGAGTGGCAAAAGCTGCACGAGCAGGTGATCGCGGCGGGCGGCCTGCACATCGTCGGCACCGAGCGCCACGAATCGCGGCGCATCGACAACCAGCTGCGCGGCCGCTCCGGCCGCCAGGGAGACCCGGGCTCAAGCCGGTTTTTCCTGTCGCTCGAAGACAACCTGATGCGCATCTTCGGCGACCCGGAGCGCACCAAGTCGCTGCTCCGCACGGTCGGCATGCGCGCGGGCGAGGCGATCGAGAGCGGAATGCTGACGCGCCAGATCGAGAAGGCGCAGCGCAAGGTCGAGTCGCACAACTTCGACGCGCGCAAGAACCTGCTCGAGTACGACGACGTCGCGAACGATCAGCGCAAGGTGATCTACCGCCAGCGCACCGAGATCATGTCCACCGACGACATCGAGGGCGTGATCAAGGACGTGCGCGCCGAGGTGGTCGCGGGCATGGTCGCGCAGTACATCCCGACGGACAGCGTCGAGGAGCAGTGGGACATCGCCGGGCTCGAAGAAGCGTTCGCGCGCGATTTCGGCGTGAAGACCGGGCTCGCCGAGTGGCTTTCGGCCGATCCCGCGCGCCACGGCGAGGAAGCCACGGCGCGGCTGCTGGACGCGATCGAAGCCGCGTATGCGGAAAAAATCGCGCAGGTCGGCGCGCAGATCATGCGCCACCTCGAGCGCGCGGTTCTTCGCGAGGATACTTCGCGATTCTGCACCGGGGGTGCGCGAGATCGCGAAGAATCGGGCCTGGTCGCTGTGCCCGGGCACTACTCGGACGCGGGCTCGGACGCGAACTCGAGC
>JANNHT010000291.1:0-7313 GCA_031404555.1 Gammaproteobacteria bacterium
AAGTATGCCATGCGAACGCCATGGCGGTAAGCCCCAGACCTGAGCGCGGCTCCGCAGAGGCACTCACTCGCCACTACCGCAGCTTTCCGGCTCAGCCCATCAGGGTGATGTCCTCCGATTCCGGCTACATCGGCGACCGTACTCACGCATGCAGCGATACGATTCCCGCCCCCTCTATCAATGGTGACTAGTTGAGAGGTTTCAGTAAAAGTGACGCGCAGACTACCCTATGCCTGAGCGCAGGTAAACTATGTACACGAATTGCGGATTTCTTGTACATCACGCTCGATTGGGCTGCGACGGGCTTCCAGCGCCAAGGCTAGCATCGGAGAGAGTGAAAGCCGTGAAGACACATCTGGATATCGATGAAAAGCTGCTGGCGGAAGCCATGCGACGCGGCAGCCACGGCACCAAGACAGCGGCAATCCATGTCGCGCTGTACGAATACATCCAGCAGCGCAAACGCCGCGAGCTCCTGGGCCTGCGCGGCCAAGTGCGCTGGGACGGCGACCTCAACCAGATCCGCAAGAACCGGTTCTCCTGAGCGTGGTCGTCGACACCTCGGTCTGGATCGACCTTTTGAACGGCCGCGAGACTCCCAAGGCACGGTTGCTCGCGGCGGCGCTCGAGGACGGCGACCTGATCGTGCTGCCGGGACTGGTGTTGACCGAAGTGCTTCAGGGACTCGGCACCGAAGCAGAGGCCGAGCGCGTGGCCGATCTCATGACGGCCTTCCAGATTCCGCCAGAACTTGACGAAGACGACTATGAGAGCGCCGCCGCCCTGTATCGGGCTTGCCGGGCGCGAGGCACCACGCCCCGCTCGACGATCGACTGCCTGATCGCGCAGACCTGCCTGGTGCTCGACATGCCGATACTGGCCGAGGATCGCGACTATGAGTTGATCGCGAAGGTGGCGCCGCTAAAGGTCGTCAGGACAGAAGCCGCGTAGCAGCGTGGCTGCACGTCGGTCAGCTGGTTGATTTCTGTGTACGCGGTACGCGAACCGCTCGCCCGTGTATTGCAGCCCCGCCGACACTTCGCCCTCTTCACGCGCGACGTCACTGAAGCGGTGGAGCGTCATCGGTTTGTTGGATCCGGCGCCGCGCAAACGGCGATGCAACAGAATATCGGTTTCAGCGCCGGGCGGCGATCCAGGCGGCGATACCGGACAGCGACGCGGGTAGCTCGCGTTTGCCGAGCGGCAACAGCTCATTGCAGAGTTTCTTGCCGAGTTCCACGCCCCACTGGTCGAACGGATTGATGTCCCACAGCACCGACTGCACGAAAACGCGGTGTTCGTAGAACGCGATCAGGCGGCCGAGCATGGCCGGATCGAGCTTCGGGAATACCAGGAGCGACAGCGGCCGACTGCCGGGGTGCCGCCGCTGCGGGTCCTCCGATTCGTGGCCAGCCATGAACGCCTGGGCCTGCGCGAGGCAGTTGGCGATCACCAGTTCATCCGCAGCTTTGTCGGCTGCGCCGGAGAGCGGCAACAGGAAGTCCATGCTGGCCTGCGCCCTGCCCTGGTGCAGTAACTGGAAGAACGAATGCTGCGCGTTCGACGCGGCCTCGCCCCAGATCACGGCGCCGGTATCCTCCGCAGCCGTCTCGCCGCCGCGCGTGACGGACTTGCCGAGGCTCTCCATCTCGAGCTGCTGGAGGTAGGCGGGAAAGCGTGCGAGGCGCTGGATGTAGGGCAGCACGGCGTGGCTGTCGCAGCCCTGGAGGTTGCGATTCCACACCGCCAGCAACCCGGCGAGCACCGGGAGGTTTTCGTGCAGTTCGGCGCGGCGGAAGTGCACATCCATCGCGTGGGCGCCGGCGAGCATGGCCTCGAAGTTCGCCGTGCCGATCGCGAGCTCGATCGCGAGCCCCACGGCAGACCACAGCGAGTAGCGGCCGCCGACCCAGTCCCACATCGCGAAGCGTGCGTCCGTGGCCACGTCGAACTCATCCATCGCCGTCGTGTTGGTGGAAACCGCCGCGAAGTGAGCGCGAACGGCGGACTCGCCGAGCTTGTCCGTGATCCAGCCGCGCGCTCGACGCGCATTCGCGAGCGTCTCCTGGGTCGTGAAGGTCTTGGAGCAGATGATGAAGAACGCCCGCGCGGGATCGAGATCCGGCGCCAGGTCCGCGAACTGGGTGCCGTCCACGTTTGATACGAAATGACAGCGGACGTGTCCCGTGTGGAAGGGCTTGAGCGCGTCCACCGCCATCGCGGGGCCGAGGTCGCTGCCGCCAATGCCGATGTTCACGACATCGGTGAAGCGCGCCCCGGTCGCGCTCTGGCGCTTGGCCGTGTGTACATCCCGCACGAATGCCGCGAGGCGCGCGCGCGTCGCCAGTGTCTCGGCGTGCAGCGACACCAGCTTCTCCGGCACGTCGAGTCCCCGGGGCGCGCGCAACAGCGTGTGCAGTGCCTGGCGCCGCTCGCTGTCATTGACCCGTTCGCCATCGAACATCGCCTCGACGCGGGCGCGGAGCTTCGCGTCTTCGGCCTGCTTGACCAGCATCGCGAGCGCCGGAACATCCAGCCGCTGCCGACTGAAGTCGAACAAGAGCCCCTCGAACTCGCGCGAGCAGTGCTTGAAGCGATTGCCGTCGTCCGCGAACAGGTCCCCGACCGGCACGCGGGCAAGTCGCCTGGCGTGGGTTGCAAGGGTTTCAACCAAGGTTGGTGACCCGCGGGTCCGGCGGCGCGCCGTCCCGGTAGTAGTCGAGGTACCAGGCGACGAATCGTTTGACGCCCTCCTCGACCGGCGTCGATGGGCGGTAGCCGACGTCGCGCACCAGGTCCTCGGCATCGGCCCAGGTGTCCGGCACGTCGCCAATCTGAAGCGGCAGCAGGTTGCGCTCGGCCTTGCGCCCGAGGCACTGCTCGAGCACCTCGATGTAGTGCATCAGCTCGACCGGCCGGTTGTTGCCGATGTTGTAGAGCCGGTAGGGGGCGGCACTCGTCGCCGGGTCCGGCCGCTCGCTGTCCCAGTCCGGATTCGCGGTGGCGACGTGATCGAGCGCGGCGACCACGCCATTCGCGATGTCATCCACGTAGGTGAAGTCGCGCCGGTGCTTGCCGTAGTTGAAAACGTCGACCGGCTTGCCCGCGAGGATGTTCTTGGTGAACAGGAAGAGCGCCATGTCCGGCCGGCCCCAGGGCCCGTAGACCGTGAAGAACCGGAGTCCAGTGACCGGCAGGCCATAGAGCGTGGCATAGGTGTGCGCCATCAGCTCGTTCGCCTTCTTGGTCGCGGCGTAGAACGACAGCGGATGGTCCACGTTCTGGTGCACCGAGAACGGCATCTTGGTGTTCGCGCCGTACACCGAGCTCGTCGAGGCAAAGACCAGGTGCTGAACGCGGTGGTGCCGGCAGCCCTCGAGCACGTGCAGCGTGCCGGTCAGGTTGCTGTCGGCATAGGCATGCGGGTTCTCGATCGAATAGCGCACGCCCGCCTGGGCAGCGAGGTGCACAACGCGCTCCGGTTTGACGCGCGCGAACATCGCGTCCATGCCGGCGCGATCCGCCAGGTCGAGGCGCTCGAACTGGAAGCGCTGGCTGCCTTTCAGGCGCGCGAGCCGCGCCTGCTTCAGCGTCGGGTCGTAGTAGGCATTGAGGTTGTCGAGGCCGATCACCTCGTCGCCGCGCTCGAGCAGGTGCTCGGCGACGTGGTAGCCGATGAACCCCGCCGCCCCGGTGACGAGCACGCGCATCAGAGCCGCCCGTCGGTCTCGGTGCGCTTCAGGACGTACTTGATGTCGTAGAGCACGTGGCTGCGTTTGGCGAGGCGCTTCAAGTCCGTCGCTTTCATCGCCTGGAACTCGCGGTGCCCCACCGCGATCACGATCGCGTCATAGGAGCCGCGCGCGGGCTTGGCGATGAGCTTGATGCCGTACTCGTGCTTCGCTTCCTTGGCGTCCACCCAGGGATCCCAGACGTCCACGTCCGCGCCGTACTTGCCGAGCTCGCTGACGACGTCCGCGACCTTGGAGTTGCGCAGATCCGGGCAGTTTTCCTTGAATGCGAGCCCCATCACCAGCACGCGCGAGGACTTCACGTGGATGCGCTTCGCGGTCATCAGGCGTACAACCTCGCCCGCGACGTAGAGCGCCATGTTGTCGTTGATGCGCCGGCCCGCGAGGATCATCTCCGGGTGGTAGCCGATCTGCTGTGCTTTATGCGTCAGGTAGTACGGGTCCACGCCGATGCAGTGGCCGCCGACCAGGCCCGGCCGGAACGGCAGGAAATTCCACTTGCTGCCGGCCGCCTCGAGCACCTCCTGGGTGTCGATGCCGAGCCGGTTGAAGATCATCGCGAGCTCGTTGATCAGCGCGATGTTGACGTCGCGCTGCGTGTTCTCGATCACTTTCGCCGCCTCCGCGACCCGGATGCTGGACGCCACATGCGTGCCCGCGGTGATGATCGAGCCGTAGAGCTTGTCGACGAACCGTGCCGCATCGGGCGTGGAACCCGAGGTCACCTTCTTGATCGTCGGCAGCCGATGCTGTCGATCGCCCGGGTTGATGCGCTCCGGGCTGTAGCCCGCGGTGAAGTCGCGGTTGAACTTGAGCCCCGAAACGCGCTCCAGGATCGGCACGCAGATCTCCTCGGTGCATCCCGGATAGACGGTCGACTCGTAGATCACGATGTCGCCGCGCTTCAGCACCTTGCCGACCGAGTCGCTCGCGCGCTCGAGTGGCGTCAGGTCGGGCCGCTTGTGTTCGTCGATCGGCGTCGGCACGGTCACGATGAAGACGCGGCAGCGCTTCAGCTCCTTGAGGTCCGCGGTGAAACTCAGGCGCTTCGCCGCGCGAAATTCTTTCGGCTCCACCTCGAGCGTGTGATCGCGCCCGCGTTTCAGTTCGGCGATGCGCTCGGCGCGCACGTCGAAGCCGGTCGTGTCGTATTGCTTGCCGAACTCGACCGCGAGCGGCAGGCCGACGTAGCCCAGGCCGATCACGGCGATGCGGCAGTTGCGCAGTCCCAGCGGCGATTGCTTGCCAGCCATGCAGCTCCCTGTGCCTAGTGGTCGCGGAAGAGCGCCGGCGCATTCGCGGCGCGTTCCACCGATTCGAGCGCGCGCTGGTGCGCGGCCAGCTCTTCCTCATTCGCGCGGATCACCGGGATCACGGTCTGGCCGCGCCGGGCGCGCCGTGCAGCGACCTCCGCGATGCCGGTGGCCGCAGGCTCCGCATCGAGGCTGAACGCAGCCTGGCCGCCGCTCATCGCGAGGTAGACATCGACCAGGATGCGGGCGTCCAGCAGCGCGCCATGCAGGTCGCGGTTCGAGTTGTCCACGCCGTAACGCTTGCAGAGCGCGTCCAGGCTGTTGCGCTGGCCCGGGTGCAGCTTGCGCGCGCGAGCAGCAGCGTGTCCTGAATCCGGCAGACGGCCGCCATCGTCTGCTCGAGTCCCGCGCGCTTCAGTTCCTCGTCGAGGAAACCGACGTCGAAGGCCGCGTTGTGGATCAGGAGCTCGGCGCCCGTGACGAACTCGAGGAACTCGGCCGCGACGTCCGCGAACCGTGGCTGCGCCGCGAGGAACTCGTTGGTGATGCCGTGAACCGCGAGCGCGCCCGCCTCCACCTCGCGTTCGGGACGCAGGTAGCGCTGCCAGGTCCGGCCGCTCGGGCGCCGGTGCACGAGCTCGACGCAGCCGATCTCGATGATGCGGTGCCCGTCGGAGACTTCGAGCCCGGTGGTTTCGGTGTCGAGGACGATCTGTCGCACGGTGCGAAAGGATACCAGCTAGCGCATTTCGTCGATGCCGCGGTTCGCGAGCACATCCGCGCGCTCGTTCTCCGGATGGCCGTCGTGGCCGCGCACCCAGTGCCACTCGACGTCGTGCTGCGCGGCGAGCGCGTCGAGCTGCTCCCACAGATCCTGGTTCTTGACCGGCTTGCGGTCAGCCGTGCGCCAGTCGCGCTTCTTCCAGTCGGCGAGCCAGGTCGTGATGCCCTGGCGGACATATTGCGAATCCGTGTAGAGCGACACCTCGCAGCGGCGCGTCAGTGCCTCGAGCGCCCGGATCGCCGCGGTCAGCTCCATTCGATTGTTCGTGGTCGCGGGCTCGCCGCCGAAGAGCTCGCGCTCGCTGTCGCCAAAGCGAAGCAGTGCACCCCAGCCGCCGGCGCCCGGATTGCCGCGGCAGGCGCCGTCCGTGTAGATCTCGACCCGGCTCAAGACGCGCGCCGCGCGGCCGGTTCGGCGAGGCCGCCTATCACGGCCGTGCGCAGTCGGTTCCGCAGGCGGATCGGCGTCATCGAATGTGTGCGCTTGCGCGCGTGGAGCTGGTAGGCGCCGGAGAGCCGCGGCCACGCGCTGCGGCCGAGGCGTTCCAGGAACCGTTCGGCGCGCCCGCCCTGGAGGCTCGCGAGCGGCGGCGCATACAGGTAGCGCGTGGCCGCGCCGACTTCGAAGCCGATCAGCTTCAACCAGTCCGCGAGGCGGTGCGCCGGTATCGTGCGCTCGAGCCCGGGCGGAAAGCCACCGCGCGTGAAGGCATTGCGGAACGACCAGCCGCCGAGCGGCTCGAATCCGAGGACCAGCAGTTCGCCCTCGCCGGTCAGGACGCGCGCCGCTTCGCGCAGCACCTCGTGGGGCTCGCGCGCGTATTCGAGCGTGTGCGGCATCAGCAGGACGTCGACGCTGTCCGACTGCAGCGCGAGCGCCGACGGCTCGGCGATGAGCGCCGCGCCGGCCGCCCCGTCGGCTGCGATCAGGGCCGTGCGCCGGGTGCGCGCGAGCGACAGGAAGGTATCGGGCCCGCCCCAGGAGCCGATCTGAAGGCAATGCAGACCGAATGCGCATTCGAGCGATGGCCCGATGATCGCGCGCTCCTGCTCGAGCAGCCGCGCACCGAGCGGGCCAGCGAACCAGGCGTCGAGTTCCCGTGCTTGTCCGGTCATGCCGAAAGCATAACCGGCGGCCCGCGCCCGCGGCCAGTTGGCCGCGTGGCGGGAATTCCCGCACACTCGCGCATGCTCGACGTCGAGCCGATCCCGGCGTTCCAGGACAACTACATCTGGCTGATCCACGGTGCGAACGATGCGCGCGCGGTCGCGGTCGTCGATCCGGGCGATGCGGCGCCGGTGCTCGAGCGCCTCGCCGCTGACGGGCTCACGCTCCGCGCCATCCTCGCGACCCATCACCACGCGGATCACGTCGGCGGGGTTGCGCGCCTCGTGGCCGAAACCGGTGCGGCCGTGTTCGGCCCCGCGCGCGAGCGCATGCCGGTCGAGGTCACCCGTCTCGGGGCCGGTGGGCAGGCGATCCTCCCGTCGCTCGGTCTCGCGTTCGAGGTCCTGGATGTCCCCG
>JANNHT010000292.1:0-3764 GCA_031404555.1 Gammaproteobacteria bacterium
CGAGAACAGGTATCCCTGCGCGGCGACGCAGCCGAGCTGGAGCAGGTGCGTCACCTGGCCCTGCAACTCGACGCCCTCCGCGACCGTCTCGAGTCCGAGCGTCTCGCCCAGCATGACCACGGCACGTGCGAGCTTCGGACCCTCGCTCGATTCGGTCAGGCGGCTGACGAATGACCGGTCGATCTTCAGGATGTCGATCGGGAATCGGTGCAGGTAGGAGAGCGACGAGTATCCGGTGCCGAAATCGTCGATCGCGAGCCGGACGCCGAGCGCCTTCAGCTCCTTGAGCCGCGCGAGGTTGCCCTCGGTGTTGTGCATGATCGTGCTCTCGGTCAGCTCAATCAGCAGGTTCTGGGGCTCGAGGCCCGATTGTTCGAGCGCGAGGCGAACGTCCGCGACCAGGTCGCCCTGGGCGAGGTGGCGGCCGGAAATGTTCACCGCGAGCCGCAGGCCCGCGCCCGCCGCGATCGACTCGCGCCATTCGCGCATCCGGCGGCAGGCGTCCAGCAACACCCAGCGCCCGAGCTCGATGATCTGGCCGGTCTCCTCGGCCGCCGGGATGAACTGACCCGGCATCAGCCGTCCCTTCTCGGGATGCTGCCAGCGCACAAGCGCCTCGACGCCGAGCAGCTCGGTGGTCTTCAGGTCCACGATCGGCTGGAACTCGAGGAAGAATTCTCCCTGCACCAGCGCCTGGTTGAAGTCGTCCTCCAGGCGCAGGCGCTCGCTGAGCTGTTCCTGCATGCGCGCGTGGAACACGACGTGGCGGCCCTTGCCGGCCGACTTCGCGCTGTACATCGCGATGTCGGCATTGCGCAGCAGGTGCTCCGTATCGTCCCCGGGCTGCGAGAGTGCGACGCCGATGCTGGTCGTGACGTTCTGGTCGCTGCCGTCGATCTGGAGCGGCTCCTTGAACGCGCGTGTCACGACGGCCGCGATGTTCTCCGCGTGCTCGGGCTTCGCGATACCCTCGAGCAGCACTGCGAACTCGTCGCCGCCGAGCCTCGCGACCGTGTCGTCCGCACGCGTGCATTTCACCAGGCGCTGCGCCGCGGTCTGCAGCAGCCGGTCGCCCGCGTCATGGCCGAGCGAGTCGTTGACGTTCTTGAAGTTGTCCAGGTCGATCATGAACACCGCGACCTGTCCGCCGGTGCGGCGTGCGACCGCGAGCGCATGGTCGACGCGGTTGCGGAACAGGCTGCGGTTCGCAAGCAGCGTCAGCGGGTCGTGGAATGCGAGCTGGCGCAGCTGGTCCTCGAGCGCCTTGCGCTCGCTGACGTCGCGGAAGTTGAGCGCGAGTCCCGCGACGGCAGGGTCGGCGAGCAGGTTGCTGCCGACGCACTCCAGGATGAACCGCCTGGCGGTCGTGCCGACCGAGAGTTCCACCGGCCCGACAGCGGCGCCGTGGGTCGCGGTCACTTCCGCGAGAAAGTTGCCGAGGCGCTCGTAATCGGCCTCGCGCCAGATCTCCGAGAGCCGGCGGCCGATCAGGTCATCGTGCTGGAGCGCGAACGTGCGCTCGACGGCGGGCGACGCATACTGGATGCGCCCGTTTGCGTCGACGATCATGATCACGTCGGAGGCATGGCGGATCAGCGAGGCGAATCGCGCCTCCACGAGGTTGACCGCGCGCCGCTGGCGCGCCAGGGCATCGTCCCGCAGGACCACGCCCTGGCGAGCCATCACGAGGACGGCGAGCACGAAGATCGACACGGTCATGACCGTGACGGGGTTGCTGGCATCGCCGGCCGCGAAATAGACCAGCACCAGGAAGGCCATCAGCATCGCCGCGTACGGAACACTCTGCGTCGCCGCGGCGCCAAACCGCGACGTGCGGGGCTTCAGCTGCCAGCGGTCGCGGATCTGCGAATGCGCGGCGCCGGCGAGACCGACGTAGCAGGCGAGATACAGCACGTCCGAGAAGTCGCCGAGCTGGTAGCCGTCGGTCGCAGCCGACGTCGCCCAGACGATATCCGCGAGGAACATCAGCGAGAAGCCCGTCGTCAGCAGCAGGATCGTGCTGCGCCGCATCGGCGCGCGCGTGCTGTTCATCAGCAGCACGCCGATCGCCATCAGCATCAGGCAGTCGACCGCGATGTAGGCCTGCGACAGCACGAAGCGCGCAAAGTCCTGCTGGTCCGCGGCTGCAGTCGGGCTGATGACGAAATACCAGAAGAACGTACCGAAACCGAGGATCAGGATGACCGAGTCGAGCAGCAGGCGGCCCCAGGGTACGCGCTGCGTGCTCGCGCGGATCGCGACCAGGAATGCCTGGAACAGCAACGCATAGAAGGTGAAATAGACGACGTCGGCCAGCGACGGGAACGGATCCAGATCGAGCAGGCGGTAGCCGGTATCGATCAGGTTCGCGAGGACGTAGGCGATGAGCGCCGCGGCGAGGAACTTCCAGGTGCGGCGGTTGGCCGGGTCGCGGGCCGAGCGCGCGGCGACGATCGCGAGTGCGGTGGCCGCAATGCTGGCCGGCATGTCCGATGTCAGCAGGAAGAAGTCCAGCGCGGGGCTTGACGGCAGGCCCGCGAGCGAGATCGCGATGGCGATCGCGATGTAGACGGCGACGCCGATCGCAACGAGTCCGGTCCAACCGCCCGCGAACGGGCCGCGGTTCGCGGCCGCAGATGGGCCAGTGGTCGGAGCAGCGTTCATGCCACGTCCTGTCGCGTGAGCCCCGATCATCTCAAGTCACGGCGGATTCCGCACGTAAATGCCCGGAATTCCTGCGAAAGTTGTGACCGGCCTCGCGCTCAGATCACCCCGCGCCGCTCCTGGTCGAGCTCGATCGACTCGAACAGCGCCCGGAAGTTGCCCTCGCCGAAGCCCTCGTTGCCCTTGCGCTGGATGATCTCGAAGAAGATCGGGCCGATCACGTTTTTCGTGAAGATCTGCAGCAGGATGCCGTCCTCGACGCTGCCGTCGATCAGGATGCGCCGTTCCATCATGCGTTCGAGCGATTCGCGGTGCCCGGTGACCCGCGCGGTCACGCCCTCGTAATAGGTGTCCGGCGTGTCCTGGAACTCGACGCCATTGGCGCGCAGCGCATCCACCGTCGCGTAGATGTCGTCGGTGAACAGCGCGATGTGCTGGATGCCCTCGCCGTGATAATCGCGGATGTACTCCGCGATTTGGCTCTTGTCGTCCTGGCTCTCGTTGATCGGGATCCGGATCCTGCCGCAGGGGCTCGTCATCGCGCGGCTGAACAGCCCGGTCTTCTTGCCCTCGATGTCGAAGTACCGGATCTCGCGGAAATTGAACAACCGCTCGTAGAAGCCGGACCACTTGTCCATGTTGCCGCGGCTGACGTTGTGCGTGAGGTGGTCGATCACGGTGAGCCCGGCCGCGCGCACTGTCGCGGGGTCGCTGACCGGCACGAAATCGACGTCGTAGATCGTGCGGTCGCCGTAGCGGTCCACCAGGTAGATCAGGCTACCGCCGATGCCCTCGATCGCGGGGATGCGCAACTCCATCGGCCCGACCTCGGTCTCGACCGGCTTGGCGCCGAGCTCCACCGCGCGCCGGAGCGCCGCGGCCGCGTCCCTGACGCGGAATCCCATCGCGCAGGCGGAGGGGCCGTGCTCGCGCGCGAAGCGCTGCCCGAAGCCCGCGGGCTCGGCATTGATGATGAAGTGTATGTCGCCCTGGCGGTGCAGCGTGACGTTCTTGCTGCGGTGCCGGCCCGTGACCGGGAAGCCCATGCGGGCGAAGAGCTGGCGGAGCAGTTCCGGATCCGGCGCCGTGTACTCGACGAA
>JANNHT010000293.1:0-24906 GCA_031404555.1 Gammaproteobacteria bacterium
GAAAACAAGGGTGGCGCCAATCATGCGATCGGCGCCGCGATGGTCGGCAAGGCCGCACCTGACGGGCACACGCTCACTGTCGTTTCCGTGGGGCCGTACATGTTCCACAGTTCACCACCGCACTCGAGCAGTCTTTCCGCGAGCCTGCGCGACATCGATTCGCCGCCGCACAGCATCCTGAGCGGAGGATCTCCACGCCATCCTGCTTCGAGCAGAAGCTGCCAAGTGACCGGCGTCGCCTGCATGAATGTCGCGCCATGTCGCCGCAACAACTGCAGCAATGCGGCGCCATCCGACATCTCTTGTTCCCTGGCAAGAATCAGCTTCGCGCCGACGATCAATGGCAGGAACAGGTCCGGCACCGACAGATCGAAACTGATCGTCGTGACGGACACCACGGTATCGTCGGCAGCAAGCCCGGGACGATCGCGCATCACACAAAGAAGATTGACCAGCGCGCCATGGCGGATCTCGACACCCTTGGGCCGCCCGGTCGATCCTGACGTATAGATGACGTAGGCCGAATCCGCGGACGTTGCGATTGCGGGCGGAGATTCCGGGTTCTGTCCGTCAATCGACGAGGATTGCGAGTCGATAACCACCACCGACTCATGTGCCAGGCGGCCGCGCAACGAGGCCTGTGTAATGAGCGCAGCCGACCGCGAATTGCCGAATGCGTACTGCAGACGCTGCGCGGGATATGCCGGGTCGAGTGGTACGTAGGCGCTGCCGGATTTGAGGGTGGCCAGAAGCGCCACCAGCATGTCCGGCGAGCGCTCGAGGAACACCGCGATCCTGCTGGCAGGCGCCACACCGCGACTGCGCAGTTCATGTGCCAGCCGGTTCGAGGCGATGTCCAGTTCGCGGTAGGTCATGCTGAGTTCGCCGCAAACGACCGCGACTGCCTCTGGCGACCTGGCAGCCTGCGTCGCAAAGAGCTGAAGCAGCGTCAGGTGCTCGGGATAGTCGACGTCGGTACGATTGTTTTCGACGGTCAGCGCAGTTCGTTCCTTTTCGTCGAGAATGGTGAGACTCGGCATGGTGAACGATTCGTTGCTTCGTTGGCGACGACCCTGGGAAACGGCGTGCGAGGCAATCCTATCCGCCTGTTTTGCAACTGCTAGGCGTGCGCCGACGGTAGGTTCCAGGCAATCCCATGTCTGTACGGCGACGCACATAGTGACCCCGCTATGTACGACACCGAACAGACGCTGGCGGCGGTGAGCCGTAGAACACCATTTCGCACTCAATATCGCGGACGGGTGTACCCGTCTGCGAACGAGTCCTTTCCGCTTCAATGCCGTCGTGTGGGACTGGCAGGTGCTTATGACCGTTCTGCCCGTGGCATTCAGGGAAGCGCCGATGTCGGTGACCACGCCGGCCATTCCGCTGAACTTCGTCTATCCCGGCCTCTCCCGGGCCCAGCTGGTCGCGATCGTCTGGGCCCACCGGAAGCTGACCATCCTCATCCTTCTCGTAATGCTGTCACTCACGGCCCTGGTCGTGTCGATGTGGCCGCGCACGTACACCGCCACAGCGAGACTGCTGGTGAGCTATGAGGTCAACGATCCGCTGAACGGCAAGGAACTCCCAGTCGGGCAGGTCAGCAATTACATCGCGACGGAGATGGAGTTGATGCAGACGCCGGAGGTGCTGGAGGCGGTCGTCGATCGCCTTGACCTGACGCGGCACAAGGACTACGTCGCCGGTTACGACGGCGAGCGCGGCACGCTGCGCGAATGGGCGGCAGGGAAATTGGCCCGCAGTCTGGCGATCTACCAGGGCCAGTTCGGCAGCCAGCTGATCTATGTGACCTATTCGGCGCGCGATCCGACGGAAGCGGCGCAGGTCGCGAACGCGATTGCCGACGTATACAAGGAACAGGACTACCTGCGTTCAACCGGTCCGCCGGGAAAGCGTGCCCAGCGCTATGCGCAGCAATTGCAGGAACTCAAGGCCAAGGTCGACCAGGCGCAGAAGGAAGTCACCGCCTTTCATCAGCGGAATACGCTGATCGACGAGGGGGACAAGACCCACGTCGACATGGTGCTGCTTGCGACCCTCGAGGGGCGCCTGCTGGAAGCGCAGAACGCGCGTCGCGCAGCCGAGGCACGCACATCAAGCAACCAGGATGTCAGCGACCTGGTCCTGTCGTCGCCCGAAGTTCAGGCACTCAAGGCGCGGCTCGCCGCCCAGGAGTTGCGTCTGGCAGAGCTGATCTGGCAATACACACCGGATCATCCCGACATCCTGGAGCTGCAGAATCTGACGGAGGCCACGCGACGCTCGCTCGCGATCGCCTTGCAAAGCTACTCCGCCAACGCGTCGGCAGGAGTGAGCATGGCACGGAGCCTGGAGCACAGCCTGCAACAGGCGGTGGCGGAACAACGGTCGAAGGTGCTCGCCACCGGCCAGCTTCACGATGAAGCCGCCAAGTACCTCCTGGAACTGGAATCGACACAGGTCGTGTACCGGCGTGCGCTGGAGGGATACGACCAGATCATGTTCGCCTCCGGCGGTCACTACACCAACATCACGCTGGTCAGCCGCGCCACACCGCCCGTGAATGCCAGCAAGCCCAGAGTACTTGCCATGCTGTTCCTGGGCGGCATCGCCGCCGGCATCTTCGGGCTCGGCATACCGCTGGTCTATGAACTCTTCCACCGCCGCGTGCGCTGCCGTGACGACCTCGAACGCCATCACGGCATCCCGGTACTGATCGAACTCGGCAGGCTGCCGCGGAGATTGACCGCATGATCTGGGCAACGGTGCGGCACGATTCCCGTGACTCGCAGGACACATCGCAACAAGCTGCCGACCAGACATCGACATCGATGCATGACGTCACCGCGTTCGAACGGACCGTCAGTGCCGATCACCGATTGACGGTGACTCAGGACTCCCGCGATCCACGTGGCGAGAACATCCGCATGTTGTGCACCGAGCTCTTGTTGCGGCGCGAATCGAGCGATCGCGCTGACATCATCGCACTGGTGAGCCCGTGTGCCGGCGAGGGACGCTCCATGCTGGCCGCCGAGCTCGCCATCGCCTTCGCGCGGACGGGTTGCGCGACGCTGCTAGTCGACGCGGACCTTCGCCGCCCCCACCAGCACCTGCTTTTTGACACCGACAATCAGGAGGGCCTGTCGCAGGCGATTGAGTCCGGTTCGGAACCGCGGCTTCACGCCGTCCGCGGGCTGCCGCGAATGTCGGTGCTGACCTCGGGTGGTATTCCCGGCAATCCCCTGGAACTGCTGTCGAGCAAACGCTTCGCCCAGATGATTGAAGCCTGGCGCGACGACTGGAAGTTCGTGGTGATCGATACGGCTCCGGCCGGGTATTTTGCGGACGCATTGGCGGTCGCAAGCGTCGTCGGGCGCGTGCTGACGCTGAGCCGCGCACAACACACGTCCTATAAGGACATGCAGGAAATGTTGCGCCGCCTGGGAGGCACGCGCGCACAGATACTCGGCGCCGTGATCAGTCACTTCTGATTCCGCTGCCGCACCCATGCAGCCGCAAGCATCCAACACCGCACCGCCAGCCGGCATGACCTGGCTGCGGGACGACCGCCACTCCGTCCTGCTGGCGGCCATGTTGTGGGCGTTGATCGTGCTGATGATCGTGCCGGAGGGCCTCGACTACCGGATTCTTTCGGCCAACGGTGCGCCCAGTTCGGCTGGTGCGGTCAGCCGCATGGCGTGGTTGACACTGCTTGCGCTCGGCGCCCTGATCACAGTGTGGCGCGCCGGGCTGGTTTGGCATCTGGCGCGCGTGCTGAATCCATTCCTGCCCGTGTTCGTCGGGCTCGCCTTCGTCAGCGTTGCGTGGTCCATCGATCCGTCGCTGAGCCTGCGGCGTCTGGTCAGGCTGGTCACGATGGTGCTGGTCTGCATCGCGTTCGTGCTGATGAGCTGGCATGCACGGCGCTTCCAGAATGTCCTGCGCCCGATTCTCGGCATCGTGCTGCTGGGCTCCATCGTCTTCGGCCTGGTCTTTCCGTCACTGGCGATCCATCAGCAGACCTCGGCTGAACTGGTCGGTGCGTGGCATGGTCTCGCAAACCACAAGAACGGGCTCGGTGCCCTGTCCTGTATCTCCCTGATCTTCTGGCTTCACGCGTGGCTCACCCGCGAGGTCAGGCTCCTGCCGGCATTGGCCGGTGGCGCCGTTGCACTGACCTGCCTGTTGCTGTCTCGCAGCGGCACGTCGTTGGCAGCCACCGTGTTCGTGACGATCCTGCTGTTCATACTGCTGCGCTCGCCCAAGGGCATGCGTCCCTACGTGCCCTATGCAATCGCGCTGCTCGCCGTCGCACTCCTGGTGTATGCGCTGGCCGTGCTGGACCTGGTCCCGGGCTCGGGAACGCTGCTGGCTCCCATCACCGCGTTGACCGGCAAGGATGTGACGCTCACCGGCCGCACTGAAATCTGGGCAATCCTGTCCGAGCACATACGTCTCAACCCTTTCTTCGGCACGGGTTACGCGGCGTACTGGACCGCCGCGCCCGTCCCCGGAACGGACTCGTATGAATTCTTTCGGCGGATGGCTTCCTTCTACCCCGGGTCTGCCCACAACGGCTATCTGGAGATCCTCAACGATCTGGGATGGGCGGGCCTCACGTGTCTGATCGCATATATAGTGGTCTATCTCCGGCAGTCGCTGCAGTTGCTGGAACTGGACCGCAATCAGGGCGCGCTGTACCTGGCGCTGCTGTTCCAGCAGGCGATTACGAATCTGTCGGAAACCCACTGGTTCAGCGTGCTGAGTGTCGACCTGGTCATCACGACCCTGGCAACGGCGGCGCTGGCGCGCAGCCTGCTCGAATATCGACTGCGCGCGGTTTTCGGCGAGCCACGTCCCTACGTCGGCATGCCGGTCTACGGCGTGGGCCTGAAGCAATGAAGCCCGCGACCGGCACTTCCCATGCGGCCATCGGCGCGATCCCTTCCCTGGATGGCATCCGTGCGGTCGCGGTTTCGCTGGTGTTCTTCGCACACAGCGGATTCGACGACCTCATGCCCGGCGGCCTCGGCGTCACCATCTTTTTCGTGCTGAGTGGTTACCTGATCACCACGCTCATGCGCATCGAACACACCCGCAGCGGCGCGATCAGCTACCGGGGCTTCTACCTGCGCCGTCTGCTGCGGTTGATGCCACCACTGCTCATCGTGGTGGCCGTCGCCGGCTTGCTGTCCATGGCCTCGATCATCGATGGCAGTTTCACCCTGGGCGGCCTGTTGTCCGCCCTCTTCTACTTTGGCAACTACCATGTGATCGCCCACGACTATCACGGCATGCCGGCAGGCGTCGGCGTGATCTGGTCGCTGGCCATCGAGGAGCACTACTACCTGCTGTATCCGCCGCTGGCGGCACTGCTGCTGCGCATCAGCCGCGTCAGACTCTCCGTCAGCCTGCTCGTGATGCTTTGCGCGGCCATCCTCGCGTGGCGCTGTTGGCTGGCCTTTCGCGGTGGGTCCGTCGCCTACCTGACGATGGCGACCGATACGCGCGCGGACGCGATCCTGTTCGGTTGCATCATGGCCCTGTTGCGCAATCCCTGGCTCGACCACGTCCCCGCCCGTAAAGCCGCCTACGACTGGGGAGTCGCCGCGATCTGCATCGCCGTGCTGCTGTTCACGCTGTTCTATCGCGGCGAAGTTTTTCGCCTCACGGCCCGCTATACCCTGCAGAGCCTGGCCATCGCACCGCTGATCTACCTGGCGGTAACGAGGGCGGATCAGCTGCCGTTTCGCTGGCTGAACATTCGCCCGGTGGTGTACATCGGGACGATTTCCTACACCATCTACCTTTCGCATCACGTGATCTTTGCGGGGCTCGCAAAGCACTGGCCGCAGTTGAGCTGGTTCTGGCTGACCCTCTGCGCAGCCGTCCTGACATTGGCCGTGGCGGAACCGATGCGCCGCTGGGTGGAGCAGCCCTGCGCCCGCTTGCGCCAACGCCTGCATCGGAAGCCTGTCAAGCGCCGGATCCCACCGGGCTTGCTCTCGGTGAATGTGCCATGAACGCGGTCCACGTCATCACACCGCACGATGTGTCGCCGGAAACCGCCATCGACGCGATTCGGGTCCATGGCGGGCCGATCCTGCTCGACCTGGATGAAACCCTGTACCTGCGCAATTCCACCGAGGACTTCATCGACTCGGCGCGCCCGAGCCTCCCGGCACTGCTGCTGATGAGGATGCTGGACGTCATCAAGCCCTGGCGCTGGACCGGCGGCGAAGTGACGCGCGATGTGTGGCGCGTTCGTTTCATTTCGATCTTTTTTCCCTGGACCGGCAATCGCTGGAAAAACAAGGTTGCGGGGCTGGCCACGAACTTCACCAACCTGCGCCTGATGGCAGCGCTCAAGACTCCGGGCACGACGCCGATCATCACGACTGCGGGATTCCAGCCCATCGCCGGGCCGCTGGTGGCCGCCCTGGGGCTGCCACATGCACAGATCGTGGCCGCGCGGCTGTCGACTTTCGCTGATCGCCGCCGCGGGAAGCTCCATATGGCCGTCGGTGCGCTCGGTGGCGATACCGTTCGCCGCGCACTCGTGCTCACCGATTCGGCGCAGGACCTGACACTGCTCGATGCCTGCGCGCGTCCGTTGCGAGCCGTGTGGCCGGAGGCGCGGCATCGGAACGCCTTGAGCGGTGTCTACCTGCCCGGTCAGTACCTCACTCATGTCAAACGACCGGGTGCGCGCTATATCGTGCGCGGCATCCTGCAGGAGGACTTCGCACTCTGGGTCCTGAGCTCGCTGTCACTGGCGGCGACGCCGTTGCTGCATGTTCTCGGTCTGCTGTTCCTGTTGGGGTCGTTCTGGGCGATCTACGAGCGCGGCTACGTCGACAACGATCTGATCGCTGCACGCTTCGAGGAAAATCCAAAACTCAGCGGCGCATTTGTCGATTCCCCGGTCGCCACTCCGCTATGGCAACCGTGGATCTGGGCAGTCATATGCGGTGCGATCGCCGTGGTTCTGCTGCGCTGGCCGGCAAACCCGGCACCCGCCGACTTCGTTGCCTGGTCGGCGGTGCTGCTGGTCACCCACGGCTGGTTCGCACTCTACAACCGGTACGACAAGGGGACGCGTGTCTGGATGTTCGGAGGATTGCAGTTCGCGCGCAGCGCGGCCTTTGTCGCACTGGTGCCGATCGGTCTGATCGGCGCGGTGGCACTCGGCGCTCACGTCCTGGCGAGGTGGGTGCCCTATTACATCTATCGGCTGGGCGGCAAGGACTGGCCCGCAGCGCCATTTCACCTGGTTCGACTGCTGTTCTTCGCGGTGCTGGCGTTGTTGCTGGGCTTTGCGCAGGGATGGTCGCCGCTGCTGAATGTGACCGCGCTGGCGCTGCTGACCTGGAACCTGTTCAGGGCGCGAAAGGAGCTGGCGACCGCATTAAGCACAACTCATCGCCTGGACCGCACCGACACCCGGCCCGTGCCATGAAGATCAGCGTGTGCATTGCGACCTATCAGCGCGCTGAACGCTTGAGCGCGCTGCTCGATGACCTGACCAGGCAGCGACTTCTCCCGCAGGAAGTCGTGGTGGTCGATAACGATGCTGCAGGCAGCGCGCGTGTCGTCGTGGAGCAGCGGCGCGAGCTTGGCGCTCCATTCCAGATTCATTACGACATCCAGCCGGTGAAGAATATTTCACTGACACGCAATCGTACGGTCGCGCTGGCGAGCTGCGACTGGATCGCCTTCATCGATGACGACGAACGGGCGCCGGCAGGCTGGCTGCAGGAGCTGGCGCAGACCGTCATCCGTGGCGTGGCGGATGGGTCACTGGGTCCAGTCGTGCCGGGTATCCCGGCCGATGCACCGGCATGGATCCGCCACGGGCGCTTCTATGACTGGACACGAATGAAGACGGGCGTCGTCGTCCCTGCCAACAAGCTGCGCTTTGGCAATGTGTTGTTGCGCGGCGCGCTGGTACGCGATACACCGACGCCATTCGATCCGGACTATGGACTGACGGGCGGCGAGGACGGCGACCTGCTCGGCCGTCTGGTTCTGCGCGGCGCGCGCATCCTGTGGAGCGACGAAGCCATCGTCCACGAGCCTGTCGAAGCTGCCCGGCTCTCGTTGCGTTGGCTTCTGTTACGCGCTTTGCGAGGAGGACAGGACTTTGCGCGACACAGCCTGGCCGGACGATTCGGACGCCTGACAGTGGCGGGCCGTGTGTACTTCTTCCTGCGCGCACTGCTGCAGACGACGATGGCGGCGCTATTGGCGCTCGCATGCTGGCCGCTCGGCAGGCATCGCGCCGTGTACTGGCTGCTGAAGGTATCGGCCAACCTCGGAAAGATGTCGGTCCTCCTGGGCTGGCACTATCGCGAATACGGACGCGCGGCCGCATGACAGTCGTTGCGGATCTGATCCTGTTTGCACTGGCGCTGCCAGCCGCAGCGACAAGTCTGTACCTGCTGCTGTTCACGATGCTGTCGCGCGCACCATCGCCTGCTGCGCGCTCGTCGCGGCGTCTGCGCTTCGATATTGTCGTTCCGGCCCATGACGAGGCGGCGATCATCGAAGCGGTGGTAGCCAGCCTGCGCAAGCTCGACTGGCCCGCCGATGGCTTCCGCGTGCTGGTGGTTGCGGACAACTGCACGGATGCCACCGCAGCGCTTGCGCAAGCGGCCGGCGCCAGCGTGCTGCTACGCCACGATACGCAGCAGCGCGGAAAGGGTCATGCGCTGGATCTTGCATTCCGGTCCAGTCTGGCGTGCGGGTGGTCCGACGCCGTCGTCGTCGTTGATGCCGATTCCGAAGTCTCGAACAACCTGCTCGAAGCTTTTGCGAGCCGCATCGAGAACGGAGCCGACGCCATTCAGGCGCACTACGCTGTGCTGAACCCACAGGCTTCGTGGCGCACCCGACTGATGGCCATTGCCATGGCCTCGTTTCACCAGGTACGTTCGCGCGCGCGCGAACGGCTGCAGCTTTCCTGTGGAATTCGAGGCAACGGGTGGTGCATTACCCATCAGCTGCTGCGGCGGGTTCCGTATCGGGCGTTCTCCCTGGCCGAGGACGTCGAATACGGAATCGATCTGGGTCTCGCCGGCTGTCGTGTGTACTACACGGACGAAGCGCATGTCGCCGCTGTCATGGTGTCCGGTGAGGGTGCGGCACGCACCCAACGGCAGCGCTGGGAGAATGGGCGCAGTCAGCTGATCCGCTCCAGAATCCTGCCGCTTCTGAAGGGGGCCCTGAGGTCCGGCGGCCGCAGCGGCAGGGTCTGCCTGGATCTGGCGATCGATCTGCTGGTGCCGCCCCTGTCCTGGATAGCAGTCAATGTTGCTGCGCTCCTCGTCTTCGCCGGTGTTGCAATGCAGTGGCAACCCTCCATGGAGACGGGGTTGTGGCTCGGCATTGGCTGCAGCACAAGTCTGGTGATCTATGTGTTGCGCGGCTGGCAGCTGAGCGGCGTCGGCAAGCGCGGGCTGGTGGACTTGCTGCGCGCGCCGTATTTCGTGCTCTGGAAGCTGCTGCTGTTGCTGACTGCTCGCAGATCCGCGCTGTGGGTGCGAACCGGTCGGGAACAATCTTGAGCGACCGTCGTCGCCGGCACTTCGCCTTTGCGCGCCTGCTGAGCGGCGCAGTCATCAGTCAGGGACTGCTTTCCGCCGCCAGCTTTGCCGTCGGCCTGATCCTGATTCGCGGCACATCCGACCTCCAGTACGGTTACTACATCCTGGCGTTGAACGCGCTTCTGCTGCTGCTCTCCCTGCAGAATGCGATCTTCGCTCCACCGCTGGCAATACGTTTGAACCGGCTCGATCGCCAGGCACGCGGCGAGCTGGTCGGTGGCCTGTATCGCGAACAACGCCGGATCCTGTCCGTCGCCGGCGGGGTTGCCATGGTCCTTGGACTGGCTGTCTGGTACACGCAGACGCCGAACGCCCACTCCGGCCCGCTGATCGTCGTGACGGTCGTCGCGGCGCTTGCCGTTTTGCACCGCGAGTACTTTCGCATCGTCCTGCTCGCCCATCGCCGTCCGCTGGACGTGCTTCGCACCGATGCCTTCCACGTCGTACTGATGGTCGCAGGGGGCCTGGTCGCCACGCTGACACCGGCACCCGCGGTGACCGCAGTCTTGACGCTCGGCGTCGCCGCGGTGGCGAGCGGCATCCTGCTATTGAGGACGTTGCGCCGCCATGAACCGTGGGACATCCTGGGGTCGCCGGGAATCTTGCACGAGATAGCGCCGCTCGCCGCCTGGTCCACGGCGGGCGCGGCCGTCCACTGGGCCTTCACCCAGGGGTTCATCTATCTGGCCGCCGCAACGCTCGACATCGCCGCAGTTGCCGCGCTCGCGGCAACGCGCCTGTTGCTGATGCCGGTAAACTTGCTGTCAACAGGTATCGGCTCTCTCATGCTGCCGGTTGCGTCAGGCTGGCTGCATCTCCACGGCACGGCGCTGCTGTGGCGTCGACTGCGACTCCTGGCCCTGGCCCTGGCCGCAGGAGCGGTGTGCTACTTCGCAATCCTCTGGTTTGCGCGAGACTGGATCTTTGGCGTCGTACTCAGAAAGCAGTTCGCGCAGAGTGACGAACTGTTGCTGCTCTGGGGAGCCATTTTCGTCGTGATGGTGGCCCGTGACCAGCTGGTTTATCTGCTTGCGGCGCAAGGACGTTTCCGCGCACTCACCCTGCTGACACTCGCGTGTGCCACGGTATCGCTCGCAGCGAGCTATTGGGGAATGCTCCGTTTCGGCGTGGCCGGAGCGCTCCTCGGTGTGCTGATCGGGGAACTGATCAGTGCGACTGGCATCGTGATCCTTTCGTCCCGCAAAGCACCTGATCCAGTCACCGCCGTGGCGCGAACAGCCACGGAGAATGGCTGACTGACTAGCCGGATAAGCGCTCTGTTTCGAAAGGCATCAGCGCAGCGAACTCCGCCCTGGACAGGAACTCACCCTGACCTTTGCGAACCTCGGCGATCAGCGCGGCAATTCGCTCCAGCTCGCGGGAATCGATCTGCAGTCTGGCGGGACTGCCGGACACCGCCGGCTCGTCTTCGCGTTCGCTGACGTCCCGGCGCGCCGGATTGAAATAGACCGGCGCCGGGTTCGAGCTGGCCGGAAACACGCGCCGTTTCCAGTCTCCGAACACTCTGCGCCAGTACGGAAGCCCGCCGACACGGTAGATCTGCGCGACCCGGGTTTCGGTCATCTGCGCCTGCCAGCGAATCTTGTAGTAGCCAAAACCCGCTAGCAGGTCGAGGTGGGCGTAGCGACCTTCAATGGCCTGGCGCATGCTCATCAGCAGCATGGCCGAGCCCGGCGCCAGTCGGCTCACACGCTCGTCGTAGACCATGTGCAGCGCGTAGAGCCCCTTCATGAAGGCCCCGCTGATCAGCCCGGCGATGGGCACTCCGTCGAGCAGGAGCACCTGAATCGATACCCGCATGGGCTGCTGTGCATCGAGCAGGCTTCTGAAATACTCCACCCACCGGGGAAATCCGCCGATGGTCATGCCGGCCCGTAATTTCCAGCTGCGCGCCTCGATGCCGTGATACAGCTCGATGAGCGCTGGAGTAACGGACGGGTCCGACGATGCGAGGTATTCCACCTCGCCCGCCGCCAGCAGGCTGCGCATCTGCCGGCTGACGTTGGAGCGGAACTTCATCGAGAATGACCGGAAGTACGCGCCCAGCGTGTCCCAGCGCACGTGTATGGTGGCATTGTCCAGGCTCGGCCATTGGCGTACCGAGTACCCCTCGAGCTTGACCGCGGGCGGCGGCGGAAACAGCGGCGAGGCAGCATCCTGCTGGCGAAACTCGAGGAAACTCCATTCGCGCCCGCGTTCCAGCAAGTAAATGTAGAACGCCTCGCTGACTGCAAGGGCATCCTCTGCCCGGGCCACCAGCTGCGGCCGGTCGTTGTTCTGAGTCACCAGAAAGTCGAGCTTGAACGCGCGCAGGCCCAGCACCCTGTGTGGCATGAGTTTGAGCGCCATGTATCCGACCAGACGGCTGGCGTCGAATGCGGTGAGAAACCACAGGCGCAGGCCCTGGCCACGCGGAAATTTCCTGTCGTGCCGCAGGAAATTCTCAAAGAACTCGAAGGTCGAAAACGGATCCGGCCGCGTGCTGGCGCGATTCAGCGCATTGACCTCGTCTCGCAGGAACGCGGCCTCCTCCAGCGATCCGAAACAGCGCACGTCAATCAATCGCTCCCCTTGGCGAAATTCCCCGTTGCCTCGAGCGCGACTACGCCTCCCGGGGCATCGGCATTGACCCGCATCGCTGGAACATGATGCTTGGTCCGCAAGGGATCCAGCCCTGCCTTGCGCGCCAATCGGTGAATCACCGTCTTCATCACCGCGACCGGCCCGGTCTCACGCACCGACAGGTTTCGCATGCCGAGACGGGTACGGAAGAAGCGGTTGGCGGTATAGACGCGCGCCCGCCAGCGGCTCTGACGGGTGAAGTGCTCGGTTGAAAGCGAGACGTTGACGCTGTCCAGATTGGTCACCCGGTGCGGCGCATTTTGCGGCCAGGTAGCCCACTGACCAGGCTCGAGATCATAGACCACGGCCCCCTGATCGTAAGCTTCGTCATAGGGCAGGTATTCGTGCCGGACATTGGCGAAGATATCTTCGAGGAGTTCGCGCCGGACATAGCGCTCGTCGAGTGCAGGGTAGATCCAGATTCGCTTCCGGCCCCGGATATGCCAGAGCGCCGACGCCGGCCCATCGGCATGGTAGTAGACGACAGCGTGCGGCGACGAAATCAGCAAGGTGCCCTGGCTTGCGATGGGCGAGAAGCCCGTCACTTGGGCCGCAAGCTGTGCGTACAGTTGATCAATCAGCGCACGGTAACGTGCATCGGCGCGGTCAACACGCGTAATGTTGAGCCAAAGGCGCCCGTTTCTGACGGCACGCAGCAATTCGGCGCCGCTCACCCCGTCATGAAGCGCCAGCCGGTTGTCGTCGGTGCGCGCAAGATCGTTGCCCATGGTCAAGGCGTAAAGGTGTTGGCGTGGAAAATGGTCGAGCAAGTCGATCAGCGCCGCGTCGGTGAACAGGTCCGACTGATGCAGATTGTGTGTCGCCAGCAGCGGCCTCCGACCGAAGTCGGCGTTGTCGGCGGCAGACAGCTGTATTGTTTGCGTCACCTGCGGGCATTCCTTCCGGGAGCCGCTGTCTTCATTCGCGACATGACTGCGCGATGACTAAGCTGCGTCGACCAGCAAGCCCTTTCCGAGTGGGCCGCTCTCGCTGCAGGGCTCCGGCAGCAGGCGGGCATACTCCTCTTTGACCACCGCATAGCATTCGCAGACTCGTGCTTCCAGTCCTGCCCGATCGAGGATTGCAATGCGGCCACGGTTGTAGTGAATCAAACCCTCAGCCTGCAGTCTGCCTGCCGCCTCGGTCACGCCTTCACGGCGTACGCCCAGCATGTTGGCGATCAATTGCTGGGTCATTGAGAGCTCGTTGCCGGAAAGGCGATCCAGGCTCAACAGCAGCCAGCGGCACAGTTGTTGATCCACCGAATGGTGCCGATTGCACGCGGCGGTCTGTGTCATCTGCGTGATGAGTGCCTGCGTGTAACGCAGCAGCAGTCCCCGCACCTCTCCGTGATGCGCGAACTCGGTCTGCAGTACCTTCGCTTCCAGCTGAAACGCCTCGCCGGCGCTTTGCACCAGCGCCCGACTCGGCGTAGTGCCGCCACCCATGAACAAGGCGATGCCCAGTACACCTTCAGCGCCGACCACAGCAATCTCCGCCGAAGAGCCGTTCTTCATGACGTATAGCATTGAAACAATGCAGCCCGGCGTCGGGAAATAGACGTGGTCCAGTACACTGCCGGATTCGTAGATCACCCTGCCCAGAGGCATTTGCGCGATCTCAAGATATGGACGCAGGCGATCCAGAGCCTCAGCAGACAAGGCTGCAAGCAGACCGTTATGGTTTGGAGTCATTGGGAAGGGATTACGCACGGTTTGGGTTCGTGTTCCTGATGCTCAGTTGAGAGCACCGGCGATCTTCGCCGCGCAGGTCACCTGAAAGTGCAGTTTATGCACTCAAGACTATCTGACGAGCGCGCCGCGTCTGTACGGCAGCGCACATTGGAAAGATTGCGATATGCTGTTGAAACTCGCCAGTCCCACCCGCAGTCCGCATCCTTCGGTTCACGCCAGTCTCCGTGCCCAGGATGAGTAGTCTCAAGTCCCGAATTCGCCGCATCCTCGTCTGCGCGCTGCTCATCCTCGTCCTCGCCGGGATCGCCTGGGTCGTCTGGCTCGACATCCTGATTTCGCGCGAGTTCAGGGACCGCGGCTGGAGCGTACCGACGCAGGTCTACGCGTTGCCGCTCGTGTTGCGTCCCGGCACACCGCTGCCGGCAAAAGCCATCGAACAGGAGCTCGCCCGGCTCGGCTATCGCGACAGTCGCAAAGCGCAGCCCGGCACGTACCGGCGCGACGGTTCGCGCTTCGAGATCGTGTTGCGGCGGGCGCGGTTTGCCGATCGGGTGCGCGAGTCGGCGGTCCTGCGCGTCACCGCCGATTCGACGGCCGTCACCGCGCTCGCGGATGCGAATGGCCGCGCGCTCGCGGCCGTGCCGCTCGAGCCGCTGCTGATCGGTAACCTGCATCCGGTGCACGGCGAGGATCGAATCATCGTCGCGCCCGCCGAGGTGCCCGCGCTTCTGTTGTCGGCGCTGAAGGCGATCGAGGACCAGCACTTCGATACGCACTCCGGCATCGATGTGAAGGCGATCTTTCGCGCGGCCTGGGCCAACCTGCGGGCGGGCCGTGTCGAACAGGGCGGCAGCACGCTGACGCAACAGCTGGTCAAGAGCTATTTCCTGGACGACACGCGTTCGATGCGGCGCAAGGCCCAGGAAGCCGTGATGGCGATGCTGCTTGAGGCGCGCTACAGCAAGACCCAGTTGCTGCACGGCTACATCAACGAGATCTACCTCGGACAGGACGGCGACCGGGCGATCCACGGATTCGCGCTGGCCAGCCGGTTCTACTTCGGCAAGCCGGTCGACGAGCTCGAAACACAGGAAATTGCGCTGCTCGTCGGCATCGTGCGCGGTCCGTCCTATTACAACCCGCGCGCACAGCCGGAGCGTGCAACGGAACGGCGGAATTTCGTGCTCGCGAGGCTGGCGGAACTGAAAGTCATCGCGGAGAAAGAAGCGACCGCCGCCGCCAAGCGGCCGCTCGGCATCGTGCCGCGCGCCGAGCGCAGCTACTACCCGGCCTACCTCGACTATGTCCGCCGGGAGCTCCAGCGCGACTACGGCGAGTCGGAATTGATGCAGCCGGGCGTCAGCGTCTTCACGAGCCTGGACCCGAGGGCACAGGCGGCGATCGAGCGCGCCGTGCTTCAGGAGTTTCCGCGGCTCGACGCGCGGCGGCAATCGAAGAAGAACCCGCTCGAAACCGCGATGGTCGTGACCGAGCCCGACTCCAGCCAGGTCGTCGCGATGATCGGGGGGCGGCAATCGCTGACCTCGGGCTTCAACCGTGCGCTCGACGCGAAACGGCCGATTGGCTCGCTGGTGAAACCGGTCGTCTACCTGGCGGCGCTCGAAACCGGGCGCTACCACGCTGCGAGCATCCTTAACGACAGCCCGATCGAGGTGCGCCAGCGCGGCGGCGATGTCTGGCGGCCGCAGAACTTCGACCGCGAGGCGCTCGGCCCGCTGCCGCTCGTCCGCGCGCTCGCCGATTCACGCAATCTCGCGACGGTCCAACTCGGACTCGAGGTCGGGCTCGCGCCAGTCGCCCGGAAGTTCCGCGCGCTCGGGCTCGACCGCGAACCGGCGCAACTGCCCGCATTGCTGCTCGGATCCGTAGACCTCGCGCCAATCGAGGTCGCACAGATCTACAACGCCTTCGCCAACGGCGGCAGGCATCGCGAGCTGCATGCGGTGCTCGCCGTCACCGGCAGGGACGGCCGGCGCGTCGCGGGTCCGCAGCGGGAGGCGCGGGCGGCGGCCAGCGCGACCGCGGTCTATCAACTCGATCGCCTGCTGGTGGACGTGATGACCCGCGGCACGGGACGCGCGGGCTCCGCGCGGCTGCCCGCGGGTCTCGTCACCGCCGGCAAGACCGGGACTTCATCGGAGCTTCGCGACAGCTGGTTTGCCGGATTCTCCGGGGACCACCTGATCGTCGCGTGGATCGGGCACGACGACAACGCGCCGACCGGATTCACGGGATCCCAGGCCGCACTGCCACTCTGGTCGAACGCGATGGCTGCGATCGGGCGCCGTTCCTGGGAGGCGCCGATGCCGATCACGCTCGAGGAAATCACGATCGACTACCTGACCGGCTACGTGCCGGACCCGGCATGCGAAGAACAGGAAGACGCGATTTCAGTCGCGGTACCGCGCAACATGATCCTCGTGCACGCCGAAGACTGCCGCCCCTCGGAATTCGACTCGCTCGCGGAACGCCTGCGCGACTGGTGGAAGCGGGTCACGGATTGAGGATGATACCCGACATGAAAGCGCTCGCTCCGCTCGCGCTGTTGCTGGTGTCCTGCGTGCCGCTCGCGCCGCCGGCGCCACGCACGGCGCCGACGCCAGTCGATTCAGTACCCGCTGCCGCGCTCGTGCTCGATCTCGTCAATGACGCGCGGGCGAAGCCGCGACGCTGCGGAGGGAAGCGCCACGACGCCGTGCCGCCGCTTGCGCGATCGGCGATCCTCGATCGAGTCGCACTCGCGCACGCGCGCGAGATGGCCACGCGCGGACGCATGAGCCACGCGGGCGCGGACGGCAGCTCTCCCGGCGAGCGGGCGACGCGCGCAGGCTACCGCTGGCAGGTGATCGGGGAGAACGTCGCGTTCGGGCAGCCGACGCCCGGGCAGGTCGTCGCCGGCTGGCTCGAGAGTGCACACCACTGCGAAAACATCATGGATCCCGACTTCACCGACATGGGCATCAGCTCCGCCGCGGGCACCCGCGACGGTGCGGTCCTTTACTGGTCGCAGGTCTTCGGCAAGCCCGCGCCCTAGCGCCGCGCCCGGGGCTTCGCGACTTTCACGCCGTACTTCGCGAGCAACATGTCGACCGCCTCGCGCAGGTAAGCAGCGAGTGGCACGCGGGTCTCGTCGGAGAGCGCGCGCAGCGCATCGTGCTGCGGCCGGTCGAAGTACACGCCCGTGAACACCCGCTTCTCAGGATCCTTCTTCTGCGGCATCTTCAGGGCGCCATGACCCGCCACAGATCGCTGCCGGAGAGCCGGATGCGCATGCAGCGGCCGTTGACGATCTCGCCGAAACGGATCCATTCGGTGTTCTTCAAATCGTCGCGCAAGCGGAACAGCTCGCCGACGGCTTCGAGCGGCAGCGTGCCGTCGATCGTCAAGCGGCCCTTCCTGACGACGATCCGCAGGCTGCCGATCCACGGACTCTCGTTGCGGTAGTGTCCGACGTAGGCGTCCCACTCTTTCGGATAGTCAAATCGCTCCGGTCCAGTGTACTTCGCGTTCCGGTACCAGTCGCCGCCCCAGGTGAGTTCCACGATCGCGCTGGCGGGGTCCTCGGGGTCCCGGCGCCCAAAGGCAAATGCGAAGCGATCGAGCGCGGGATGGCGCGCCACAAACCGGTCGGCGTCGCTCAGGCGCTCAAGCGGCACGATCGCGCTGCCTTGCACGACGAACAGCCGGTCGCCGTCGGCAACCACTTTCAGGTCGCCCTTGTCGCCGGAATAGTCGCCGGCAAAATCCGCGGCGTTTTTCACGGTCAGCGGATCGTCGGCCTCGGGCATCGCGGGCAAGGGCGCACCCTTACGGCTCGCGCGCATCAGCTGGATCGCGTAACGCACGACCGGATTCGGCCGATAGCCCTGCTGCGCGTTGACCGAGGCAAACCCGCCGACCCCCTCGTCGATGTCCACCATCATCGAGGACATGAACGACACCATGCCGCCCGTGTGCCGCAGCAGCCGGTTGCCATCGAGCGTGTCCACCGCGATGCCGTATCCGTAGTGCACGCCCGGCCCAAAATCTTCGGCGAGGATGTGGGCACGCGAAAAGAGGCCGAATCCCTCCTCCGACACGAACCGGCCTGACGCCGACTGTCCGTGGCGGGCGATCATCCGGACGTAAGCCCCCATGTCGGCCGCGCTGCATGCCACGCAACCGGCCCCGCTCGTGATGATGATGGCGGGCGCCTCGCACAGGCGCCCGTGGCGGGGATAGGGCCGGTCAGCCAGGAACGGCGCGTAGTTCTTGACCAGCCTTTCGCGGATGTCGTGCGTGATGACGGGCTCGCTGCGATCCATGCCGAGAGGCTTCAGGATCCTGTCGCGCAGCAGTTCCGGCAGTTCGCGCCCGTCCAGCGTCCAGGCGAGGAGCCCGAGCACGTCGTACATCGCGTTGTTGTAATGAAATTGCTCGCCGGGCGCGTATGCGGCGGCAAGGTGCTGCGTTTCCGGATCGGACGGGAAGACGTCACCGGCGCCGGGCAGGCCGGTGGTGTGCGTCAATAGATGGTGCGTGGTGATCGCGGCGAACGACGACTGGATGCGAAGCCAGGGCAGGTAGTCGACGATGGGACGGTGCAGGTCGAGCTTGCCTTCATCGCGAAGCTGCAGCAGTGCGAACGCCACGAAGGACTTCGAGATCGACCCGATCTCGAACAGCTCGTCTTGCCCGACGCGCTTGCCTGCTTCGAGGTCACCGAAGCCGTAGGTGACGACGCGCTGGACGGCATCGCGATCCGCGAGCACCAGCGTCATGCCCGGCGAGTTCATGTCGCGCATGTACTGCTCGACGAAGCGATCGAGCACTGGATACAGGTCCGCGTAACGTTCCGCGCCGGCCGTCGCCGCGGACTCGCTCACGCGAAACGCGCCCATGCCGATGACCGAAGCGCCGAGCGCGCCTGCCTGCAGGAGTTCCCTGCGAGTGAGCGCCATGTCTATTTTCGCGCCGCTTTCACTTCAATCGCGATGACGCGCCCGCTGCCCGCGACCGCTTCCCAGGCATGCGTACCGCCGTCGGCCAGCCATTGCACGCCGCCCGGGCTGAAGTCGTGGATGCCGGTCTTGCCGTCTGGCAGCGTGAGCTTGAGGCGGATCCAGTCCTGGCTGACGAGCAGCGTCGGCGGATGGGAATGCATCGGGCTCCTGCGTCCGGCCGTGGTGCGCCCCTCGAACACACGCACGTGCGGGTTCTCGAACAGCAGGTGATGCGCCTCGGGATCAGCGATCGTCGAATCGATGGCGGCGAGGGGCACGGCCGCGGGTGCGGTCCCCGCGCCCTGCGCCGACTTGATCTCGACGCCGATCGCATGGAGTTCACCCGCAAGGAGTTCCCAGGAATGCTCGGCATCCTGCACCCAAAATGCCTGGCCGGGATTGAAGTCGAGCAGAGACGTCTTTCCGTCCGGCGTCGCGATCCGGAACCGGGCCTTGCCGAGGATGACCAGCACCATCGGCGCGTGTGTGTGCATCGGGCTCTTTGCGCCCCGCGAGGCGCGCGCGTCGAAAACGCGGAAGTATTCGTTCTCGAGGATCACCTTGTGGACGTCGGGATCGACGTCCACGGCATTGCCGGCGGTCTCCGCCTGGCTTACGCCGGTGAATGCGGCGCTGATCATCAGTGCGGCTGCGATGTGTCGGTTCATTTGGCCTCTCCTCCTGGGACAGGGTGCCGATCTTACTCCGGTCGCGATCCGGTGATGAGCCGCGCCCCGCGCTCGAAGGCGACATACGACCAGAGCCACTGGGTGACGACGATCAGGCGGTTGCGCAGGCTCACAAGGAAATAGATGTGTGCCGCGCCCCAGAGCCACCAGGCGAAGCGGCCCTTGAGCCGCAGGCGCCGGTAGCTGATGACCGCGGCCTTGCGGCCGATGGTCGCGAGCAGGCCGCGATCCGCATAGGCAAATGCGGCGGGCGCTTTGCGGCCTGCGATCAGTGAACTGATCGTGCTGGCGACATAGGCACCCTCCTGCTTGGCCGCAGGCGCGATGCCGGGCGCGGGCTTGCCGTCGGGCCCGAGCGCGAGCGCCGTATCGCCGATGACGAAGATCCGCTCCTGGCCGGGCGCGCGTAACTCGGCCGTGACCGGCACGCGCCCCGCCCGGTCGCCCGAGATGCCGAGCCAGCGCGCGGCGGGCGATGCGCTGACGCCGGCGGCCCAGATGATCGTCGCGGCCTCGATGCGCTCCGCCCCGAGCGTCACGCCATCGGCATCGCAGCGAGTGACCGGCTGGCCCAGCCGCACGTCCACGCCGAGCCGTCGCAGCGCGCGGTCGGTGTAGCGCGAAAGCGACTCGGGAAAGTTCGCGAGCAGTCGCGGCCCGGCTTCGAGCAGCAGCACGCGCGCCTGCGTCGGGTCGATCGCGCGGAAATCCGCGGCCAGCGCCTTGCGCGCAAGTTCCGCGATCGCGCCTGCGAGCTCGACGCCGGTCGGCCCGCCGCCGACGATCGCGATCGTCAGCAGTTTCGCGCAGACGTCCGGATTCGACGCCATCTCGGCCTGCTCGAACGCCAACAACAGCCTGCGCCGGATCGCGGTCGCATCGTCGAGGCTCTTGAGCCCGGGCGCGAACGGCGCCCATTCGTCGTGACCGAAGTAGCCATGCGTTGCCCCGGTCGCGAGCACCAGCCAGTCATAGGCGATCGGGCCATCGCCCAGCATCACGACCCGGCGCGCGGGATCGACGCCGGTCACCTCGCCCATCAGGACGCGCACATTCTTTTGCCGGCGCAGGAGCTGTCGTACCGGCCAGGCGATGTCAGCCGGTGACAGCCCTGCCGTCGCGACCTGGTAGAGGAGCGGCTGGAACAGGTGGTGGTTCTGGCGGTCGATCAGCGTGATGTCGACGTCGGCGCCTGCGAGCCCCCTGGCGGCGGTGAGCCCGCCGAATCCGGCACCGACGATGACGACCTGTGGACGCATGCGCTAAGTCTTTGGGAACTCAGGTATTTCGGCGAGTATAGACGCACATTCCAGGTGGGCGTAGTCTGTTTAGCCGGCCACGGGGGTGCCATGCTTCGGATCGTTCTGCTCAACCCAAAGGGCGGTTCCGGTAAGTCCACGATCGCGACGGGCATCGCTGCCATGTACGCGGCGCGCGGCCACAAGCCGGTCCTGATGGATTTCGACCCCCAGGGCACCAGCTCGCGCTGGCTCGAAAAGCGCCCGGTCAATCGCCCGTCGATCCACGGCATCGCCGCCTATGCGCGCGCCATCGGCGTGACCCGGAGCTTCCAGCTGCGCGTGCCGCCCGGCACGGACCGCGTGATCGTCGACACACCGGCCGCACTGCAGCCTTCGCATTTCAATGAACATGTGCGCGATGCCGATGCGGTACTCGTGCCGGTGATGCCGTCGGATGCCGACATCCACGCTGCCTCGCGCTGCATCGGGCACCTGCTGATCTCCGGCAAGATCAAGCGCCGCGAGAACCGGCTCGGCGTGATCGCCAATCGCGTCAAGCCGAACACGATCATCTTCCGGACGCTGATGCGTTTCCTCGACCAGATGCAGATCCCGGTCGTCACGACGCTTCGCGATTCGCAGAGTTACCTGTCGGCCGGCGAGCAGGGCATCGGCCTGCACGAAATGAATCCGGCGCGCGTGCATCCGGAACTTCACCAGTGGGATGCGCTGTGGGACTGGCTCGAGACGCGCAACCAGTTCGAGCGTCCCGCGGTGGCGATCGGCGCCGACTAGGTTTCTAATGAGCGGATGATCGCAGCCTGTCGCCGGTTCGCTCTCGGCGCCCTCCTCGCTTGTTCGCTGATCTCTCTCGCCCGTGGCGACGGCATTGCCCTGCCGCTCATCGGCCGCCCGGTCGTCGAGGTCCTGCTGGAGCTGCGCGATCCTGGGCTCGATTTCATCTACAGCTCCGAACTCGTTCCCGCAGACCTGCGAGTCAGGGCCGAACCGCAATCGACCAACCGCCTGATGCTTGCGCGCGAGATCCTCGCGGCGCACGACCTCGGACTCTCGGTCGTGCGTCCGGGCCTGTATGCCGTCGTTCCGATGTCGAGGCTGCCGCGCGATCTGCTCGTCCAGGGCCGGGTGCTCGATGCGGCGAGCTCAGGTCCGGTCGCGAATGCAAGGCTCGAGCTGCTGCCGATCGCAACCGTCGTCTGGACCGACGCGGACGGGCGCTTTTCGATCGGACCAGTGCCGGAGGGAACATACACGCTGCAGGCCATGGCCCCGGGCTTTATGCCGACGGTGAGGACCGGGATTGAAGTCCAGCTGGCCAGCCAGCCGATCGAACTGCGCCTCGGCGCCGGGCGTACGCAGCTGGCGGAGGTGATCGTCTCGACGAGCCGATACGCGCTCGGCCAGTCGGGAACGTTCAGCTCGGTGAGCATCGACGGCGACACTCTCGCCGCGCAACCCGTGCTCGGCGAGGACGCGATCCGCGCGCTCGGCCGGCTGCCGGGCATCGCGCAAGGGGGGTTGTCGGCGCAATCGAGCATCCGCGGCGGCGAGTCCGGTGAATTGCTGACGCTCCTCGACGGATTCCCGTTGCGTCAGGCATTTCACTTGTCCGGGTATCACAGCGTGTTCGGCGTGCTCGATCCGGGCCTGATCGCCGACGCCGAAATCTACACGGGCGGATTTCCGGTGCGCTATGGCAATCGCATGGGCGGCGTATTCGACCTGCGGACCATCGACGCCGCAGTTGAACCGCAGGCCGCGCTCGGCCTGTCCATGTTCAACGCCATGGCACGGCATGCCGGGCGAATCGAATCCGCGGACCTCGACTGGATCGCCGCGGCGCGCGTGGGGACACTGAAGCCGTTCATCGACGCGTTCGCACACGACGCCGGCAGCCCGACGTACTCGGATGCCTATGCGCGGGCCACTTACGGCGACTCGGAGCGAATACGCCTCAGCGCAAACTTCCTGTGGTCGCGCGATGAACTGTCGATCAAGCGCGAGGGCCAGGGCGAGGAAGCACAGATCGAAAGCAAGAATCGCTACCTGTGGTTGCGCGCCGATCACGACTGGGACCGCGGCGTGCAGGCTTCGCTGTGGCTCGGCCTCTCGAGTGTCGGCAGTTTTCGCTCCGGGAGCATCGACAATCCGGGCATCTCGACCGGCTCGGTGACGGACCGTCGCTCGTCCGACTATCAGGAACTGCGCGGCCGCATCGCCTGGCAGCCGCATGCCAGGCACTGGTTGGAGGGCGGATTCGAATGGACCAGGGAGGATGCGGTCTATCACTACGCCGCCGAAGCAAGCTACACGGATGCCGTCGCCGCCCTGTTTGCGCGGGAGGCGGCACTCAACCGCTCGGCGGAATTGAGCCCGGATCGTGAGCAGTTTGCGCTGTTCGCCGCGCACCGGTGGCGGCTCGCGGACAACCTGACTTCGGAGCTTGGCCTGCGGGCGCAACGCACCATCACTTCCGGCACGACGGCCGAGCGCTGGACCTGCGACCCGCGGTTCAACCTGCGATGGCAGATCGCACCCTCGACCGACCTGCGCCTGCACGTGGGGCGTTTCCACCAGACCGACGAGGTCCACGAACTGAAGGTCGAGGACGGCCTGACGGCGTTCCCGGAGACACAACGCTCGGACCAGGTCATCGTCGGCCTGGATCACCGCCTGCGAAACGGGATGGCGCTGCGATTTGAGGGGTTCCGCAAGCGGCAGACCGATCCACGGCCGCATTTCGAGAACCTGCTCGATCCCCTCTCGCTGATCCCGGAAATCGCACCGGACCGGACGCTGATCGCGCCGACATCCGCGCAGATTCGCGGCGTGGAGGCTTCGCTGGTCGCCGAACGGCCAGACAGCACCTGGTGGGCCGGTGTCACGTGGTCGGAGGCCTTCGATCGCGTCGATGCGCAAAATGTGCCGCGCAGCTGGGACCAGACCTGGGCGGCGAATGCCGGCATCGACTGGACCCGGGGCAACTGGCGGTTCGGCGCCGCTGCCGGCGCACATCGCGGCTGGCCGACGACCCGGGTACTGGAGACGGCGCTCGGCGAGCGCAATGCAGCGCGATTCGAGACACGCGGCACGCTCGATCTGCGCGCGGAGTTCCGCAAGCCGCTCACGCTCGGCAGCCTCGCGTTCACATTCGAGCTGACCAATGCGCTCAACATCGGCAATACCTGCTGTTCGGAGCTCGTCGCGGAGGACGATGGCGCGGGTGGCGTGACCTTCACGACACGCGAGAGCGACTGGCTGCCGATCGTGCCTTCGATCGGGGTGCTCTGGGAATTCTGAAACGCGTCACATGTCCGGTCGAACTGGACGGTTCCCGCCGTCCAATGCTCCATGCGCTACCGTTTGCGCCCCCCACAGCACCATCATGCTCGCCATCGGCGCGTGCCTGCGGGCATGGTGCTGGTCGGCACGGGTTTCTCGATTGGCCAGCAGGCGTGGGGAGCGCACTTTCTGTCGCATGACCTGGCCGGTGCCGGAATCGTCTGGTTCCTGCTGCTGGCGCTGAACCGCCGGCTGCTAGAATCCGGTGCCCTCTGCGCCGGGCGATTGATTTCTACCCGCGCAAACGTCTCATCTCCGGATAGTGTCCCTCCGCGTGGACCCGACAGTGACAAACGACCAGCAACTCATCCGGCGCATGCTCGCAGGCGACGAGCGGGCATTCGAAGCGTTCTTCGACGCGTACTTCGCACGCGTCTACCGCTTCGCGCTGCCCCGGCTCAACGGAAACGTCGAGGCGGCGCGGGAAGTCGTGCTGTCCACGCTGACCAAGGCGATGCGGAAACTCTCGCAGTTTCGCGGCGAGTCGGGACTCTTCACCTGGATCTGCCAGATCTGCCGCCATGAGGTCGTGGATCACATCCGCGCTGATCGGCGCTCGAGGCACGTCGTGCTGATCGACGATTTGCCGGAACTGCGGGCAGCCATCGAATCGGTCGAAGCGCCCGAACAGTACGACCTGGTCAGGAGCCATGGCCGCGCCGAAG
>JANNHT010000294.1:0-13096 GCA_031404555.1 Gammaproteobacteria bacterium
GCCGCTCGAAGTGCGCCGCGTCGAGGAATGGCGCGAGGATACCTCGCCGATCGCCTTCTACAACCAGCCGACGCCCGATGGCAGCCGCCCGGGCATCTACTACGTCAACCTGAAAGACATGACGAGCAAGCAGAAGCACGAGATGGAGACCGTCGCGTACCACGAGGGCGCGCCCGGCCACCATTTCCAGATCGCGATCCAGCAGGAGCTCGAGGGTGTGCCGACCTTCCAGAAGTTCGCGTTCTTCGGCGCCTACATCGAGGGATGGGGCCTGTATGCGGAACGGCTCGCCAAGGAAGAGGGCCGCTTCACCGACCCGATGCAGGATTTCGGCCGGCTCCAGAACGAAATGCTGCGCGCCTGCCGGCTCGTGGTGGACACGGGTTCGCATTCCAAGCAGTGGACGCGCGAGCAGATGATTGAGTACATGCTCGCGAACAACCCGATGACAGTCGAGGACGCGACCAAGGAAACCGAGCGCTACATCGACAACCCGGGCCAGGCGCTGTCGTACAAGATCGGCATGCTGAAGATCCTGGCGTTGCGCGAGCGCGCGAAGACCGAACTCGGCGCACGCTTCGACATCCGCGACTTCCACGACGTCGTGCTGAAGAACGGCGCCGTACCGCTGCCGATCCTCGAAGGGCTGGTGAGCGACTACATCGCGGCGCAGAAGAAGGCGGGCTGACCGCCACGCCCGGCTCGTGCGCGATCAGCGCGCGGGCCGGAGCCTCGGCACGGTCGCGCTCGCGTCGGTCAGGATCTCGCCCACGGCCGTCGCGATGATCGAGAGCCCCTCGTCGATCACCGCGTCCTCGGCCGTGATCGGCACGAGGATCCGGATCACGTTGCTGTAGACCCCGCAGGACAGCAGGATCAGTCCGAGCTCCCGCGCCCGCGCGGTGAGCCGCTTGGTCTGGTCCGCCGCCGGACGCTTCGGGTCGCCGTTCTCGCAGAGTTCGAACGCGATCATCGCGCCGAGGCGACGGATCTCGGCGATGTCCGGATGGCGGGCGGCAAGCTGCTCGAGCGCCGCGCCGATGCGATCGCCGACGCGATCCGCGCGCTCGAAAATCTTCTCCTGTTCGAAGACGTCGAGCACCGCGAGCGCGGCTGCGCAGGCGACCGGATTGCCAGCATAAGTGCCGCCGAGCCCGCCCGGACCGCAGGCGTCCATGACCTCGGCGCGGCCGACGACGGCCGAGAGCGGGAAGCCGCCGGCGAGCGACTTCGCAAGCGCGTAGAGGTCGGCGGCGACGCCGTAATGCTCCATCGCGAACATGCGGCCGGTGCGGCCTGCGCCGCTCTGGATTTCGTCCGCTACCAGCAGGATGCCGTGGCGGTCGCAGAGTTCGCGCAGCCGCGTCACGAATTCCTTCGGCGCGACGATGAAGCCGCCTTCGCCCTGCACCGGTTCGAACACGATCGCTGCGACGCGGTCCGCCGCGACGTCGCACTTGAAGATCTGTGCGAGCGCGTCGAAGGCGTCGTCCACCGACACGCCGTGCAGCGCGTGCGGGAACGGCGCGTGGTAGACCTCCGCCGGATAGGGCCCGAAGCCCGTTTTATAGGGATCAACCTTGCCGGTCAACGCGAGCGCCATCAGCGTGCGGCCGTGGAATCCGCCCGAGAATGAGATCACGGCGGCGCGGCCGGTGGCGGCGCGCGCGATCTTGACCGCATTCTCGATCGCCTCCGCGCCGGTCGTCATCAGGAGCGTCTTGTGCGGGCCGCCGCCCGGCGCCAGCGCATTCAGGCGCTCGCAGAGCGCGACGTAGGGCTCGTAACCCGTGACCTGGAAGCAGGTGTGCGTGACTCGCTCGAGCTGCGCGCGCACGGCCTCGATCACGCGGGGGTGGCGATGGCCGGTGTTCAGCACGGCGATGCCGCCCGCGAAATCGACGTAGCGCTTGCCGTCGACGTCCCACAACAGCGCGTTCTCGGCGCGCTCGATGAAGACCGGGTGGGCAAGCGAGACGCCGCGCGCGACGGCAGCCTGGCGGCGGGCCAGCAGGGATTCATTGGTGCTCATGGAGACTCAGTGTATCGAGTCTTCGTCGAGGTCGTCGTCCTCGACGATACCTTCCCAGGTCGTCGTCATTGCCTCGGCAACTCGCGATGCGGGTTCTTCGGCGAGATCGGTGTAGCCGAACTCGTCCGCCTCGACGTCATCGACCGGTCCGCCCCAGTCCTCGGGCTGCGCCGCGCTCTCGAGCGGCATCGTGCGCCAGTCTTCGAGATCGAGCTCGTCGAGCCCGCCGTCGAATTCCTGTATTTCGATCGTGCCGGCGGCCTCGTCCAGCGCGACGATCTGGAACAGCTCGCCCTTGTCGCGGTGCGAGTACCAGTTTCCGACGACGGGAGGCAGACGATTGCTCACGACCCGGCACCTCGTGACGGGCCCGCCACGCGCGGGGTGGCGGGCGGCAGGATTCATCCTACGCCCGAATGCCGCCGTGTTCCAGACGTTACAATCGACCGGTTCAGGAATATGACGGCGGCAGGAGAGTGCGATGACGAACCCGACCGCGATCGTGGATTTCCGGCGCAACATGAAGGGCGAGGAGTCGTCCCCGGCCGCGGACAGGATCGTGAAAGGCGAGCCGAAAACGACGGCCAAGAACTACTTCAGCGACCCCACAGGGCAGTTTTTCGCGGGCACCTGGTCGAGCACGGTCGGCAAGTGGAAGATCGAATACGCCGAGCACGAGTTCTGCCACCTGCTCGAAGGCCGGGTCGTGATCACGTCCGCGGAGGGCAAGCGCTGGCAGTTCAGCGCGGGCGATGCCTGGGTCATCCCGGCCGGATTTTCCGGGACCTGGGAGACGGTCGAGCCGGCCCGCAAGCGCTATGCGATCTTCGAGGCGGCAAGACCCGCGTCCTGACGAACTATTCCCACTCCATCCCAAAGGTGATGCCGACCGTCGTCGGGCGCGACGGCCACACCAGCTCGTTGAAGAGACCGTATCCGAACAGATTGTCGGCGTCGGCGTTCTCCCAGCCGCGCTCGAAGTAGACCTCGTCGAAGGCATTCTCGACCCAGAGGGTCACGTACCAGGTCGAGTCGCTGCGGTAGCCGAGCCGGAAGTTGGCCTCGCCCCAGGAATCGACGGTGGCGTCCGGGATGTTGTCCGGGCCGCCGTGCATCTCCGACCGGTACACGTACTCGGTCGTGAAGAAGCCCTCGCCCGAGCCGATGGGCCTGCGATAGGTGAGTATGGTCGACGCGCTGACCTCCGGCGCGAACGGCAGGCTGTTGCCGTCGCAGTCGCCGCAGGCTCCGACCTCGATGATATCCGTCGCGTCCGTGATCTCGGTGTCGAGCAGTGAAAGACCGACCGTGGCGTCCCAGTGAGCATTGGGCACCCAGCGCAGATCCAGCTCGAGCCCCTGGCCGCGCGCCTCGCCGACGTTGGCGACCTGGGAGGAGCCCTGGTCGAAGTACACGAGTTGCAGGTCGGTGTAGTCGTATCGGAACAGCGAGACGTTGAGCTGCAGCGTGTTGTCGAGCAGGCGCGTCTTGGCGCCGATCTCGTAGCTGTCCACCTGTTCCGGGTCGAACTCGAGCGGGGTCGTGCCGTCCGGCGCCGAACCGTCGTCGTTGATGTCCAGGCCGTGCAGGTCGTAGCCGAAGGTCGCGAAGCCGCCGGACTTGTAGCCTCTCGATGCCGTGGCGTACAGGTTGACGTCGTCGCTGACGTCGAAGGCGAGGGCGAGGCGCGGCGTGAAGTCGCTCCAGCTTGCGGAATCGCTCACCGGTCCGTTGGTAAAGAACTCGAAGTTGAAGTTGTTGCCGAGAGCGCCGCCGCTGTCCAGCACGACGCTCGTCATCTCCTTCTTGTCGTAGGTGTAGCGTGCGCCGGCGGTCAGCTCGAGGCGATCGCTGATCGCCCAGGTGAAATCGCCGTACACCGCCCAGCCCTCGCTCTCCACGTCGACGAAGCTGCGCTCGGTCTTGTCTTCGAGGATATCTGCGGGATCGATGTCGTCTTCCCAGTAGGCCTCGAAGTTCGGGTCGTCGCATCCCGCCGCCGGGCCGTTGAAGTCCGGCGCCTCGGTGATGCTGATCGCGCGGCAGAGCGCGTCCTCGTCGTAGATGTAATCGAAGGTACCGTCGATTTTTTCCTGATAGACGCTCGCGCCGGCGAACCAGGTGACCGGACCCTCGTCCGGCGAGTTCAGGCGCAACTCCTGACTCCAGTACTCGACGTCGTTGATCTGCCCGTAGTCGTTGACTTGCTCCGGACCGCCGTCGTAGTCCTCGAGGTAGTGGAAGCTGAATTCCTTATAGCCGGTGAGCGAAGTCAGGCTGTAGCCGCTTGGCAGCGACCACTCGAGGATAGCGCGCACTTCGGTGACGTCGGACTCGTCGATGCCGTCGTCGCCGAGGTCGATGTTCACTTCCTCCTCGTCCAGCCCGTCTGCCGGGATCCAGTAGACGGACGGGTCCTGCTTGCGGTCCTCGAAGGCCGCGATCAGGGTTGCGTCAAAATTGTCGCCGGTGCGCTTCAGCGACACGCGGCCCGCGCTCACCCGGTGGAAGCCCAGATCGTCGCCGCCGGCGAGATTCTCGAGGAAACCCTTGTTATCGAGAAAGTAGGCGGCCGCGCGCACCGCCCACTGCTCGCTGATCGGGACGTTGACCATCGCCTGAGCCTCGACGTGGTCGTAGTCGGCGAGGGTGAGTTCCGTGTTCGCACCGAACGCGTTCTCGGGTTTGGCCGTGATGACGCTGACTGCGCCGGCGATCGAGTTCCGGCCGAACAGCGTACCCTGCGGGCCCTTCACGACTTCCGCGCGCTCGACGTCGTACATCGCGGTCATGACGCCGCCGGTCCGGCCCGACCAGACGCCGTCCACGAACATCGCGACGGAGGGGTCGCCGCCGATGCCGAAGTCGTTGGTCGCGATGCCGCGCATCGCGAGCGCGTCGGTGAAACCGTCCTCGGTCTTGCCGCTGAATCCCGGCGTGAAGTCCACGATGCCGCGGATGTCGGCCATGCGGCCTTCCTTCAGCATCTCGCCGCTGAAGGCCGACACCGAGAGCGGCACGTCCTGCAGCGACTGTTGGCGCTTCTGCGCGGTGACGATGACCTCGTCGAGGCCGACGATTTCCGGCGCGGGCGCCGCGGTTTCCTGGGCCAGCGAGGCCAGCGGGCACGCCAGCGCGGCAGCGACCGCAATACGGCAGGCCGCACGGGAATGAGTGTTCATGGATATGTCCCCTTCACCGGCACATGGAAACGATGCCTGATCCCGGCGGACAGAATAGCACCGGTCCCGGCCGGCGCGCCCGGATCAGGCGAGTCCGTCGATGATCGGCGTCAGTATCGCGAAAATCCGGTCGACTTGCTCGCGCTCGATGATCAGCGGAGGCGACATGGCGATGGTGTCGCCGGTCGTTCGGATCAGCAATCCCGCCTCGAACGCCTTGACCAGCGCCTCGTAGCCGCGCGCACCGGGAGCGCCCGCTCGCGGCTCAAGCTCGATGCCGGCGACCAGCCCGTAGGCGCGCAGGTCCACGACGTTCTTCCGGCCTTTCAGCGCATGCACCGCGTCGCTCCAGTACGGCGCCATCTTCTTTGCCTGGTCGAACAGTCCCGCGCGATAGAGCTTCTGCGTCGCGAGTCCGGCAGCGCAGGCGATCGGGTGAGCGGAATACGTGTATCCGTGGAACAGCTCGATCGCACCTGGCGGTCCCGACATGAAGGTGTCGTGGATCTCGCGCTTGACCATCACCGCGCCCATCGGCACGGCGCCGTTCGTCAGTCCCTTGGCGCAGGTCATCATGTCCGGCACCACGCCGAACTCCTGGGCCGCGAACGCGGAGCCCGTTCGCCCGAATCCAGTGATGACTTCGTCAAAGATCAGCAGGATGCCGTGTTTGGTACAGATCTCGCGCAGCCGTTCGAGGTAGCCCATTGGCGGCATCAGCACGCCGGTCGAGCCTGCGATCGGCTCGACGATGACGGCCGCGATGGTCGATGCATCGTGGAGCGCAACGAGGCGCTCGAGGTCGTCGGCAAACTCGGGGCCCCCGTGCAGGGGCTGGCCGCGTGAATAACTGTTCCGCGCCGGGTCGTGGGTGTGGCGCAGGTGGTCGACGCCCGGCAGGAGCGTGGCGAAGAACTTGCGGTTGTTGACCATGCCGCCGACCGAGATACCGCCGAATCCGACGCCGTGATAGCCGCGCTCGCGGCCGATGAAGCGGGTCCGCGCCGCCTCGCCGCGCACGCGGTGATAGGCGAGCGCGATCTTGAGCGCCGTGTCCACAGCCTCGGAGCCCGAGTTCGTGAAGAACACACGGTCGATGCCCTTGGGCGTGATTTCGACCAGCGCATTCGCGAGTTCGAAGGCGAGCGGATGGCCCATCTGGAAAGGCGGGGCGTAGTCCATCGTCGCGTTCTGCTTCGAGACCGCTTCGGTGATTTCCTTGCGGCCGTGGCCGGCGTTGACGCACCAGAGCCCGGCCGCGGCGTCCAGCACCTCGCGTCCTTCCGGGGTCCAGTAGTACATGCCTTCAGCGCGGGAGAGCAGGCGCGGATTCGCCTTGAACTGCCGGTTCGCCGTGAACGGCATCCAGAACGCGTCGAGGTTGGGGCTTGATGCGGTCATGATAATTGACAGTGTTTGAACGGAAACGCCATATTACCCGCCTTCGTGTTTAATATCATAGACATACGGGGTGCCCATGGGCAATGACGTCAGCGCCCGGCTGAAGGCCGTGCGCCAGATGCACGGGCTCTCGCAGCGCGAGCTCGCGAAGCGCGCGGGAGTCACGAACGGGATGATTTCCCTGATCGAGCAGGGCCGCGTGAGCCCGTCGGTCGCCTCCCTGAAAAAAGTGCTGGGCGGCCTGCCGATGGGGCTCGCGGAATTCTTCACGATGGATCCGGCCGGGACCACGCAGGTGTTCTACGTGGCTGCCGAACTGGTGGAACTCGGCGAGGGCGACGTGTCGCTACGGCTCGTGGCCGCTCACCGGCCGGGCCGGCGCATGGCGATCCTGCACGAGGCCTACGAACCGGGCGCCGACACCGGTTCCGAAATGTTGCGTCATGCCGGCGAGGAGGGCGGGGTCGTCGTCAGCGGCCGCGTCGAGGTCACAATCGGGGGCCAGACTCAGGTACTCGGGCCCGGGGACGCTTATTATTTCGCGAGCGCCGTGCCGCACCGCTTCCGCAATCGCGGCCGCGAGCGCTGTGAGATCATCAGCGCCTCGAACCCGCCGACGCTGTGACCAGGAGCAGGCAACCGTGAATCGCGAGACCAAAACGGTGGACTGGCGCGAACGCGCGACCAAGCTCGCCCCGCGCACCGAGGCCTTCATCAACGGTCAGTACCGCCCGTCCATATCGGGCGCCACCTTCGACTGCATCAATCCCGCGACCGGCAAGCCGATCGCAGCTGTCGCCTCCTGCGACGTCGCCGACGTCAACGCCGCGGTCGAGAGTGCGCGGCGCGCCTTCGAGGGCGGGACCTGGTCGCGGCGGGCGCCGGCCGCGCGGAAGAAAGTCCTGCTGCGCTTTGCGGAGCTGATCCGAAAGCACCGCGAGGAGCTCGCGCTGACCGAGACGCTCGACATGGGCAAGCCAATCACGGACTCGCTCAAGATCGATGTGCCTGCAGCCGCGAACTGCATCGCCTGGTACGCCGAGGCGATCGACAAGGTCTATGACGAGGTCGCGCCGACCCCATACGAATCCATCGCGCTGATCACACGCGAGCCTGCGGGTGTCGTCGGCGCCATCGTGCCGTGGAATTTCCCGCTGCTGATGGCGTCCTGGAAGCTGGGGCCGGCGCTCGCGACCGGCAACTCGGTCGTGCTGAAGCCGTCCGAGAAATCCCCGCTGACGGCGCTCAGGATCGCCGAGCTCGCGATGGAAGCCGGGCTTCCCGAGGGCGTGCTAAACGTCGTTCCGGGCTTCGGCTACACCGCGGGCGAGGCGCTTGCGATGCACATGGACGTGGACTGCGTCGCGTTCACGGGTTCGACGCGCGTCGGCAAGATGATGCTCGAATACGCCGGGCGCTCGAACATGAAGCGGGTCTGGCTTGAATGCGGCGGCAAGGCGCCGAATGTCGTGCTCGGCGACGTCGCCGACCTCGACCGCGCGGCGAATGCCGCGGCCTTCGGCATCTTCTTCAACCAGGGCGAGATGTGCTCGGCGGCCTCGCGGCTGATCGTGCACGAATCGGTGCGCGATGCGCTGCTCGAGAAGATCGTCGAAGTCGGGCGCGGAATGCAGCCGGGCGACCCGCTCGACCCGAAGACGCGCCTCGGCGCGATCGTGGACCAGGTCCAGCTCAACACTGTCATGGGCTTCATCGAGTCCGGGCGCAAGGAAGGGGCGAATGTCCGGATGGGCGGCAACCGCGTGCGCGAGGAGAGCGGCGGCTACTTCGTCGAGCCGACCGTGTTCGACGGCGTGACACCCGCGATGAAGATTGCGCGCGAGGAGATCTTCGGGCCGGTGCTGTCGACGATCTCCTTCAGCGACGTCGAAGAAGCGGTCCGAATCGCGAACGACGTCAGCTACGGCCTGACGGCAGCCGTCTGGAGCCGCGACATCACCACGGCTCTCCGGGTCGCAAAGCGCCTGCGCGCCGGCACCGTGTACGTCAACTGCTACGACGCCGACGACATCACCGTGCCGTTCGGCGGCTTCAAACAGTCGGGCAACGGCCGGGACAAGTCGCTGCACGCGATGGACAAGTACACCGAGCTGAAGACCACCTGGATCGACCTGTCATGAAGGTCACCGTCGCCGCGACGCAGATGGCCTCGGGGCCGGACCGCGATGCCAACATCGCGAACGCGGAGAAGCTCATCCGCGCGGCTGCGAAGCAGGGCGCGAACGTGATCCTGATCCAGGAGCTCTTCGAGTCGCCCTATTTCTGCAAGGACCATCTCGCGAAGCATTTCGAGCTGGCGCTGCCGATCGCCGAGAATCCCGCGATCAGGCGGTTGTCGAAGGTCGCCGCGGAACTCTCGGTCGTGCTGCCGCTCTCGGTGTTCGAACGCGCGGAGAACGCGTACTTCAACACGCTCGTGATGGTGGACGCGGACGGCCGCACGCTCGGCATCTACCGCAAGTCCCACATCCCGGAGAGTCCGGGTTACCACGAGAAGTTCTATTTCTCGCCGGGCGACACCGGGTTCAAGGTATGGCCGACGCGATTTGGCCGGCTCGGCGTCGCGGTCTGCTGGGACCAGTGGTTCCCGGAGTCCGCGCGCGCGATGGCGCTTCAGGGTGCGGAGATCCTGCTCTACCCGACGGCGATCGGCTCGGAGCCGCAGGACCCGACGCTCGATTCCCGCTGGCATTGGCAGCGCACGATGCAGGGCCACGCGGCCGCGAACGTGATGCCGCTCGTCGCCTCGAACCGCATCGGGCGCGAAAAGGGCGAGAAAGTCGAGATGACCTTCTATGGGCACTCGTTCATTGCCGACCACACCGGCGAAGTCATCGCCCAGGCGGACGACCACAGCGAGCAGATACTGACCGCGAGCTTCGACCTCGACGAGATCCGCAAATACCGCCATTCCTGGGGCGTGTTCCGCGACCGGCGGCCTGACCTCTATGCGCCGCTCCTGAAGCTGGACGGTGGCGGCGCCTGACCTGCCGCTCGCAGGCGAGATCGCCTGCGTGGACCTCGAGACGACCGGCGGCCATGCCGCGCGCGACCGAGTCATCGAGGCGGGCATCGTGCTGCTCTCGGACGGCAAGATCACGGGCGAGTACTCGACCCTCGTCAATCCGGGCACGCGCATCCCGTATGCGATCCAGCAGTTCACCGGCATCACCGAGGCGATGGTCGCGGATGCGCCGCCCTTCGCCGAGGTCGCGGATGAACTGCTGTCGCGGCTCGAAGGGCGGCTCTTCGTCGCGCACAACGCACGCTTCGACTACGGATTCCTGCGAAGCGAATTCCGCCGCCTGAACCTGCGGTTTCGCGCGCCGGTGCTCTGCACCGTGCGCCTCTCGCGGGCATTGACGCCGGAAATCCGCGGCCACAACCTCGACGCGGTGATGGCGCGCTACGGCATTGCCTGCGATGCGCGTCACCGTGCGCTCGGCGACGCGCGGGTGCTAGCGGATTTCCTCCGGATTGCGAGGGAGCGTTTCGCGCCTGCCGTGCTCGTGCCAGTCATCGAAAAGCTGCGTGGCACACCGCGCCTGCCCGCGGCGATCGACCCGTCAATTGCCGACGAACTGCCGGAGGGCCCGGGCGTGTACCTGATCTTCGGCGAGGGCGACTCCCTGCTGTATGTCGGCAAGGCCAGGAACCTGGCGACGCGGACGCTCGCGCACTTTTCCGTCTCAAATAGGCGGCGGGACGACGAGTTGGCGCGGCTTGCGCGGCGCATCGAATGGATCGAGACGGCCGGCGAGTTCGGCGCGCTCGTGACCGAGGCGCGCCTGATCAAGGAGAAGAAGCCGCTCCTCAACCGGCGGCTCCGCGACAGCGGCGAACTCTGGGCGATCCGGCTCGGCGACGACGCTCGCGGGCCTCGCGCGTCAATCGCGCCGCTCGACGCGGGCGACGAGGCGGCGGAGGCCTTCGGCATGTTCCGCCGGAAGGGCAATGCCGAACGCGCGCTCGAAGGGCTGGTGCGCGAATACGAGCTCTGCGCGCGCAGCCTCGGGCTCGAGCGGGGAGAGGGTTCGTGCATCGGCTTCCAGCTCGGGCATTGCCGCGGAGCCTGCGTCGGCCGCGAACCGGCAGCGATGCATGCGCTGCGCGTCCGCTTGGCACTCGCCGGCTTGAAGCGCCGCGAGTGGCCGTTCAAGGGCGCGATCGGCATCCGCGAGCGCGACTGGCGCGGCATCGAGGAGATCCACATTTTTGACCGCTGGCGTTACCTGGGTGTGGCTGCGGGCGGCGTTGAACTCGAAGGGTTTCAACGGTGCCCAGAGATTTTCGATGCCGACCTCTACCGGATCCTCGTTGGCTATCTCGAGCGGCCGATCCGCGGAGCCGAACTCATCGATCTCTCCCTGCTGCGCGCCAGCGGGGCGGATCGGGACGTGAAATGATCGCAGCCGCTCCAGGGAGGATCGGGCCTTGAGCCAATCGAGAGTCTTCGTCACCGCCGCGACCGGAACTGCGGACCTGCTCGCCGCGGAGCTTGCTTCGCTCGGCGTCGCGGACGTGCGCGAACCGCAGGGCGGCGCGGCGGGCGAGGCGACGCTCGAGCAGGCCTACCGCATCTGCCTGTGGTCGCGGCTCGGGATGCGCGTGCTGTGGCGGATCGACGAGTTCCCGGTTTCGAGTGCCGACGAACTGTATGCGGGCCTGCGCCGCACGGACTGGTCGGCGCACATGGACGTCGGCGGCACGCTCGCCGTCGACTTTGCGGGCGCCGTGCCCGGCATCACCCACACCCAGTTCGGCGCTCAGCGCTCGAAGGACGCGATCGTCGACCAGTTCCGGGAGCAGAGCGGCGAGCGGCCGTCGGTGGACCGGCAGTCGCCGGACTTGCGGCTCAACGTACACGCGGCGCGCGGGAGCGTGACGGTTGCAATCGACCTGTCCGGCGACAGTCTGCACCGGCGCGGTTACCGCGGCGGCCAGGGAGCGGCGCCGCTCAAGGAAAACCTGGCCGCGGCGATCCTGATCCGTTCCGGCTGGCCGGCGCTCGCGGCCGTGGGCGGGGCCTTCGTCGATCCGATGTGCGGATCCGGAACGCTCGCGATCGAGGCCGCACTGATCGCGGCCGACATGGCGCCGGGTCTCGCGCGTGCGCAGTTCGGCTTCGAGCGCTGGAAGCGGCACGACGCCCTGGCTTGGCAGGCCATCACCGCGGAAGCGCGCGCACGCGCGGCACCCGACAACCTGACGCACGGTCGCATCAGGGGATTCGATCGCGACCCGGTCGTGCTCCGCGAAGCCGTCCAGAATGCGGAGCGCGCCGGCCTCGCGGATCGCATCTTCTTCCAGCGATCCGAGCTCGCAACCCTGCCGGCGGCGCCCGCGCGCGAAGGGTTGGTCGCCGTAAATCCGCCCTACGGCGAGCGCATCGGCGAGACCGAAGAACTGCGCGCGCTGTACCAGCTGCTGGGCGAGCGCCTGCGCGAGGGCTACCGCGGCTGGCAGGCGGCCGTCTTCACCGGCAACCCCGCACTTGGCCGTGAGCTCGGCATCAACGCACGCCGAACCCATCGCATGCTGAACGGGCCGATCGAGTGCCGGCTGCTCCGGATGTCCATCGAGCCCTCCGAGTTCGTGATCTCGCGCGAGCCGGGCCGGCCACCGGTGATCGACGCTGATGCGGCACGCGCGCGCCCGGGAGCTGCGATGTTTGCCAACCGCCTGCGCAAGAACATGGACAAGTTCGCGTCCTGGGCCCGGCGCGAGTCAGTCGGCTGTTACCGGCTGTATGACGCCGACATGCCCGAGTACGCGTTTGCGATCGATCTCTATCGGGCGAATCCCGGCAGCGATGCCGCGCGCTGGCTCTACGTGCAGGAATACGCGCCGCCCGCGACCGTCGACAAGGACCGGGCGCGGGCGCGGCGCGAAGAGGCGATCTCAGTGCTGCCCGAGGTGACGGGCCTCGTGGCGGACGCGATCTACTGGCGCACGCGCCGACCGCAGAAGGGCAAGTCGCAGTACGAGGCGCAGGGCGATGAGGGCGAACGCGTCGTGGTCGAGGAGGGCGGACTGAAGTTCCTGGTCAATTTTACCGACTACCTGGACACGGGCCTGTTCCTCGATCACAGGCCGACGCGCGCGCGCATCCGCGAGGCGGCGAATGGCAAGCGATTCCTCAATCTCTTCTGCTACACGGGCGCCGCGACGGTGCACGCGGCTGCGGGCGGCGCATCGGCGACGACCAGCATCGATATGTCGCGCACCTATCTGGACTGGGCGCGTCGCAACATGGAGGTCAACGGATTCCGCGGCGGCGCGCATGCCTTCGTGCAGGCCGACTGCCTGGCGTGGCTCGCCGAGGACGACGGCATGCGCCATGACCTGATCTTCCTGGACCCGCCGACCTTCTCGAATTCGAAGCGCATGGCCGCGGAGTTCGACGTGCAGCGCGATCATGTCCCGCTGATCCGCCAGGCGATGACGCGGCTCGCTCCGG
>JANNHT010000295.1:0-2078 GCA_031404555.1 Gammaproteobacteria bacterium
TCCGAACATCTCGCCGGCCGGTTCGTGGATGGCGATCGTGTTGCCGAGGGACTTCGACATCTTCTGCACGCCGTCCGTCCCCTCGAGGAGCGGCATCGTCAGGACGACCTGCGGTTCCTGGCCGTAGTCGGCCTGGAGCGCGCGCCCGACCAGCAGGTTGAACTTCTGGTCTGTGCCCCCGAGCTCGACGTCCGCCTTGAGCGCGACCGAGTCGTAGCCCTGCACCAGCGGGTACAGGAACTCGTGCACCGCGATCGGCTGCCGGGCCTTGTAGCGCTGTTCGAAGTCGTCGCGTTCGAGCATGCGGGCGACCGTGTATTTGGCCGCGAGCTCGATCATGCCGGCCGCGGGCATCGGGCCGAACCAGCGCGAATTGAAGTCGACCACGGTCTTGTCGGGATCGAGGATCTTGAATATCTGGTCCTGGTAGGTGCGGGCATTCGCCTGCACTTCCTCGGGGGTGAGCCGGGGCCGGGTCACGTTCTTCCCGCTCGGGTCGCCGATCATCCCGGTGAAATCACCGATCAGGAAGATGGCCGTGTGCCCGAGCACCTGGAACTGGCGCATCTTGTTGATCAGCACCGTGTGCCCGAGGTGCAGGTCCGGCGCGGTCGGGTCAAAGCCCGCCTTGACCCGGAGCGGCTTGCCCCGAGCGAGCTTCTTCAGGAGGTCGGGTTCGGTCAAAAGCTCGCTGGCGCCGCGGCGGAGTTCGTCAATCTGTTGGGCCGGCGGCAGCATCGATTCCCCTTGCCGGCAGAGGGCGGCAGGGCTGCATTCTGCCCCGGTTCTGTGACGCAGTACAAAGGCCGGGTAATCAATGGGTTGACGGCTGACCCTCGCGCCCTTTACCGTCGCGCCTCTGGTCGCTGGGGATGTCCGGGTGTCTCGACCCTTCCCGCCGAAAATCGCGATGTTTGCCGAGGCGGTCGCCCAGCCGCGGCGCTTTGGCGTCGTCGCCGCCTGCGTCGTCGCCGGCGCGATTTTTTCCGCGGCCGGCTCCCAGATCCAGAACCCGCTGCTCGATTCCGCGGCCGACGAGCGCGGCTCCGGCGCCACTGGCGCGACCGACGAGGCCGCCGCGATCCGCACGCCGTTCGAATTCGTCGCGATCACGATCGGCCGCGACGACACGCTCGACCAGTTGTTCCGCGGCCTCGAACTGAAGGTCTCCGACCTGGCGGAACTGCGGAGCCTTCCCGACGTCCGCCACAGCCTCGACATGATCCGCCCGGGCGACGTAATCCAGCTCACCCACCTGGACGGCGAGATTCGGTCGCTGCAGCGGCGCATCAGCGAGACGGCGACGCTCTCGGTCACGCGCATGGACGAGGGCTTCAGCACCAACATCGTCGAGAACCCGCTCGAGATCGAGGAGCGGTTGCTCTCCGGCACCGTCGAGAGCTCGCTTTACGTCGCGGTCAATGACGTCGGCGGCACGGACCGGCTCGCGGTCTCGCTCGCCGACGTCTTCAAGTACGACATCGACTTCGTGAACTCGGTGCAGCCCGGCGACCATTTCATCGTCGCGCACGAGCAGCAGTACCAGGACGGCGAGTTTGTCCGCGACGGCGACATCCTCGCCGCCGAGTTCGTCAACCAGGGCCGCACCTACCGCGCCGTGCGTTACGTGTCGCCGGACGGGCGCTCGGACTACTACACGCCGGACGGACGACCGGTGCGCAAGGCTTTCCTGCGCTATCCCGTCGACTACGGCCGCATCAGCTCGGGCTTCAGCTCGGCGCGCCGTCACCCGGTCCTGAACCGCGTGCGCGCGCACCGTGGCATCGACTTCGCCGCGCCCACCGGCACGCCGATCAAGGCGGCGGGCGCCGGCCGCGTCGTCAGCCGCGGCCGCAATGGCGGCTACGGAAATGCCGTCGTGCTCTCACACAGCAACGGCGTCACGACGCTTTACGGGCACATGTCGCGGTTCGCCAAGGGGCTTGGCGTCGGCGATCGCGTGAACCAGGGTGAAGTGATCGGCTACGTCGGCATGACCGGCCTCGCCTCCGGCCCGCACGTGCACTACGAATACCGTGTCAACGGCGTGCACAAGAATCCGGCCAAGGTGACGATTG
>JANNHT010000296.1:0-8749 GCA_031404555.1 Gammaproteobacteria bacterium
GCTGGTGGCGCTGAAGCGCAAGGGCTTCTCTGACCTCGCGCTCGCACGCGTGCTCGGCGCACCTGAATCGCGCGTGCGCTCGCGGCGCCTGGCGGCGGGCGTGCACCCGGTTTACAAGCGCGTCGACACCTGCGCCGCGGAATTCTCGACCTCGACCGCCTACCTGTACTCGACCTACGAGCAGGAATGCGAAGCCGAGCCGTCGGACCGCGACAAGATCATGATCCTTGGCGGTGGCCCGAACCGCATCGGCCAGGGCATCGAGTTTGACTACTGCTGTGTCCATGCGGCGCTGGCGCTGCGCGAAGACGGCTTTGAGACGATCATGGTGAATTGCAACCCGGAGACCGTCTCGACCGACTACGACGTTTCCGACCGCCTGTACTTCGAGCCGCTGACGTTCGAGGACGTCATGGAGATCATCGCGCGCGAGAAGCCGAAGGGCGTGATCGTGCAGTTCGGGGGACAGACGCCGCTCAAGCTCGCGCGCCAGCTCGCCGCAGCCGGCGCGCCGATCATCGGCACCAGCCCCGACTCGATCGACATCGCCGAGGACCGCGAGCGCTTCCAGCAGCTCCTGACAAAGCTGAATCTGCGCCAGCCGGCGAACGCGACCGCGCGGGACGAGGAACGCGCGATTGAGCTCGCGCGGGAAGTCGGTTTCCCGCTGATCGTGCGCCCGTCCTACGTGCTGGGCGGCCGCGCGATGGAAGTCGTCTACGAGGAGGACGACCTGCGCCAGTACATGCGCGAGGCCGTCAAGGTGTCGAACGAGAGCCCTGTGCTGCTCGACCGGTTCCTCGACCTTGCGATCGAGGTGGACGTCGATGCCATCTGTGACGGCAAGGACGTTTTGATCGGGGGGATCATGGAGCACGTCGAACAGGCCGGCGTCCACTCGGGTGACTCGAGCTGCTCGCTGCCGCCGGCGACGCTATCGCCGGCGATCCAGGACGAGCTCCGCGACCAGACTCGGCGCATGGCGCACGCACTCGGAGTCATCGGCCTGATGAACGTACAGTTCGCGATCCAGAACGGAATCGTCTACGTGCTGGAGGTGAATCCGCGTGCCTCGCGCACCGTGCCGTTCGTGTCGAAGGCGACCGGCCGGCCGCTTGCCAAGATCGCGGCGCGGGTCATGGCGGGCAAGAGCCTGGCGGAGCAGGGCGAGCTCGACGAGCGGGTGCCACCCTATTATTCCGTAAAGGAAGCCGTATTCCCGTTCAGCAAGTTCCCGGAGACCGATCCGATCCTCGGACCCGAGATGAAATCAACCGGCGAAGTCATGGGCACCGGGCGGACCTTCGGCGAGGCCTATGCGAAATCGCAGGCCGCGAGTGGCGTCCGGTTGCCGACGCGCGGCGTCTGCCTGCTGTCGGTGCGTGACCGCGACAAGGAGGGGGCGGTGGCGATCGCTCGCCTGCTCGCCGACCGCGGCTTTGAGATCATCGCGACCCAGGGCACGGCGGCCGCGCTCGAGACCGCAGGCGTCGCCTGCCGCCGTGCGCTCAAGGTGCGAGAGGGCCGGCCGTACATCGTCGACATGATCAAGAACGACGAGATCGACCTGATCATCAACACGACCGAGGGCAAGCGTGCGATCAGCGAATCGCGTTCGATCCGCCGCGAGGCCGAGTACCGCAAGGTCACCTACTACACGACGGTTGCGGCCGCGCTTGCGACTTGCGATGCCCTCGATCATCTCGACGATCATGACGTGAACCGGTTGCAGGACCTGCACCGGGAGATCGGTGCCGCATGAGGACGCCGATCACGCTGAAGGGCGCTGAGCTGCTGCGCACGGAATTGCGCAAGCTCAAGTCAGAGAACCGTCCGGCGATCATCCGCGCGATTGCGGAAGCGCGTTCGCACGGCGACCTGTCCGAGAACGCCGAGTACCACGCCGCCCGTGAACAGCAGGGATTCGTTGAGGGGCGCATCAAGGAGATCGAGGCGCGGCTGTCGAATGCCCAGGTCATCGATCCGGCGACCCTGACCGACACCGGCAAAGTCGTGTTCGGCGCGACCGTCGAGCTCGCGCCGATTGACGGCGGGCCGTCGGTCAGCTACCAGATTGTCGGCGACGACGAGGCCGACATCCCCAGCGGGATGATCTCGATCAACTCGCCGATCGCGCGCGCGGTGATCGGCAAGTCGCCGGGCGATGAGGTCGAGGTGGCAGCGCCGGGCGGCGCACGCGGCTTCGAAGTCGTCTCGGTGCGCCTCGGCTGACTCAAGAATCGGGCAGAAGTATCCTGTTCAACTTATTGTTTTGTTTGTAGAATAATCCTACGTTCCCGATGCGTGCGACGATCTCCGCGCCGGTCGAGCGGGCGAGTTCCGTCAATACCGCATCGCGCTCCTCGCGGTCCCCGACGCGCGCGCGTACCTTGACCAGCTCGTGATCGGAGAGCGCGCGGCCGAGCTCGGTCGCGACGCCATCGTTGAGGCCGCGCTGGCCGATGAGGACGATCGGATGCAGCGCGTGGCCGAGGCGGCGCAGGTGTTTTTTCTGGCGTTCAGTCAGGGCCATGGCTCGATTATAGGTGCGAAGACAGGCGGACGAGCATGCCACGGCGCAGCAAATCGAGCGGCAAATGGCTGGAGGAGCATTTCTCCGACCCGTACGTGCAACGGGCGAAGGACGAGGGACTGCGCTCGCGCGCGGCGTACAAGATCGAGGAGATCGACGCCGCCGAGAAACTGTTGGCACCGGGCTCGATCGTGGTCGACCTCGGCGCCGCGCCCGGCGGCTGGAGCCAGTACGCCGCCCGCCGGCTTGCCGGCCGCGGCACGGTGATCGCGCTCGACCTGCTGCCGATGGATGCGATCAACGGCGTCACATTCCTCCAGGGCGATTTCCGCGAGCAGGCGGTGCTCGACGAACTGCTCGGCCTGCTCGCGGGACGCCGCGTGGACCTTGTGTTGTCCGACATGGCCCCCAACATGAGCGGAGTGGATGTGGTCGACCAGGCGCGAGCTGCGGATCTTGAGGCGCTCGCACTCGACTTTTCGCGCGAGGTGCTGGGGCCGAAGGGCGCGCTCGTGATGAAGGTGTTCCAGGGCGCCGGATTCCAGGAGCTTCTCGCGACGGCCCGCCGGCAGTTTCAGGCCGTGAAAATGCGGAAACCCAAGGCCTCGCGGCAGCGCAGTTCCGAGACGTACTTGGTGGCCAGGACCCCCCGGCCGGTGTAAGGTGAAACTAGCCGTGGTGTGCCCCGGTCCAACCAGCCTGCCGGGTCCGGAATCGTAGCCAGGAGCGCCGCTTGAACGACCTGACGAGAAATATCGTGCTCTGGGTGGTCATCGCGATCGTGCTGCTCGCGGTGTTCTCCAATTTCGGCCAGCGCGCAGCGGCCCCCGACCAGCTCAAGTATTCCCAGTTCCTGACCGAGGTCAGGAATGGCGCCATCCGCAGCGCCACGTTCAAGGGCGAAACCATCGTCGGTGAGCGTGCGAGCGGCGGCCAATACGTCACGCTGAACCCGGAGACCGACAACTCGGTCGTGATCGGCCTGCTCGACAAGCAGCAGGTGCAGATCGACGCGGCGCCGCCGGAGCGCCAGCATTTCCTGCTTCAGCTCTTCATCTCCTCGTTTCCGATCCTGCTCCTGATCGGCGTGTGGATCTATTTCATGCGCCAGATGCAGGGCGGCGCAGGCGGCCGTGGCGCCATGTCGTTCGGCAAGAGTCGCGCGCGCCTGTTGTCCGAGGACCAGGTCAACGTGACCTTTGCCGACGTCGCCGGTGTCGATGAAGCGAAGCAAGAAGTCTCAGAGATCGTCGATTTCCTCAAGGACCCGTCCAAGTTCCAGAAGCTCGGCGGCAAGATCCCGAAGGGCGTGTTGATGGTCGGCAGCCCCGGCACCGGCAAGACGCTGCTCGCGCGCGCGATCGCCGGCGAGGCGAAAGTGCCATTCTTCACGATCTCCGGTTCCGATTTCGTCGAGATGTTCGTCGGCGTGGGCGCTTCGCGCGTCCGCGACATGTTCGAGCAGGCCAAGAAGCACGCCCCGTGCATCGTGTTCATCGACGAGATCGACGCGGTCGGACGCCATCGCGGCGCGGGCCTCGGCGGCGGTCACGACGAACGCGAACAGACGCTGAACCAGCTGCTGGTCGAGATGGACGGCTTCGAGGGCAACGAAGGCGTCATCGTCATCGCGGCGACCAACCGCCCCGATGTGCTGGACCCCGCGCTGTTGCGGCCGGGCCGCTTTGACCGCCAGGTCGTCGTGCCGCTGCCGGACGTGCGCGGTCGCGAGCAGATCCTGAAAGTGCACATGCGGAAAGTGCCGATTTCGGACGACGTCAAGCCGTCGATCATCGCGCGCGGCACGCCGGGCTTCTCGGGCGCCGATCTGAGTAATCTCGTCAACGAGGCGGCACTGTTCGCCGCCCGCGCCAACAAGCGGCTCGTCACGATGGACGAATTCGAGCGCGCGAAGGACAAGATCATGATGGGCGCCGAACGGCGCTCATTGGTGATGAGCGACGAAGAGAAGAAGCTGACCGCCTATCACGAGGCCGGCCACACCATCGTCGGGCGCCTGTCGCCGGATCACGACCCGGTCTACAAGGTCACGATCATGCCGCGCGGGCGTGCGCTCGGCATCACGTTCTACCTGCCGGAAGGCGATCGCTACAGCACCAGCAGGCGCCAGCTCGAGAGCCGGCTCACATCCGTGTACGGCGGACGGGTCGCGGAGCAGATCATATTCGGCAGCGATGCGGTCACGACCGGCGCGCAGAGCGACATCGATCATGCGACCAAGCTCGCGCGCAGCATGGTCACGCGCTGGGGATTCTCGGATCGCCTGGGCCCGCTCGCATACAGCGAGGACCAGGAGGAAGTGTTCCTGGGCCACTCGGTGTCGCGCTCCAAGCACATCTCGGACGACACGCAGCGCATCGTCGACGAGGAAATCCGCAAGCTGATCGACGAAGGCTATCAGCGCGCCGAGAAGATCCTGCGCGCTAACCTGCCGACCTTGCACGCGATGGCGCAGGCGCTGCTCAAGTACGAAACGCTCGAGTCGAGCCAGATCGACGACATCATGGCCGGCCGCGAGCCGAAGGCTCCGCAGGACTGGGAGGAAACCGTCGCGCAGAGCGGCGGTAGCGAAAGCACCCAGCAGCCGAAACCGGTCATCGGCCCGCCGGCCAGCCAGACCTGATCCCATTCTCGCCGTGACCCCGGCTGACCCCGGAGCCCCGATGCGGCTGCACTGCGGCCGTTTCACGCTCGACCTCGGGCGGCCGCTGGTCATGGGCATCCTGAACGTCACCCCCGATTCGTTTTCCGATGGCGGCCGCTATGCCGAACTGCCGGCCGCGCTCGCGCGTGCGGCCGAAATGGAAGCGGAAGGCGCCGCGATCATCGATGTCGGCGGCGAATCCACGCGGCCGGGCGCCGTGCCGGTCGCAGCGGACGAGGAGCTGCGGCGCGTGGTCCCGCTGGTGGAACGCCTGGCTGCGAGCGCCGGCATACCGGTATCCGTCGACACCCGCGAACCCCGGGTGATGCGGGCGGCACTTGCGGCCGGCGCATCGATGATCAATGACGTGTCCGCGCTCGGCGCACCGGGCGCGCTCGATATCCTGGCGTCCTCGGATGCCGCCGTCTGCCTGATGCACATGCAGGGCGAGCCGCGTTCCATGCAGCAGGCGCCGCGCTATGCCGATGTGCTCGGCGAGGTGCGCGGATTCCTGCGCGAACGGGTCGCGCTCGCGTCGGCGGCGGGCATCGACCGCTCGCGCATCGTGGTCGATCCCGGGTTCGGCTTCGGCAAGTTACTCGAGCACAACCTGGCGCTGCTGCGTGGCCTTGCCGTGATTGCCGCCGATGGGCTTCCCGTGCTCGCCGGCCTGTCGCGCAAGCGCATGGTCGCGGAGCTGACCGGCGAACCCGGTGCCGACCGGCTGGCGGGCAGCATCGCGCTCGCGGTGCTTGCAGCGCAAAATGGAGCGCGTATCGTGCGCGCACACGACGTCGGGCCGACCGTAGCGGCCCTGCGGATCGTCGCGGCGATGGCAACGGATCGAGGGAGCTGGCAATGAGCAGGCGTTACTTTGGCACCGACGGTGTGCGCGGCCGGGTCGGGACCGATCCGATGACGGTCGGATTCGCGCTCCGGCTTGCCGGCGCCGCGGCACGCGTGCTCGCGCCCGAAGGCGGCCGGGTGCTGGTCGGCAAGGACACGCGCGTGTCCGGTTACATGTTCGAAGCCGCGCTCGAGGCGGGCTTCGTCGCGGCCGGAGTCGACGTGCTGCTCGCGGGCCCACTGCCGACGCCGGGCATCGCCTACCTGGTGCAGCGCCTGGACTGCGACTTCGGCGTCGTGATCAGCGCATCGCACAACCGCTACGACGACAACGGCATCAAGTTCTTCGACCGCAACGGCGGCAAGCTCGCCGACGACCTGGAGGATGCGATCGAGGCGCTGGTCGGGGAGGCGGCGCCGACACGCGAATCGGCTGCGCTCGGCCGCGCGACCCGCGTCGACCAGGAACGCACGCTGTACCAGTCATTCTGTGCCTCGACCCTGCCGACCGGCATGAAGCTGACCGGTCTCAAGCTCGTCATCGACTGTGCAAATGGCGCCGCCTACAAGGTCGCGCCGCGGGTGCTCGCGGACCTCGGCGCGGAGATCGTGCCGATCGGCTGCTCGCCGAATGGCCGCAACATCAACGATGGCTGCGGCTCGACCGATCCGGAGCTGCTGAAACTGACGGTCGCGGGCGTGCGCGCGGACGCGGGCATCGCGCTCGACGGCGACGGCGACCGCCTCGTCATGGTCGACCATCTCGGCCGCACCGTGGATGGCGACCAGCTCCTGTACGTGCTCGCGAAGGCGCGACTGGCCGCCGGCGAACTCAAGGGGCCGGTGGTCGGCACCGTGATGTCGAACCTCGGTCTCGAGGTCGCGCTGAAGGAACTCGGCGTGCCATTCCTGCGTTCGGCGGTCGGCGACCGCTACGTCCTGCAGATGCTGCGCTCGAACGGCGGCGCGCTCGGCGGAGAGGCCTCCGGGCACCTGCTGTGCCTCGACAAGACCACGACCGGCGACGGCCTGATCGTCGCGCTCCAGGTGCTCGCGGTCATGAAGGCGACGGGCAAGTCGCTCGCCGAGCTGTCGGCCGGCATGCGCCGCTTCCCGCAGAAGATGATCAACGTGCGTGTCGCCGAGCGGTTCGACGCCGCGAAGCACCCGACAGTCGCCGCCGCGATAGGCGCGGTCGAACGCGCGCTCGGCGACCGTGGCCGTGTGGTGCTGCGGGCCTCCGGTACCGAACCCGTGATCCGCGTGATGGTGGAGGGCGAGGACGCACAATTGGTCGAGCGCCACGCCGCCGTGCTGGCGGAGGCCGTGCAGAAAGCGGCGCCCGCCGCATGAACCCCGCGCTGCGCAGGCCGCTCGTCGCCGGCAACTGGAAGATGCATGGCAATCGAGCCGGGGCCGCGCACCTCGTCGGCGAATTGCTGACGCGCGGGGTCGGTCGCGGTGCGGCTGAAGTCGTGGTCTGCCCGCCATTCGTGCACCTCGCAGAGGTCGCGGGACAGCTCGCCGGGAGCCGGGTTGCGCTCGGCGCGCAGGACGCCTGCGAGCTGGACGCCGGCGCGCATACCGGCGAAGTGTCCGCCGCGATGCTGGCGGACCTTGGCTGCCGATACGTCGTCGTCGGCCATTCGGAACGCCGCGCGATGTACGGCGACGACGATCAGCGGGTTGCCCGCAAGTTCGCCGCGGTGCGCCGCCACGGCATGATGCCGGTGCTGTGCGTCGGGGAGACGCTCGCCGAACGCGAACGCGATGCGACCCGCGAAGTCGTGCTGCGCCAGCTCGACGCGGTGCTCGCAGCGGAAGGTGCCAGTGCGTTCGGCACGGCCGTCATCGCCTACGAGCCGGTCTGGGCCATCGGCACCGGGCGCACGGCGACGCCGGCCCAGGCCCAGGAAGTCCACGCGTTGATCCGGGGCAGAATCGGGCAAAAGGATGCTACAATTGCCGCTTCCCTTCGGGTTCTCTACGGGGGCAGTGTCAAGGCGGACAATGCCGCTGAACTGTTCACGATGCCCGATGTGGACGGCGGTCTGATCGGCGGCGCTTCGCTGAAATCCGCTGAATTTGCAAGCGTCTGCGCAGCCGCGGACGCCTGACGACAAGGACGAGAGGACGATGTTGCATACGCTGATTACGTTCCTGCACGGCTTCCTGTGCATCGCGATCGTGGCGCTCGTGCTGTTGCAGCGCGGAAAGGGCGCCGACGCGGGCGCCGGCTTTGGTTCGGGAGCCTCGGGCACCGTTTTCGGCGCGCGCGGCTCGTCCACGTTTTTTTCCAAAGTGACCGCGGTGCTCGCGACGCTGTTCTTTATGACGAGCATGTCCCTCGCATGGTTTGCGACGCGGCCTCAGGCGGAGCAGCCGGACAGCATGCTGGATTCCGCCGCTGCTGAACCCGTGGCGGAGCCGGTACCGGGCGTCGATGGAGATGCCGTGCCATCCTTGCCGGGCCCGGATGTGCCGGAAGAGCCCGCGCCTGCGGGTCAGTGATCCGGATTTTCCTCGTACACAGTGCCGACGTGGCGGAATTGGTAGACGCGCTAGCTTGAGGGGTTAGTGGGGAAACCCGTGTCGGTTCGAGTCCGACCGCCGGCACCATTTGAATCTTCCCGGTGATCGTCCGGGGGTCCCACGGGACCTCCCGGGCGGTTACAATGCGCCCGTTTTCCGCGGCTCGCGCCGCA
>JANNHT010000297.1:0-16551 GCA_031404555.1 Gammaproteobacteria bacterium
CGACCTGTGGTCGCCGGCCGTCGACGACCAAAATTCCTATGCCTACACCGGCAAAGAATTTGCCGCTATCGATCTCCTGACCGGTGCGCGCGTATTCTCCATTGCGGATCCGACGTTCAACTGGTCGGGGTATGCGCTGAACATGTCACCAGTGCTGCCCGGCGACGGTTCGGTGCTGCTGGTGAACGGAATATATTCTACCGCGCACCCGAACCAGTTGATTCGCTACGACGTTGCCAGCGCGAGCGAGAGGTGGCGCGTGGATGGTAACTTCACAAGCGACCCGGTCGTCGCCGGCGGCGTCGTCTATGTGCTGGATGCGAGCGACAATCAGCTCGAAGCCCGCGACCAGGGCACCGGCACGCTGCTATGGTCGTGGCATGCCGCGGACCCGCAGGAAACCACTATCACAGGTAACCTGCTGCTGACGCAGAACCTGATATTCCTGTGTACCAGCGCCGCGACCTATGCCATTGATCTCAGCACGCACCAAGCCGTATGGAGTGCACCCGTGACCGGCGCGCTGGCGATGTCATCGAACCGGGTGCTGTATATCGTCACTTCAACGGGCACACTTAACGCGTTCGATTTGAACTGATCTGTAGCCGATAGCCTGGTCAGGCTACCAAGCGCCGTCCAACCGGCGGTCGGGTTGTCAGGGCTCTGGTCGAGACTCGTCGCGCGGCGTGGTGCCACTACTGGCTAATCTGCCTTTGGAAAGATGGTGGCCAGGGGTGGAATTGAACCACCGACACGCGGATTTTCAGTCCGCTGCTCTACCAACTGAGCTACCTGGCCGTATTCGGGCCGACATTAGACAGGGGCCGCTCGGCGGGCGTCAAGGATGCTCCGGCCGAACGGTGAAACGCGTCATTCCCCGGGCTTTGGCGCGACGAAACCCTCCGGTGCCTGCGAGCCCGTGCCGAAGAAATACTTCTCCATCTCGCCGACCAGGAACTGCCGGGCCTTCGGCTCGAAGGCCACGAGCCGGTACTCGTTGATCAGCATCGTCTGGTGAGCGAGCCACTTCTGCCAGGCCTCCTTCGACACGTTCTCGAGGATGCGCTGGCCGAGCTCACCCGGATACGGCGCGCGCTCGAGGCCTTCCGCTTCGCGCTTCAGCAGGACGCAGTGCACGGTCTTTGCCATGGGCGATTCCTTCGATCAACTTCGCGACCGGCGCGGGCAATCCGACCGTTGCCGCCGTGCCGAGATCATGCCAGTGGGCGTCCGGCTCTGCCTGGCCATCCGGAAGCTTCCTGCACTCGACGATCCACGGCTCGATGCGGAGATCGAAATGCGTGAAGGCGTGCTGGAGCGGAGGCAGACGACTTTCGCGAACGGAAGCCGCGCCAAACTGCTTGCGCCACCAGCGCCGCGCCGCGCGTGCATCGGTAAATTCCGGCGGCGCCCACAGGCCGCCCCAGATGCCGCTCGGCGGGCGCCGTTGCAGCAGGAGCCGGCCCCGGTGCACGACGAAAACCATCTGCGTGCGTTCCTGTCGCCGTGGCGCCCGCACCCGGCGAACCGGCAGCTCATCGACCAGTCCCTGCGCATGCGCCTGGCAGATGTCCTGAAGCGGGCAGTGAACACAGCCCGGCCGCGCGCGCGTGCAGACGGTCGCGCCGAGATCCATGATCGCCTGCGTGTATTCGGCGACCTGCCGCGCGGGCGTGCAGTCGTCCGCGAGTTGCCAGAGACGCGCCGTCAGCGCCACCGTACCGGGCGCCTCGCGCACGGCGAAAACGCGCGTCAGCACGCGCTTGACGTTGCCATCGAGAATCGGCTCCCTCCCGCCCTGCGCGAGCGAGCGGATCGCGCCTGCGGTCGAGCGTCCGATACCGGGCAGTGCCTCGAGTGCCTCGCGCGTGTCCGGCAGCACGCCGCCATGACGGGCGACGATCGCGATCGCGGCGCCCCTGAGGTTTCGCCCGCGCGCGTAGTAGCCGAGCCCGGACCAGAGCCGAAGCACCTCGTCCTCCGACGCCGCCGCGAGCGAAGCGACGTCCGGAAGCCGATCCATGAACCGCGCGAAATACGGGGTCACGGTCTCGACCTGGGTCTGCTGGAGCATCACCTCCGACACCCAGACGCGGTACGGCGTGGGATCGCGCTGCCACGGCAGGTCGTGGCGGCCGTGCCGCGCAAACCACGGCAGCAACCGCGATGCGATCGCGGCGTTCAAGGCGGCGCTGCGGCGTCGCGCTCGACGCGGATGACCGTGTCCTTCAGGCGCGCGCCTGCGACCAGCGCCTCGCCGATCCGCAGTTCCGCGTCGATGTCGAGCTTTGCGAGCAGCGCGATCGCGGCTTCGAGCGTCGCCTTTTTCTCGCGGCGGCGTTTCTCGCCGGGCGCGAGGTAGCGGTCCACCTCGATGCGGTCGGCGGTTACGCGGATCAGCCGCTGCTCCGGCACCAGCCGGCCATTGAATTGCGTGTCGTCGAGCTTTCCCTCGATCGGGTCGAGATGCCAGACGCCATCGCGCAGCTCGCCGTCGACCGAGATCTGGAATTCCCCGAACGCCTCGCTGTCTGTGGTCTTCGGCAGCGGCACGCCGAAGGCGACCGCGGGTGCGCGCGGCGCGAAAGACTCGGTCTTGAATACGACGACAGACCGTTCCTCCGCTTCCCCAATCGTCATGCTGCCGGAGAACTCGCCCGGGATGCCGGCGAGGTTGAACGCTCCGCCGTCCACGGCGGCAAGGCCGCTCGCGCTGTCGAAGCTGATCGTCCTCACCGTGCCGATGAGCTCGACGCCCGCGAGCGGCAGCGGTTTGCCGCCGGCCCATCCGCGCAGCGAGAGGCCGGTCGCCGCGAAGCGCCCGGCATCCGTATCGGCGAGCCCACGCCCGGTGAACGCCAGGTGAAAGGTATGGGATCCCGACACGCCGGCCAATTGCAGCTCGACCGGAAAATCTGCCGCCGCCGACACGTCGTCGGCGCCGATCGTGATGGCCGTGAGGCGCAGGCGCGTGTCCGTCGCGAGGTCGACGTAGTGGACCGCGCTCTTCTCGACGTCCAGCCGGCCGACCGACCAGACGGGCGTCGCGGCGTCGTCCTCGCCGGCCGTCAGGTGTTCGATGAGACGCGACCAGTTGTCGCTGCCGTCGGCCGCAATGGTCGGCCGGAGGATCGCCTCGTCGATCTCTACCGACTGGGCGACCAGGTCCCCGAACAGACTGCTCCAGGGCGCCTCGATCCGCGCCCTGCCGACCTCGATCAGCGCCTCATCGCCGAACCCCGGCGGCTGCGCGATCGTGACGCCGCGAAGCTCGACCGCGAGCCCGCGCAGGAGACCGAGGGATACAGATTCGACCGTCGAGGGCAGGCCCGTCGCCTCGGTGATCCAGCCGCTGACCAGCTGGCGCGCATAGGCCGTGCGAGAGCCGACCCAGACGAGCGCAATCGCCGCCAGCGCGATGAACGCGATGGCGGCGAGCGCGTACTTATAGGGTTTCTTGAGCGGCATGAACCCGGGAGCCCTCCAGGACTCCCGGATTCTATCAACGGTCGCAGATGCGGATGTCCCCGCTGAGTGATTCGATCACGACGCGCGACCCGCCCTTGCCCTGGGTGAAGGCCAGCTCGCTGCCGGGGCCGTACTTGCTCTTGTCGCGAGGCTGGGCCCCGAAACAAGTGTCGATGTCGCCGCTGAACGACTCGATGTCGAACTCGGCGTCGACCGGCGGCTTGATGATGAGCGACAGCTCACCGCTGACCGATTCCATCTCCACGCGCGCCCCGGGGACCAGCTCCGCCTTGATGTCGGCATCGCCGGACACCGTCTCGACGTCCAGGCGCTGGACCGCCGCGATGCTCGCATCGATGGTGCCGCTGACGGTCTGGCCTTCGTATGCGCCCCGGATCCCGCTCACGATCGTGGCCCCGCTGATGTTCTCGGTCGTGAGCGGCGCCTTGCCGCCGCTGCCGGCGACCGTGATCTCGCCCGAGACGGTGTGCAGCGACAGCGGCTGGTCGTAGGCCCGCGTCTCGACGGTGCCGCTGACCGATTCGAGGCGCTGCTCGCCGCGGACGCCGTCCACGGTGATGTCCGCGCTGACCGTATCGATCATCAGGCGCACGCCTTTCGGCACCTTGAGCGTCAGGTTCGCGTCTTCCTCGTCGCGATACCGGTGGTGATCCGGCCGCTGGACCTTGATACGAACCCCGCGATCGGTCGCCTCGAATTCGAGCTGGTCCTTGTCGCTTTCGAGGACTGCAGTCAACTCGACCTCATTCCGGTCCCAGGCCGTGACCAGCACGTTGCCCTGGACGTTCGAGACATCGACGGTCGCATCGGCCGCGACCGTCGCGCGCTTGCTGAGGTTCTGCTCAGCAGCCGCGGCCTGGGCCAGGACCGCGAGCGTGGCCGCGGACAAAAGCGCAAAACGAATGCTCATCTCAGGTTCTCCTCATGGCGTCGCCACCGGCGGTGACGACCTTTGAATACAACTGCAATTCGTGTTTGTAGGCGTCGAGCAGGAGCTGGTTCAGCAGCCCACTCGCCGGATCCTGCGCGAGCGCCGCGTCGATCTCGTCGGCGGCCTGCTGGATGACAGCGAGATTCTTCACCACGGCATCGCGGGTCTGCGGCGACAGTTCGTCGAGGCGCTCGCGGAACTGCACGAGCAGCTCGTCGCGCGCCACGAGCTCCGCGGTCGAGATCGGCGAGTTCGCACCGTAACTGACCGGCATGATCGCCGCAGGAAGCGTGGCGGCCGCGAGTTCCGTCGGCGCCAGTTTCGGTTCGCGCATGAGCCCCCAGGTCAGGAGCGCCGACACCGAGGCGACCATCACGCCCGCGGCGAGCGCCATCGGCCAGCCGAAGCTCCGCGGCCGCGCTTCCTGGCGCGTCTCGTCGAGCCGCGCGGCGATGCCGGGCCAGAGATCGCGCGACGGCGCGACATCCCTGGGCAGCTCGCCGGCGCGCGCCAGCATCGGGTCCTGTTCGCGGCCACGCGGGCCGAAGGGAAGGGTCGTCATGTCATCGTCTCCATTCGCATGCGCGCGCGCATCAGGTGCCGCGCGCGATGCAGTTGCGCCTTGCAGGTGCCGACCGCGAGCCCGAGCATCGTGGCGGCCTCCTCGTGGCTGTAACCGTAGATGCCGTGCAGCACGACGATGTCGCGCGCGCCGGGCGGCAGCCCGGAGATCGCGCGCTCGATGTCGATCGGCGTCGCCTCGTCCATCTCCGGTTCCGCCGCAAAATCCATCTGTTCTCCGTCGTTGTCCGTCAGGCTGATCTCGTTCCGGCCCTGCGGGCTCCGCCTTTTCGCGAGCACCGCATTCACCGCGATCCGGTGCAGCCAGGTGGACAGGCTGCTGCGGCCCTCGTATCCGGGGAGGCTTCGCCAGGCATTCACGAAGGTGTCCTGGGTCAGGTCCTCCGCGGTCGCAGGCTCCCCGGTCATGCGCAGGCACAGGCCGTAGACGCGCCAGACGTGCGCGCGATACAGGGCCTCGAAGGCCCGGGTATCGCCCCGGCAGGCCCTGGCCACGCGGTCGCTGTCAGCATCCACGGCCGCCATCGCGAGGTCCGTCACTCCGCCCCCTGGGGTCCTGTTTCCTGTCCGTTCATGGTCTTGGACGCGCCCGCCCCCCGAATGGTTGGAATGTACAATCGGGCTCCGGAAACGGCGAGGGTCATCCGTGCAGTTTGCGACGATCACGGGCTGGGGCAAATGCATGCCGCCCGCCGTATTGAGCAACGCCGACCTGGCGACTTTCCTCGATACCGACGACGAATGGATCCGCTCGCGGACCGGCATCCACGAGCGGCGCATCTCGCATGTGCCGCTCGGCGAGCTCGCCTTCGTCGCCGCCTCCCGCGCCCTCGCCTGCGCCGGCCTCAAGGCAGCGGAACTCGACCTGATCGTCTTCGGCACCTGCAGCATGGACGAGCAGGTGCCGAACATGGCCTCGGGGCTCCAGGCGCGCCTCGGCGCAAATAGCGCCGGCGCGATGGACGTCAACACGGCCTGCACCAGCTTCCTCTACGGCTTGACCACCGCCTCCGCGATGATCAAGTCGGGCACGGTGAAGAATGCGCTGGTGATCGGCGGCGAATTGATCTCGACCCTGATGGACTGGACCAACCGGAACGTGTCCGTGCTCTTCGGCGATGGCTGCGCCGCGGTCGTGCTGCAGGCGACGGAGCGCGAGGAAGGCGTGCTCGCCGACCGTCTCGGCTGCTACGGCGACGCGCGCGGCATCCTCCAGGTGCACGGCATGGGCACGGCCTACGCGAACCAGGGCTGGGTGCTCGGCGACACCGAATGGGTGTTCGACGGACAGGAGATCTTCAAGCGCGCGGTCGTCGGCATGAGCCAGGCCTGCGACACCGTATTGAAGGCGCGCGGCCTCGCGGCCGGCGACGTGCACCTCGTCGTGCCGCACCAGGCGAATCTCCGCATCATCGAGGCGGTCATGAAGCGCGCCGGCATCCCGATGGAGCGCTGCTTCGTCAACATCCAGCGCTACGGCAACATGTCCTCGGCGACCGTGCCGGTCGCGCTCGTCGAGGCGCTCGACGAAGGGCGTGTCACGCCCGGCTGCAACCTGTTGCTGACGGGATTCGGCGCAGGCCTCTCCTGGTCCGCGCACATGCTGCGCTGGGGCGCACGCACGACGCCGCTCGCTGCGAGCGACGTCGAACTGCCGCCCTGCACGAAATCCGCGCTCGATCTCGTGCGCGGCTACATGTCCGTCAAGCGGGGATCGCGGCTGAAACAGGCCGGTTGACGAGCTCGAGATAGAGGCCGACGAAAGCGTCGGCCGCGCCCGCGACATTTTCCTGCCAGTGGCGTGCGGCGTCCTCGTCCGCGCCGTCGCTGACGTATTTCGCACAGGCGAGCTCCGCCCCTGCGATGTGGCAGGCCTTCGCGAGCGCATACCCTTCCATGTCGATCACGCCGGTAGTCCCGACATCCGCTGTCGAGAACGAGTCCCCGGATCCGCAGCTCGCCTCCGGCAGCGACGGAAAGTACGGCGCGAACTCGATCATGGCGGGCAGCGGGTCGAAGGGAGTCGTGCCCCGCGCGAATCCGAGCGCGCTGACGTCCATGTCGCGGTCGACGAACTGCCGGCAGGCGACGAGCGTGCGCGGCGCATGCAGCCGGCTGCCTGCCGTGCCGAAATTGACGACGAGCGGCAGCGCTTCCCCGGCCGCGCGGCGGCGCGACAGCTCGCGGGTCAGCGCGATCGCGGCGTTGACCTTGCCGACGCCGGTGTACAGGACGCGGATGCCGCGGCTTTCGAAGCGCCCGGCGCCCTCGGCGGCGAGCGCCATCACGACGAGGATCCGGTCGCCGTCAGCCGCCATAGCGAATCACGGTGCGCATCGCCTCGCCGCGAAAACGGAATGGCGCTGCGATGCCGAGATCGATCAGCACGCCGACGCGCACGACCTCAAAGCCGGCATCCACCGCAAGCTCCGCCGCGGCGGTGAACGTGCCACCGGTCGCGAGCACATCGTCCACGAGCAGGAGCTTGCCCTTGCCGCGCTGCATCTCGAGTACGCCGGAGCCGTACTCGAGGTCGTACGGCCGGTCCACGACGGGCGGCGGCAGCTTGCCCTTCTTGCGGATCGGCACGAAGCCCTTGTGGCGCCTCTCTGCCAGCGCAGCGGCCAGGATGAAGCCGCGCGATTCGACGCCTGCCACCGCGTCGATGCCGGCCCACTCGGCCGGCGTCCAGAGGGCGGCGAGTGCCGCCACCGCCTCGCCGAAATGCGAGCGCAGGAGCGGCGTTATGTCACGAAACAATATGCCCGGTTTCGGGAAGTCTGGGACATCGGTGATGTGCCGTGCGAGCGGATGCATGCAGACCTCGTCAACGCGAAGGGCAGGAGGACGTTTTAGACCCAGAACGCCACAAATCGTGAGCGATTCGAACTGGAGACTCAACATGTTCAGGAAAATTGCCTTGGTTGCGGTGCTGGCGGCGGCTTCCCTGCCCGCTTTCGCCGACACGCCGGTCCTCGATGCGCGCGAGCGCAACCAGCGCGAGCGCATCGCGCAGGGCGTCCGGAGCGGCGAGCTGACGCGGCCCGAGACACGGCGCCTGGTGCGCGGCGAGATCCGCCTGCATCGCCACGAGCGCATCGCGGAATCGGACGGAGTCGTGACGCGCGGCGAGCGCTATCGGCTCGACCGCAATGCGGATCGCATGAGCCGCCGCATCTATCGCCAGAAGCACGATCGGCAGGATCGCGGCTGACCCACCGGCGGGCGCCGGCTCAGCTGGCGCCCGCCGTCGCCGCGGCCGTCCGGTCGCGGATGAATTCCCCGATCTCCACGATCGCGCGGTCACCAGCAATGAGGCCGCGGAGCGCCGGAAACACGTGCGGCATGTCGTGCCACACGGAGAGCTTCGCGCCGGGCACGCGCGCGGCGAATTTCAGCGAATCGTCGAGCAGGATTTCGGAGCTTCCGACCACGACCAGCGCCGGCGGCAGGCCGGTCAGCCGCCCGAATATCGGCGACAGGCGCGGGTCGCGAGGATCCTGGCCGGCGCCGTAGTAGCGCTGCAGCGCGCGCACACTGACGGCACGGAACATCGGATCGAACCCGTCGTTGCGGTCGATGGACGCGTTGGTGAACGTCAGGTCGAGCACCGGGGACAGCAGCACCAGGCCCGCGGGTTGCGGCAGGCCCTCGTCCCGCGCGCGCATCGCGGTGACGACCGCGAGGTTTCCGCCCGCCGAATCGCCAGCGATAACGATGCGACCGGGATCGATGCCGGAGGACAGCAGGAAATGCCAGGCGGCGAAGCAGTCATCGAGCGCCGCCGGGAACGGGTGCTCGGGCGCGAGGCGGTAGTCCACCATCAGGCCGCGCGCACCCGCGGCGCGGCCGAGCGCCGCGAGCAGGGGATCGTGGATCGCACGCGACTGGGCGATAAAGCCGCCGCCGTGCAGGTAGAGGATGACGCCGTCCGCCGGCACATCGCTCGGCTGCACCCACCATCCGCTCGCTTCGCCGATCGGCATCGGCACGGAAGCTTCGTACACCTCCCGACGGGCGATCAGCGGCGCGACGCGCGTGACCATCGCGCGCACGCGCTCGGGCGTCGGTTCGCGCGCGAGCAGCGCGCGCGACACATTCAATGCCCGCTTCACCGCCCAGCGTTGGATCGCCTCACGCATGGCGGCATCCTACCCGGAGCCGCGTTGCCGATGCGATACTGGCGCGATGGGACGCATTTTTGAAGTCCGCAAGCATGCGATGTTTGCGCGCTGGAACCGCATGGCGAAGCAGTTCGCGCGCATCGGCAAGGACATCACGATCGCGGTGAAGTCCGGCGGCTCCGACCCTTCCCACAACCCGACGCTCCGGCGCGTGATCCAGAACGCGCGTGCCGTGAACATGCCGAAGGACCGGGTCGAGGCCGCGATCAAGCGCGCATCCGGGCAGGGTGCGGCCGACTATCAGCAGGTGATGTACGAGGGCTATGCGCCGCACGGTGTCGCGGTGCTGGTCGAGACGGCGACCGACAACCCGACGCGCACCGTCGCGAGCGTGCGCCACATCTTCGGCAAGCACGGCGGCAATTTCGCGAGCAACGGCAGCGTCAGCTTCCTGTTCCGCCGCATGGGCGTGTTCCGGCTCGATCCCGCCAGCATCGATGCGGACGAACTCGAGCTCGACCTGATCGACCACGGGCTCGAGGAGATGGGCGAAGGCACGGGAGACAAGGGCGAGGCCCAACTCGTCATGCGCTGCCTGTTCGAGAACTTCGGCCAACAGCAGAAACGGCTCGAGGAACGGCGGCTCGTGCCCCTGTCGGCGGAGCAGGAATACATCTGCACCATGCCCGTCCTGCTGCCGGAGCCGCAGGCGACCGAGGCACTCGAATTGATCGACTTCCTGGAGCAGGACGACGACGTCCAGAAGGTCTATCACTCGCTGGCCTGATTTCCTGTATAGTCCGCGCGCCTTTTCCCCTCTCGGATTACCAGAAACACCATGAAATTCAATGACCTCGGGCTCGAACCCGGGCTCCTTTCCGCCGTGGCTGCCCACGGCTACGACGTCCCCACGCCGATCCAGGTCCAGGCCATACCGCCGGTCCTCGCCGGCCGCGACCTGCTGGCCGGCGCCCAGACCGGCACCGGCAAGACGGCGGCCTTCGTGCTGCCGCTGCTCCAGCTCCTCGGCCAGGCCCAGGGGCGCGCCCCGCGCGTGCTGATCCTCGCGCCAACGCGCGAGCTCGCTGCCCAGATCCACGAGAGCATCCGTGTCTACGGCGCGAACCAGAAGCTGCGCGCGCGCGTGGTCTTCGGCGGCGTCGGCGAAGTTCCGCAGATCGACGCGCTGCGCGTCGGTTGCGACATCCTGGTCGCGACGCCGGGCCGCCTGCTCGACCTCGCCGAGCGCCGTCTTGCGGACCTCTCAGGCGTCCGCCACCTGGTGCTCGACGAAGCCGACCGCATGCTCGACATGGGCTTCATCCACGACATCAAGCGCATCATCAAGATGCTGCCGCAGCAGCGCCAGAACCTGCTGTTCTCCGCGACCTACACGCCGGACATCCGCGCGCTCGCCGCGCGTATCCTGGTGAAGCCGGTGCAGGTCGAGGTCACGCCGCCGAACAGCACGGTCGATCGCGTCGTGCAGGTCGCGTTCCGCGTCGCGAAGGACGACAAGCGCCACCTGCTCGTGCATCTCTTCCAGAACGGCGTGGACAAGGAAGGCCGCTGGGAGCAGGCGCTCGTGTTCACGCGCACCAAGCACGGCGCCAACCGCCTGTCGCAGCAACTCGAACAGGCCGGCATCCGCTCGGCGGCGATCCATGGCAACAAGAGCCAGGCGGCGCGCACGCGCGCGCTCGCGGATTTCAAGGCCGGCAAGCTGACGGCGCTGGTCGCGACCGAAGTCGCCTCACGCGGACTCGACATCCGCGAGCTGCCGCAGGTCGTCAACTACGACATGCCGCATGTGCCCGAGGACTACGTGCATCGCATCGGCCGCACGGCCCGCGCGGGGAATGACGGCCACGCCGTGTCGCTCGTGTCCCAGGAAGAAGCATCGTTGCTTCGGGATATCGAGCGGACGATGCGCCAGGAAGTGCCGTTCTCGCCGACACCGGCGTTCGAGCGCCAGAACCACGCGCCATTGCCCGCCCGGCCTGCCAAGCCGCAGCATGGCCGCTCGAGCCACGCGCCGCCGGCGCGCCGCGGTCAGGCGCCGCGCCGCTACCAGCCGCGCCGCGCCGGCTAGACGATCCGCTCGGCGAGCGCGGTGGCCGCAGGCGCCGCATCGCCGATGGCATAGGCACGCAGCGCCGCCGCCGACGCGACCGCCGCCGACTCCCGGTCTTTCGCGTGCACGCGGGCGAGCAGCTCGCCCTGCCCGATGCGCGCACCGCGAGCCGCGAGCCGGTCGAATCCGACAGCGGGATCGATCGCCTGCGCGGGATCCGTGCGGCCTCCGCCGAGTGCCACGACCGCGAGCCCGAGCGCGCGCGTGTCGATGGACGTGACGAATCCCGCCCGCACTGCCATTACATCCATGACGACGGGCGCCGCCGCGAGATAGGCATCTGGCTTATCCACTAGATCCGCCGGTCCACCGAGGCTCGCGACCATGCGCGCGAACCGTTCGGCCGCGGCGCCTTTCTCGAGCGCGCGGCTGAGCGCCGCGCGTGCCGCCGGCACGTCCTTCGCTAGCCCGCCGAGCGCCATGACTTCCGCGCCGAGCGTCAGCGTCACCTCGAGGAGGCGCGCATCCGCACCCTCGCCCCGCAGCATCGCGATCGCCTCGCGCAGCTCGATCGCGTTGCCGGCGGACCGCGCCAGCGGCTCGGACATGTCGGTCAGGAACGCGGCGACCGGTAGGCCCGCCTCCGCCGCCGTCCCGACGATTGCGCGCGCGAGCTCGCGTCCGCGCGCGGGATCGACGAGCACCGCGCCGTTGCCGGTCTTCACGTCGAGCACGAGCGCGTCGAGCCCGGCGGAGAGCTTCTTCGACAGGATGGACGCGACGATCAGCGGTACGCAGTCCACGGTCGCCGTGACGTCCCGGATCGCGTACAGGCGCTGGTCGGCCGGTGCGATGCGCTCGCCCGCGCCGATGATCGCGACACCCGCATCCTTCAACGCGCGGCGCACGCGCTCCGGCGGCGGGCGCGACAGGTAGCCCGGTATGGACTCGAGCTTGTCAAGCGTTCCGCCGGTGTGGGCGAGCCCACGGCCGACGATCATCGGCACCCAGGCACCGCAGGCCGCGAGCATCGGGCCCAGCGGTATCGACACGAGGTCGCCGACGCCGCCCGTGGAATGCTTGTCGAGCACCGGGCCGTGCGGGGACTCTCCGGACCAGTTGAAGGTCTCGCCACTGTCCCGCATCGAAAGCGTGAGCGCCGCGCATTCGATCGCGGACATGCCGCGAAAGTGCACGGCCATCGCGAAGGCGGCGACCTGGGCGTCGCCGATGCTGCCGTCCGCGATGCCGGCGACGAGTTCGCGCAGGTCGTCGACATCGAGCACGCCGCCATCGCGCTTGATGCGGATTGCCTCCTGCGGCAGCCAACCCGTCGCCTTTCGCATGCCCTCGCCCTGCCTCCCAGCAGCCATTGCCAAAGATAACCCGCGAACTGCGACAGCGGCGATTCGACACTTCCGGCCGGCGGGCTATGCTCGACGGCGATGGACCGAAATGCCCGAAAGCTCGTCCATTTGATCGAATCCGGCCGGTTCGCCGACGCTGAAACGGCCTGCCGCGCCGCCCTCACCGCCCGGCCCGCGGATGCGCTCGCCTGGAACCTGCTCGGCATTGCGCTCCGCCGGCTCGACCGCCTGGACGAGGCGCAGGACGCCTTTGGGCGCGCCGTCGCGCACGATGAGCGGAATCCCGACTATCGCGCGAACCAGGCGCAGCTGTTGCGCGCCCGAGGCGCCTTCGGCGAGAGCCTGGCGGCGTTCGAGCGCGCGCTCGATTTCGACCCGGCCAACCGGGCCGCCCGCCTCGGTCTCGCGCAGACCGCGATCCAGGCGGGACAGCCGGCGCTCGCGGAGCAGCACGCGCGGATCCTGATCGAGGCCGATGCGAAGGATGCCGAAGCCTGGTCCGCCCTCGGCTCGGCCCTGCATCTCTCCGGAGATTCCGCTGCGGCGGCTGATGCGCTCACGCGCGCGGTCTCGATCGCGCCCGGCTATACGGCCGCGCGGCGCAATCTCGCGGCGGTGCTGGTCGCCGAAGAGCGCGCCGAAGATGCGCTGCGCGAACTCGACAGCCTCGCGCGCCAGGGCGGCGACGAGGAAGCCATGCTGCCGGTGCGCGCGCGGGCGCTGATGCAGCTCGACCGCTACACCGAATCCGAGGAGGCGCTCGTGCGCCACATCGCGCGCATGCCGGATGATCGAGACTCGCAGTTCCTGCTCGCGCAGCTGCGCCACATCGGCGGCGATGCCGATTTCCTCAGCGAGCTGCGCCGCGCCGCGATGCGCGCCGGCGCCCCGGTGCAGACCCGCGCGCAGTACGCCGACCTGCTGCGCAGGAGCGGCGCGCTGGCCGATGCCGAGGATGCGCTGCGCGCGATGCTCGCGGAACTTGGCCCCCTGCCGCCGCTGCAGAGTTCGCTCGCGACCGTGTTGCAGGAAGCGGGGCGATTCGACGACGCCGCGGCTGCTGCGCTCGCCGCACATCGCGCACTGCCGGATGACGCGACGATCGCCGAGAACTGGATCGCCTGTGCGCTCTCGGCGGGCGAAGCCGATGCCGTGCTGCCGGTCATCGAGCGATTCCGTACGCGCGAGCCGTCGAACCAGCGCTGGATCACATATCGCACGGACGCCGCGCGGCAGAGCGGCGATGCGCTGTTCGGGGACTGGTGTGACATCGACGGGCTGGTGCGCGTGTTCGAACTGGAGCCGCCATCCGGCTACGCGACGATCGGCGCGTTTCACGAGGAGCTGCGGGCGCATCTCGACGGCCTGCATCGGCAGGCGTCGCACCCGCTCGACCAGAGCCTGCGCCAGGGCACGCAGACGTCGCGGAGCCTGCTCGCGGATCCGCACCCGCTGATACGCCGATATCTGGAACTGCTGGAGGCGCCGATCGCCGACTACCAGCGCGCGATCGGCAGCGACGCCGGGCATCCGATGCGTTCACGGAACAGCCGCCCGGCGCGGCCGACCGGCTGCTGGTCCGTGCGTCTGCGGCGCGACGGGTTTCACGTCAATCACATCCACCCGCGCGGATGGATCAGCTCGGCCTATTACGTGTCGGTGCCTGCGGAAACGGTTGATCCTGCTCGCATGAGCGGCTGGCTCAAGTTCGCCGAACCGCGCTTTCCGATGCCGCGCGCGACGCCACTGCATTTCGTGCAGCCGAGGGAGGGCCGGCTCGTGCTGTTCCCCTCGTATTTCTGGCACGGCACAAATCCGATCGCCGGCGACGAGCCGCGGCTCACGATCGCGTTCGACTGCCTGCCGGAGCCGGAACGCAAGTAATGCAATACCGGAGAAAAGTGTCCTAACTATTGGATTGTAAAAAAGAATTAGTCGGGCTGTAACAGGGCCTTCATGGGCCGCGCCGACGCTCGTCGCATGAAGGTCCGAAGCCTCTTTATCTCAGACGTGCACCTGGGCCACCGCGGATGCCGCGCGGAGAACCTGCTGGCGCTCCTCGCCGAAGTTGAAGCCCGAAACATTTTCGTGATCGGCGACCTGATCGACTTCTGGGCGCTGCGCCGCAGCTTCTGCTGGCCTGCGGCGCACCAGGACGTAATCCGGACGCTGGTCGAGCGCGCTCAGAACGGCACGCGCGTGATCTACGTGCCGGGCAATCATGACGACGTGGCGCGCGAGTTCATCGGCAGCCGCATCTGCGGCATCGAGATCCGGCGCGAACACCGGCACCGCACGGCCGACGGGCGGCGACTCCTTCTGCTGCACGGCGATGAATTCGATTCCGAGGTCCGCTGTGGCCGCCTGCGCGTGCGCCTCGGCGCGGGCATCTACAACGTTGCGCTGCGCATCAACGACCTGATCTATCGCGCAAGCCGCGCCCTCGGGCTCAACGAGTGGTCCCTGACAGCCTGGCTCAAGCGGCGCGTGGCCGACGCACGCGCTTACATCGCCCTCTTCGAGGAGGCCGCAGCGCGTGCCGCGGCCCGCGCGGGTTGCGATGGCGTCGTCTGCGGGCACATTCACCACGCGGCGATGCGCGACATCGATGGCGTGCTCTACTGCAATGACGGCGACTGGGTGGAGAGCTGCACGTCGCTCGTCGAGCAACTGAACGGCAATCTGGTGCTGATCCGCTGGTCCGAATACCGCGCACAGGCCGCAGCGGCTTCGCAGCCCGCCTACGTGCCGGCGGGCCTCACCGAGGCCGCGCGAATCGCCGCGAGGATCGAGCTTGAGCCGATCCTGAATCGCCGCGGCGCTGCCCAACCCGCGCCGCCGATGCGATCCGCCAGCTCCAGATAGCTCGCAGCCTGCGGCAGCGTGCGGATGCCACCCGCCGCCTTGAATCCGCCGCGCCCGCGATCGCGCAGCCATTCGAGAATGACGCGCGCAGATTCCAGCGTCGCGCCGCCGCGCTTGCCGGTCGAGGTCTTGATGAAATCCGCGCCGGCGTCGAGCGCGGCCGCCGCAAGTTCACGGATCCGCCCCGCATCGCCGAGTTCGCCGGTCTCGAGGATCACCTTGAGGATGCGTTCGCCGCAGTCCGCCTTGCAGCGAGCGACCATCGCCGGGCCGATCGCGTGATCGCCGGCAAGATGCGCGCGCCAGGGATACACGAAGTCGATCTCGCCGGCGCCTGCGGCGAGCGCGCACCCTGTCTCGAGCTTCGCGCGATCCGCGTCGCTGCCGCCGTCCGGGAAATTGACGACGCTCGCGACCGCGACCTCCGGCGCGCCGCCGGCATCGAGCGCGCGCCGCGCCGCCGCCACGTGTTCCGGATGGACGCAGACCGCGGCCGGCCTGCCCTCGCCCGAGAGCGCCACGTCGCAGAGCGCGCGGATGGTCTCCGGAGAATCGTCCTCGCCGAGGCTCGTGTGATCGAGAACGGCCAGCAACCGGCCTGCGTCGATCATGCGCCGCGGCGCGTTGCCGGCAGCGTGAAGGCGTAGGGAAGCAGTTCATCGAGCGTGGCAGTGTTGACCGCGCCGCCCTTCCACGGAAAGTGGATGCGCACGTTGCCGTCCACGGCGAGCTCGCGGATTCGCTGACGGCAGCCGCCGCAGGGCGACGCCGCGAGCACGGCGCCGTCAGGACCGGTCGCCCAGACCGCGGTCTCGGCGATCCGGAAAGTCGTGCCCTCCGCGTGCACGCCGGCCGCGATCGCGCTCGTCTCCGCACAGTTGCCGAGCGGGTACGCCGCGTTCTCGACGTTGTTGCCGCTTTAACCCTGGCCGCTCGCCGGGAGGATCGCGGCGCCGACGTGAACGCCGGAATACGGCGCGTGCGCCCTGGCGCTGCTTTCCTTTGCGGCCGCGACGAGGGATTCCCGGTGCGCGCTCATGAGGATGGAGCGGGTGATGGGAATCGAACCCACGTTAGCAGCTTGGGAAGCTGCAGTTCTACCATTGAACTACACCCGCG
>JANNHT010000298.1:0-6436 GCA_031404555.1 Gammaproteobacteria bacterium
ATCACGAGCGAGAACACCAGGTACATCGTGCCGATGTCCTTGTGGTTCGTCGTCGTGAGCCAGCGCGTGATTCCCTTCGGCGGCCCGTGTCCGTGGTCTGCCATCTGCGTCACTCCGAAACGGCCGCGGCGACGGCGGTCGCGGCGGGCTTCTGTTGTTCGAGCCAGGCGTCGAACTCCGCCTTCGGCTTCGCGATGACGACGATCGGCATGAAGCCGTGGTCGGCGCCGCAGAGTTCCGCGCACTGCCCGCGGTAGGTGCCGGGCTTGTCCGCGTCCACCGAGATCCACATCTCGTTGATGAAGCCCGGGATCGCGTCCCGCTTCATGCCGAAGTCCGGCACCCACCAGGCATGGATCACGTCATTCGCGGTCAGCAGGATCCGGATCTTGGTGCCGGTCGGCACGACCAGCGGCTTGTCGACGTCCAGCAGGTAGTGATCAACCGTCCAAGGATCGATGCCGGAGCCCTTCTGCCGCGCGAGGTCGCTGGAGCGCGCGAGCCGGCTGAAGAACGACACGCCGCTGCCGAGGTATTCGTAGTGCCACTGCCACTGGTAGCCGGTGATCTTGATCGTGAGCCCGGAGTTCGAGGTGTCCTCGATCTTGATCAGCTTCTCGACCGAGGGCAGCGCCATGCCGATCAGGATCAGCGTCGGGATGATGGTCCAGGCGGCTTCCAGCCGGGCGTTGTGCAGCAGCTTCTGGTCGGCGACCGCGCCTTTCGACTTCCGGAAGCGGACCATCGCGACGATCATCGCGCCGAAGGTGACGACGGCGATGACCACGCAGATCCACAACATGATCATGTGCATGTCGTAGATTTCGCGGGACAGCTCGCTGACGCCGACCGGCATGTTCAGGAGATCCCAGTTGGACTGTGCGCTTGCGGTGCTCACCGGGACTCCCAGGATGCGGCCCGCGGAACGCGGGCTCACGGCCCGCGCATCGTAAGGGACGGCTAGGCGGGCCGCAATCCGAGCGCGCCGGAAAGCGCCTCGGCGGCCGTTTTCACCGACGGAATGGCCATCCAGGGCACGGTGCCGAGGCAGGGCGCGGCGATCTTCGCCTCGAGCGTCGCGACATTGGCGTCGCGTCGCGCGAAAGCCGGGTCGATCGAGTTGCCGACCCAGCCCGCGAGCCGCAATCCGCGCGCGGCGATCGCCTCGACCGTCAGCAGCGCGTGATTGAGGCAGCCGAGGCGCAGCCCGACGACCAGGATCACGTCCATGCCGAGGAGCGTCGGCAGCTCCGCGCAGGAGCGCTCCGCATCGAGCGGAACGAGGAAGCCGCCTGCGCCCTCGGCGATCACGACATCGGCGGCGGCGCGAAGCGTTGCATGCGCGGCGACGATGCGGGCGGTGTCGATCGAAATGCCGGCCTCGGCCGCTGCGAGGTGCGGCGCGATCGCCGGCTCGAACAGCCACGGGTTTACCGTCGCGTAAGGATGGCGTTCGCTCGCCTCGGATTGCAGCAGCAGCGCATCCGCATTCGCGGCCCCGTCAGGTCCGGGTTCTGCCCCCGCGGCAATCGGCTTCATGCCCGCGACGCGGACACCGGATTCGCGCAGGCGCCGGATGAGCGCCGCAGCGACCAGCGTCTTGCCGACGCCGGTGTCGGTTCCCGTGACGAAGTACGAGCGCGTCATGCCGTGCCGGCGCCGCGGCGTCCGATGCCGCTGACCGGAACCGCGACCTCGCCGTCGCGCTCGCCCCGCTCGAGCGCGCCCCAGGCCTGGCCGAAGACGACCTCGTAGCTCGCTGGCAGTGCGCCGTCGCGGCGGCGCGACTCGTAGGCTTCCTCGACCGCGCGCAGCCTTCCGCGGCCGGTCAGTCCGCGCAGGCGGGCGGTCGCCGCGTTCTGTGAGCCGATGGCCTTCAGGTCCCGCATCAGTGCGCGGACGTCCGGATAGGTCAGCGTGTAGCGTGTGACGTCGAGCACCGGCTCCGCGAATCCGGCGCGCACGAGCCCGTCGCCGATGTCGTGCATGTCGGCGAACAAGTGCACGTGCGGGTTTCGGTCCGCCGCGCGCCAGGCCGAATGCAGTTCGATCAGCGTGTCCGGCCCGAAGGTCGAGAACGTGTACAGGCCGCGCGGGCGCAGCAGCCGCGCGACTTCCACGAAGAGCGCGTCGATGTCCTCGCACCAGTGCATCAGCAGGCTGCTGAAGATGAGATCCACGCTCGCATCGGGCAGCGGCACGGCAAGCGCGTCGCCGAGAATCCGCTCGCAGCGCCCGGTTGCGTCGTGGCGCGCCAGCTCGCGCAGCATGCCGGGCGCAGCATCGAGCGCGATCACGCGCGCGCGCGGCCAGCGCGCGGCGAGAGCGATGGCCCCGTGTCCGGTTCCGCAACCGAGATCGAGGATCGTTTCCGGCTCGAAGGCGATCCAGTCGAGGCGCTCGATCATCTGCTGGCGCAGCTGCGCCTGGAGAATCGCTGACGCGTCGTAGGTTGCGCTCGCGCGATCATGGTTGCGGAGCACCGCTCCCGCGTCGAGCCAGGGGGTCTCGTCGGTCATGCGGTTGGAACCGCTTCGCGGAGCGCGTCGACGAGCGTGTCCACGTCTTCTTCCCGGTGCGCGGCCGAGAACGTGACGCGCAGGCGCGAGCTGTCGGCGGGCACGGTCGGCGGGCGGATCGCCGCGACGTAGAAGCCCTTGTCGAGCAGCGCGCGGCTGGCATTCACCGCGGTATCCGTGCCGCCCAGCATGACCGGCTGGATCGGCGTCGCCGAATCGGCGAGCGGCAAGCCGGCGGCGAGCGCGCGCGTGCGAAAACGCGCCGTCAGCGCGAGTACGCGCTCGCGCCGCCAGGGTTCCTCGATCGAGACGGCGAGCGCCGTACGGCTTGCTGCGGCCACCGCCGCCGGCAGCGCCGTCGTATAGATGTAAGTGCGGGCGCGCTGCACCAGCGTTTCGATCAACTCCGCGTCACCCGCGACGAAGGCGCCGAACACGCCGAACGCCTTTCCGAGCGTGCCGACGAGCGCCGGCACGTCGCGGCTGGTCAGGCCGTAGTGCTCGAGCGTTCCACGGCCCGTGGCGCCCGTCACGCCGAGGCCATGCGCGTCGTCCACCGCAAGGAAGGCGCCGTGCCGGCGGCACACCGCCGCGATCGAGCGCAAGGGCGCGAGATCGCCGTCCATGCTGAACACGCCGTCGGTCACGACCACCGCAGGACCGGATTCGACGGCGGCGAGCTCGGCATCGAGGGCGCGGGCATCTCCATGCGGGTAATGATGAAGCGACGCCCGCGAGAGCCGCCCGCCGTCGATCAGCGAGGCGTGATTGAGGCGGTCGCCGAACACCGAGCCGCCGCGGCCAGTGAGCGCGGCGACGAGGCCGAGGTTTGCCATGTAACCCGCGGAGAACAGGAGCGCCCGCTCGCGCCCGGTGTACGCGGCGAGATCGCGCTCGAGCGCCTCGTGTTCCTCCATGTGCCCGGTGATCAGGTGCGAGGCGCGGGCGCCCGCTCCGTGATCGCGCGCACCCGCGATCATCGCCTCGACCACCCGCGGGTGACAGGACAAGCCGAGATAGTCGTTGCTGCAGAAGTCCACGCAGTCGCGGCCGTCGAGCGTGATGTCGGCGGCGTTCGCGCCGCGCCGGCTTGCCGTGCGCCGCAGGCGGCGCAGTCCCCGCGCGTCGAGGTCCTCGAGGACCGGCGCGAGGCGGATCGGTGTGATCGGCAAGGGACTAGCCGTTCGCAGCCGCGTTTTCCGGGCGGATGCCGAGCCGCCCGAACAGCGCCTGGTCGCTTGCCGTGTCCGGATTGCCGGTGGTCAGGAGCTTCTCGCCGTAAAAGATCGAATTCGCGCCGGCCAGGAAACAAAGCGCCTGCATCTCGTCGCTCATCGCCGTGCGGCCCGCCGACAGGCGCACGTGCGAGCGCGGCATCAGGATGCGGGCGAGCGCGATGATGCGCACGAACTCGATCGGGTCGAGCGGGGCGCTGCCCGCGAGCGGCGTGCCCTCGACCTGCACCAGGTTGTTGACCGGCACGCTCTCCGGATGCGGGTTGAGCGTCGCGAGCGTGTGCAGGAGCGCGACGCGATCCTCCGCCGCTTCGCCCATGCCGAGGATGCCGCCGCAGCAGACGTGGATGCCGGCGTCGCGCACGGCCGCGAGCGTGTCGAGACGATCCTGCCAGGTCCGCGTCGTGATGACCTCGCCGTAGAATTCCTTCGACGTGTCGAGATTGTGGTTGTAGTAGTCGAGCCCGGCTTTCGCGAGCCGTGCGGCCTGTGGCTTGGTCAGCATGCCGAGCGTCGCGCAGGTCTCGAGCCCGAGCTCGCGCACGCCGCGCACCATCGCCTCGACGCGGTCGAGGTCGCGGTCCTTGGGGCTCCGCCACGCCGCTCCCATGCAGAAGCGCGTGGCGCCGGAGTCGCGCGCCGCGCGCGCGCGTTCGATCACGGTCGCAGGGTCCATAAGCGCCTTGCGCTCGAGTCCCGTGTCGTAACGGATGCTCTGCGGGCAGTACGCGCAGTCCTCGGGACAGGCGCCGGTCTTGATCGAGAGCAGCGTCGATACCTGCACCTGGTTCGGATCGAAATACTGGCGGTGCGCGGTCTGCGCGCGATGGATCAGGTCGCTGAACGGCAGCGCATGGAGCGCGCGCACTTCATCGAGCGTCCAGTCGCTTCGCACCTCGCCGATCGCGTTCGCCGCTGCCTGCATCGCATTGCTCCCCGAAGCCGCGCAAATAGCGTGAGGTCCGCGGTCGAAACCCGCCGCAGGATGCGGCCGTGCGCCAGTATTGGAACCCCCCGGCAAGCTGTCAACCAAGCGCCTGGCAACGGGTTTACGGCCACGCCAAGTCCTTGTTACACCTGGTGTTTCCGGCCACCTGTCGGCTCTGCCTGGAGCCCGGCCAGCCGCCGTTCCTCGACCTCTGCCGGGGCTGTGAAGACGACCTGCCGCGCAACCGCCCCGCCTGCGCGGTCTGCGCCCGACCGCTGCTGGAAACCGGTGCGCATTGCACGGCGTGCGCGGGGCTTCGCGAATTCGACGCCGCCTTCGCGCCGTACCGCTACGAGTTTCCGGTGATCGAACTGATCCACCTGCTGAAGTACAGCCGGCAAGTCGCGATCGCGCGAATTCTCGGCAACCTGCTCGGCCGCCGGCTCGCGGAGCGCGGCCGCCCGACGGTGGATGCGATCCTGCCGGTCCCGCTGCATCCCGCGCGTGAATCGCTCCGCGGGTTCAACCAGGCGCGCGAGATCGCGGTGTTCGCAGGCTCCGAGCTGCGGCTGCCGGTGATGACACGGCTCGCGGCACGCGTGCGCGACACGGCCGAGCAGGCGAAGCTGCCGGCCGCTCTGCGTCGCGAGAATCTCCGGGACGCGTTCGCGCTCCGCTCGCCCCCGCCGCCGCGTGTCGCGATCGTGGACGACGTGCTGACGACCGGCGCGACCGCGGAATCGCTCGCGCGCGTGCTGCGCGCGGGCGGCTGCCGTCACATCGAGGTCTGGGCGGTGGCGCGCGCGGTCAGTTGAAACATCACTTTTTCCCGGCCTTGCTCCGGATGATGAGCGCGACGACCACGATCACGAGCAGTACGAGCAGCCAGATTCTCACGCCTTACCCCCGGTACAGATAATCGAGCGCGAGCCCGATGAAGACGGCCATGCCGACGAAATGGTTGTTGTTGAACGCCCTGAAGCAGGCATCCGGATCGCGTTTGCGGATCAGCCAGAGCTGGTAGAGGAAAAAGACCGCGGCTGCGCCGAGCCCCGCGCGGTACCAGGGCCCGAGCTTCGCCTCGTCACCCGCGAGCCAGAGCGCAAAAAGCGTCATGCCCTGCATCGCCGCGATGATCACGCGATCGGCGTCGCCGAACAGGATCGCGGTCGACTTGATGCCGATGCGCCGGTCGTCGTCGCGATCCACCATCGCGTACATCGTGTCGTAGACCGCGGCCCAGAGCACGACCGCTGTCAGCAGCAGCCACGCGATCCGCGGTACTTCGCCGGTGAGCGCCGCGAACGCCATCGGGATGGACCAGCCAAAGGCGACGCCGAGGTAGAACTGCGGCAGGTGGACAAAGCGCTTGAGCCAGGGATAGGTGACGGTCAGCACGCCGCCCGCGACCGCGTAGAGACGCGCGAGCGGATCGAGCCGCATCGCGAGCCAGACGGCGACCAGGCCGAGCGCGACGAAGAGCAGCAGCGCCTCGCCTGGTGCGACGCGTTTCGCGGCGAGCGGCCGCTCGCTCGTGCGTCGCACCGACGGATCAAAATCGCGGTCGGCGTAGTCGTTGATCACGCAGCCGGCCGAGCGCATGACGAGCACGCCCGCCAGAAAGATGAGCAGCAGCGGGGCAGGCGGACGGCCTCCGCCTGCGATCCAGAGCGCCCACAGCGTGGGCCACATCAGCAGCCAGATGCCGATCGGCCGGTGCAGCCGCATGAGGTGCGCATACTCGCCGAGGCTGT
>JANNHT010000299.1:0-5178 GCA_031404555.1 Gammaproteobacteria bacterium
CGAATGTCAACGGCTCGGGCTCGGCGAGCGCGAACGCGCTCGTCATGAAGGCGATCTTCCGGATGGGCGTTCCCGTCGTCGGGAAGAATTTCTTTCCGTCAAACATCCAGGGCCTCCCGACCTGGTACGAAATCCGCGTCACACGCGACGGCTGGCGCGCCCGCTCGGGCCGCATCGACCTGATGGTCGCGATGAACGCGGAGACCTACTCGAGGGACGTCCGCGAGGTGTGCGCGGGCGGCTTCCTCGTCTACGACTCGACCTGGCCGCGGAGCTCGCTGCTTTCGCGCGACGATATCAGGACATTCGGCGTTCCGTTCGCGCAGCTGTGCACCGAGAATTTCGAGGGCGCCCGCGCCCGCACGCTGATGAAGAACATCATGTACGTCGGTACGGTTGCGGCGCTCATCGACCTCGACCTCGAGGTGATCCGCGGCCTGCTCGCCGAGACCTTTGCGAAGAAGCCGAAGCTCGTCGATTCGAACATGAAGGCGATCGAGATCGGCTACCGCTACGCGAAGGAGCAGTTCGAGTGCCCGCTGCCGACCCGCGTCGAGCGCATGGACGCGACGGCGGGACACGTCATGATCGACGGCAACACGGCCGCCGCGCTCGGTTGCCTGTATGCGGGCGCGACCGTCGGCGCCTGGTACCCGATCACGCCATCCACGTCGCTGATGGACGCCTTCCGCGGCTTCTGCGCGCGCCATCGCACCGACCCGGCGACCGGGCAGCGCGACTACATGATCGTGCAGGCCGAGGATGAACTCGCTGCGATCGGCGTCGTGATTGGCGCCTCCTGGAACGGGGCACGCGCCTTCACGCCGACCTCCGGTCCCGGCATCTCGCTGATGGAGGAGTTCATCGGCCTCGCGTATTACTCAGAAGTGCCGGCGGTCATCTTCGACGTACAGCGTGTCGGGCCGTCGACCGGGATGCCGACGCGCACGCAGCAATGCGACCTGATGGCCTGCGCCTATGCCTCGCATGGCGACACGCGCCACGTGCTGCTGTTCCCGGATTCGCCGGAGGAATGCTTCGACATGGCCGTCCAGGCCTTTGACCTCGCGGAGCGGTTGCAGACACCCGTGTTCGTGCTGCTCGACCTCGACATCGGCATGAACGACTGGATGGCGCCGGCCTTCCGCTGGGACGACAGCTAACGGCCGGACCGCGGCAAGATGCTGACGCCTGAGCAGATCGAAGGCATCACAAAGTTCCAGCGCTACATGGACCCGGACGGCGACGGCATTCCGTATCGCACGCTGCCCGGCATCAGCCCCAAGGCCTCGTATTTCACGCGCGGCTCCGGCCACAGCAAGTACGGCGCCTACACCGAGGATTCGGCCGAGTACCAGGAAGTGCTCGACCGCCTGACGCGCAAGTTCCAGACCGCGGCGAAGCACGTGCCGGCGGCGGTCGTCGACGGGCGCGGCTCGAAGGCCGCCATCGTGAGCCTCGGTTCCTGCGACGCGCCGGTCCGCGAGGCGCTCGCGGCGCTCAGGCGCTCGGGCGTCTCGATCGACTACCTGCGGGTGCGCGGCTTCCCGTTCGGCGCGGAGGTCGAGGAATTCCTCGCCGCCCACCAGACGATCTTCGTGGTCGAGCAGAACCGCGATGCGCAGCTGCGCTCGCTGCTGACGCTCGAGACCGCAGTGGAGAAGCAGAAGCTGCGTTCCATCCTGCATTACAACGGCCTGCCGATGTCCGCGTCCTGTATCGTCGAGGGCGTGAACAAGGCACTGGACCGCGGAGTCGCCGCATGAGCTTCATCGCCAAGCCCAAGGTTGCAAACCCGGGCCTGCCGAAGAATTCCCTCGGGCTGAACCGGCGCGACTACGAGGGCAGCATGTCGACTCTGTGCGCCGGCTGCGGGCACGACTCGGTGACCGCGGCGATCGTGCAGGCCTGCTTCGAGCTCGCCTTGCCGCCACAGAGCGTGGTGAAGCTCTCCGGCATCGGCTGCTCGTCCAAAACGACGGCGTACTTCGTCGCGGGCGCGCACGGTTTCAACTCGGTGCACGGACGCATGCCCTCGATTGCGACCGGTGCGAATGCGGCGAACCGCCACCTGCGCTATATCGGCGTCTCGGGCGACGGCGACTCGCTTTCGATCGGCGTCGGCCAGCTCGCGCACGTGATCCGGCGCAACCTCGACATGCTCTACATCCTCGAGAACAACGGCGTGTACGGCCTGACCAAGGGCCAGTTTTCGGCCTCCGCCGACATCGGCTCGAAGTCGAAGAAAGGGGAAGCCAACGAGCAGGAGCCGATCGACCCGGTGCTGCTCGCTCTCGCGCTCGGCGCATCCTTCGTGGCGCGGAGCTTTTCCGGCGACAAGGAGCAACTCGTGCCGCTGATCCAGGCGGGCATGGCGCATCAGGGATTCGCGATCATCGACGTGCTGTCGCCCTGCGTGACTTTCAACGACCACGAGGGCTCGACCAAGAGCTATGCCTACGTCCGCGAACACTCGGAGACGCCGGTCGCGGCCGACTACATCGCGCCGAAGCAGGAGATCCGCGTGCAGTACGCGCCGGGCGAGACCGTATCCGTGCCAATGCACGACGGCAGCAATGTGGTAATGCGGAAGCTCGACCCGGACTACGACCCGACCGATCGCGCGCACGCGGCCGCGTACGTGCAGGAACGCGCGATGCGCAACGAATACGTCACCGGGCTCATCTACCTGGACCAGAAGCGCAAGGACTTCCACGCGCGCAATGCCAGCTCCGACGTGGCCCTGAACGCCCTGCCGTACGAGCGGCTGTGCCCGGGATCGGCGAAGCTCGACAGGATCCTCGGCTCATTCCGCTGAATCGCGGCAGTCGAGCGCCGGCAGCGCCGCCGGCAGCAGCCGGAACGTCACCGGTGTTTGCCCCGCCAGCTGGCCATCGAGTTGGACGCCGCAGTCCGGATCTGCAGCTATCGTGACCGTGCGGCAGCGCGTGACGCGAAACGCAGGGTCTCCCTCCAGCCGTCCGTCGAACAGCTTCGGCAGCCGCGCGAGTGCCGCCCCGAATGACAGCGGGTCGACAGTGACGAGGTCGAACCAGCCGTCGTCGATCACGGCGCGCGGCGCGAGCCGCATGCCGCCGCCGCAGCGCGGCCCGATCGCGACCAAGGCGAGCCAGTAGCGGCCGGAGCAGTCCGTCCCGTCCGCCCGGATCGAGAACTGCGGCGCACGGTAGCGCGCGATCGTGCGCGCCAGTCCCGCGAGGTAGGCGAGCGCGCGCGGACCGCGCCGCGGCGTGTGCCGGAGCACTTCGGCGTCGAGACCGGCGCCGCCGACATTGTGGAACGCCGCGCGCTGGCGCCCGTCCGCGTCCTCCGCGATCCCGAGATCCACGCGACGCGACTTCGCGCGCGCCAGGTGGCCCGCGAGCGCGGCCGGGTCATCCGGGACCTGCATGGCACGTGCCCAGTCATTGCCGGTACCGCCAGCCGCGACCGCGACGATGCAGTCCTCCGGCGGTGTCGCGCGTCCGCGGACCAGGCCATTCACGAGTTCGTTGAAGGTGCCGTCGCCGCCGAGCGCGAGCAGGCGCCGGCATCCTGCGGCGAGCGCGTCCGCGGCGAGCCGCGTCGCTTCGCCGGCGGCCCCGGTCGTCGCGACTTCGAATGTCAGGCCACGCCGGCGCATGGCATCGCGAAGACGCGGCCAGTAGCGGCCGGCGCGGCCGCCGCCGCTGACCGGATTGACGACGACATGCCACATAGCGGGGTCCGTCACGGGCCGCATCATGCGCGACTCTGGAGCGCGGGTGTATTGGACGCCATAATGTCCGGGCATGACGGATGCCATCGCCCCGGTCAGTTACGAGCTCGCGACGCGCGACCCGGAGGCGTTCGTCCGCCAGTTTGCGGGCAGTTTCGAGCGCTACGGATTCGCGGTCGTCAGCGACCACGAACTGCCACAGCGCCTGATCGACGGCTGCCTCGATCGCTTCAAGGATTTCTTCGCCCAGCCGGAGGACGTCAAGCGGCGCTACCACGTGCCGGGCATCGGCGGCGCACGCGGCTACACGCCGTTCGGCATCGAGACGGCCAAGGGCGCGACGCACCACGATCTCAAGGAGTTCTGGCAGATCGGGCGCGAATTGCCGCCAGGCCATCGTTACCGATCGTCGATGCCGGACAATGTCTGGCTCGCGAACGACCCCGAGTTCAAGCGCGCAGCCCTCGACCTGTGGCAAGCCTTCGACCGCATGGGCAAGAAGCTGCTCGAGCCGATCGCGACCTACCTGCGGCTCGAGCGTCACTGGTTCGACGACAAGGTCGGCGAGGGCAACAGCGTGCTCCGCGTGCTCCACTATCCGCCGCTCAAGGAGGGCGCGACGGGCGTCCGCGCCGGCGCGCATGAGGACCTCAACGTGATCACGCTCCTGCTCGGCGCCGAGGAGGGCGGCCTGGAGCTCCTCGACCGCGGTGGCCGCTGGCTACCGGTCAACCCGCCGCCAGGCACGCTGGTCTGCAATGTCGGCGACATGCTGCAGCGCCTGACCAACCACGTGCTGCCGTCGACGACGCATCGCGTCGTCAATCCGACCGGCGCGCGGGTCAACAAGCCGCGTTACTCGATGCCGTTCTTCCTGCACTTCAACTCGGATTTCCCGATCGCGACCCTGCCGGGCTGCGTATCGCCGGATCGCCCGAACCGGTATGCGCAGCCCATCCTCGCGGACGATTTCCTGCGCGAGCGGCTGCGCGAAATCAAGCTCATCTGACGGCGGGCGAGTGGCCAAACTCTATTTCTACTACTCGACGATGAATGCCGGAAAGTCGACCTCGCTTTTGCAGTCGAGCCACAACTACCGCGAACGCGGCATGCGCACGCTCGTCTACACGGCCCAGTTCGACCAGCGAGGCGGTGGCCGCGTGCACTCGCGCATCGGGCTGTCGAGCGAGGCGCGTCATTTTGCTTCCGGGTCCGACCTCTATGAGGAGATCTCCGGCGAGCACTCGAAGCAGGCGCTGAGCTGTGTCCTGCTGGACGAGGCGCAGTTCCTCACGACGTTTAAAGCCAGCAGCTTATAAGGCAAAAGCCGCGAACAGTTCAGCGCCGCCGACTGCGACAGATTTTGTGACGCGATGCGCCTTGATGTGGCTATTTGTGCCTAATTACAACAGATTTTGTAAGCAACCGCTAACCTGAAAATCTATATATGTGGCGCCCCG
>JANNHT010000300.1:0-5730 GCA_031404555.1 Gammaproteobacteria bacterium
GATCCCGGCTTCTACGAGAAATTCTTCTTCAAGCCGGGCGACCTCGGCTATCCGGTCTTCGACACCGCCTACGTGTAGCTCGGCGTCTACATTTGCTCCGACCGCCAGTTCCCCGAGGGCTGGCGCGCGCTCGCACTGAACGGCGCCGAGTACATCGTCAACCCGTCGGCGACCGTCGCCGGCCTCAGCAAATACCTGTGGGAGCTCGAGCAGCCGGCGTCCGCCGCTGCGAACGGCGTCTTCATCGGCGCGATCAACCGCATCGGCCGCGAGCAGCCATGGGCCGACCGCATGGGCGAGTTCTACGGATCGAGCTACATCGTGAATCCGCGCGGCAAGATCGAGGTGCAGGCGAGCTACGACAAGGACGAGCTCCTCGTGCACACGATCGACCTCGACATGATCCGCGAGGTACGGAACACGTGGCAGTTCTTCCGCGACCGACGGCCGGAGTCCTACGGCGGGCTGGTCTGAGCCGATGCCCGGACTGAAGACGGTGAGCCGCGAGATCGCCGTCGGCGGTTTCATCGAGCTCGATCCCGGCACCGACGTCACGGCGAGCCCGCGCTGGAACGCGGACATCGCGCCGACCAAGGCGTCCGCGCGCACCTGGAATCACTGGCACATCGCGGCGCTATGGGTCGGCATGGCGATCTGCGTGCCGACGTACACGCTGGGCGGCGTGCTGACGGCCTATTTCGGGCTCTCGGTGACCGAGGCGCTGTGGACCATCCTGATTGCGAACGTCGTGATCCTGATCCCGCTGACGCTGAATGCGTTCCCCGGAACGAAATACGGAATTCCGTTCCCGGTGCTGCTGCGCTCGTCGTTCGGCATCGTCGGATCCAACGTGCCCGCGCTGATCCGCGCACTCGTCGCCTGCGGCTGGTTCGGGATCCAGACGATGTTCGGCGGGATCGCCGTGCACCTGCTGTTTTCTGCGATCTGGGAGCCTTGGGCGACGCTCGGCGGCCGCGGCGAGGTGATCGGCTTCTTCCTGTTCTGGATCTGGAACCTGTGGATCGTCATTCGGGGCTCCGAGTCCATCAAGCGGATGGAGATGATCGCGGCGCCGCTCTTGCTCATCGTCGGCATCGGGCTGATCGTCTGGGCCTGGCCGCAGGCGTCGTTGAGCGAGATCCTGACTGCGCCCGCGAACCGGCCGGAGGGCGCGCCGTTCCTGAAGTATTTCCTCGGCGGCCTGACCGCGATGGTCGGGTTCTGGGCGACGCTCTCGCTCAACATTCCGGACTTCAGCCGCTTCGCGGACTCCCAGAGGAGCCAGGTGGTCGGGCAGATCATCGGGCTACCGCTCACGATGTTCCTGTTCGCTGGCCTCGGTGTGATCATGACCGCCGCATCGAGTTCACTGGTCGGTGAGACCGTGTCGGACCCGATCAACCTGATCGGCCACATCGACAACCGTTTCGCGGTCGCGGTCTCGATGCTCGTCATTCTGCTTGCGACCGTCTCGACCAATACGGCGGCGAACATCGTCTCGCCGACCAACGATTTCCAGAACGTCGCGCCGCGGCGCATCAATCACACGCGCGGCGTGCTGCTGACCGGGCTGATCGGAGTGCTGCTGATGAGCTGGGAGCTGCTGAAGAAGATGGGATGGCTCCAGTCCGAGGTCAGCGTCGAGAGCCTGTACTCGAACTGGCTGATCGGCTATTCGAGCCTGCTCGGCCCGATCGCTGGCATCATGATCACCGACTACTTCATCGTCCGGCGCCAGCGCCTCGACCTCGCGGGACTCTACCGCGATGACGGTCCCTATCCGGCCTGGAACCGCGCGGGATTCATCGCGTTCCTGGTGCCGGTCGCGCTGACCGTCGTCGCGATTGCGACGGGGTGGCTCGGCTGGTTCTACGATTACGGCTGGTTCACGGGGTCGCTGCTCGGCGGAGTACTCTATTATCTGGCGAGTCGGCGGAGGTAACGAATGGCGCTCTTGATCCGGGGTGGCACGGTCGTGACGGCGGAGCAGACGCTGCGCGCCGACGTGCTCTGCGACGGAGGGCGCATCGTCGAGGTTCGCGACGGCATCGAGGCGCCGCGCGGCGCCGAAGTCGTGGATGCCGGTTCCCAGTACGTGATGCCAGGTGGCATCGATCCGCACACCCACATGCAGCTGCCCTTCATGGGCACGGTCGCAAGCGACGACTTCTATACCGGCACCGCGGCAGGCCTCGCCGGCGGCACGACGATGATCATCGACTTCGTGATCCCGAATCCACGGCAAAACGTCATGGAGGCCTACCGACAATGGCGCGGCTGGGCCGAGAAAGCCTGCGCCGACTACTCCTTCCACGTCGCGATCACGTGGTGGGACGAGACGGTCGCGAAGGACATGGAGACGCTGGTGCGCGAGCACGGCGTCAACAGCTTCAAGCACTTCATGGCCTACAAGGGCGCGATCATGGCCGACGACGAGACGCTGGTGAACAGCTTCTCGAAGGCGATCACGTTGGGCGCGATCGTGACGGTGCACGCCGAGAACGGCGAACTCGTCTACACGCTCCAGGACCGCATCTACAAGCAAGGCATCACCGGACCCGAGGGCCACCCGCTGTCGCGCCCGCCGGAAGTGGAGGGCGAGGCGGCGAACCGGGCGATCCGCATCGCGGAGGTGCTCCGCGTTCCGCTCTATGTCGTGCACGTCTCCTGCCGCCAGGCGCTCGAGGCCATCACTCGGGCGCGCAACGAGGGCCAGCGCGTCTTCGGCGAGGTGCTCGCGGGCCACCTGCTCGTGGATGATTCCGTCTATCGCGATCCGGACTTCACGCGCGCGGCAGCCCATGTGATGAGCCCGCCGTTCCGTTCGGCCGAGCACCAGGCCGCGCTCTGGCGCGGGCTGCAATCGGGCAATCTCCAGACGACGGCGACCGACCACTGCTGTTTCTGCGCGCCGCAGAAAGCCGCTGGCAAGGACGACTTCCGCAAGATCCCGAATGGCACGGCCGGCATCGAGAACCGCATGGAGGTGCTCTGGCACCACGGCGTCGGCACCGGGCGGCTCACGATGAACGAGTTCGTGCGCGTGACCTCGACGAATGCCGCGCAGATCTTCAACATCTATCCGCGGAAAGGCAGCGTGTCGGTCGGCGCGGATGCGGACCTCGTCGTCTGGGACCCGAAGGGGACCAAGACGATCTCCGCGAAGACGCACCGGCAGAACATCGACTTCAACATCTTCGAAGGCATGACGGTCAACGGCACGGCTTCGCACACCGTGAGCGGCGGCAAGCTCGTATTCGCCAAAGGCGATCTTCGCGCAGAGCGCGGCGCCGGACGGCACGTGGACCGGCCGCCATATCCCCCGTACTACGAGGCTGTGCGCCGGCAGTCAGAACTCGCGAAGCCGAGTGCCGTCGCGCGCCGGGACTGATCCGATGGATCGCCCGCAATCGGACGTGGCCCCGGGCAGGCTCTCCACCGAGGAGATCGAGCGGAACTTCTCGGACCTGCATCCGCCGCTGTCGCGCTCGGAGGCGCTGATCGCCGCCGACCGCTGCTATTTCTGTTATGCGGCCCCCTGCACGGCGGCCTGCCCGACGGGCATCGACATCCCGCGCTTCATCCAGTCGATCCGGAGCGACGACCTCGAGGGCGCGGCCCACGCGATCCTTTCCGAGAACATCATGGGTGGCATGTGCGCGCGCGTCTGCCCGACCGAAGTGCTTTGCGAAAAGGCCTGCGTGAGGAACATCCACGAAGACAAGCCGGTGGACATCGGCCTGCTGCAGCGCCACGCGACCGACCCGATCTTCGCGTCCGGGCAGCCGCTGTTCGAGCGGGCTGATCCGACCGGCAAGCGCATCGCGGTCGTCGGCGGTGGGCCCGCGGCGCTCTCCTGCGCGCACCGGCTCGCCTGCCTCGGCCACGCCGTCACGATCTACTGCCGGGACGGAAAACTCGGCGGCCTGAACGAGTTCGGGATCGCGGCCTACAAGACGGTGGACGATTTCGCGCAGCGGGAGGTCGCGTGGATCCTCTCGATCGGCGGCATCGAGGTTCGCGCGGGCGTCGCGCTCGGCGGCGGGCAATCGCTCGGGCAGCTTTGCCGGGGCCACGATGCGGTGTTCCTCGCGTTCGGACTCGCGGGCGTCAACCAGCTCGGCCTCGATGCGGAGAACCTGCCGGGCGTGGTGGACGCCGTCCGGTACATCGCAGAACTGAGGCAGGCGAAGGACAAGTCACGGCTGCCCGTCGGGCGGCGCGTCGTCGTGATCGGCGGCGGCATGACGGCGATCGACGCCGCCGTGCAGAGCAAGCGCCTCGGCGCGGAGGACGTCACCATCGTCTATCGCCGCGGGCCGGAACAGATGGGCGCGAGCCGCTTCGAGCAGGAACTCGCGCAGACGAGCGGCGTGCGCATCCGCCACTGGGCGCGCCCCGTGCGCCTGGTCGGCAAGGAGCACGTCACGCGCGTCGAGTTCGAATGCACACGGGTGAGCGCCGACGGCCGGCTGGAGGGCACCGGCGAGACGTTTGCCCTGAACGCCGACATCGTCTTCAAGGCGATCGGCCAGGAGGTCGCCTGGGGCGAGCTCGGCGCCGTGGACCAGGTGCTCCGAGTCTCCGGCGGGCGCATCGAGGTCGACGGCGATCGCAAGACTTCGCTCGACAACGTCTGGGCTGGCGGCGATTGCGTGGCGGGCGGCAAGGACCTCACGGTCTCGGCGGTGCAGGACGGCAAGCTGGCCGCGATCGCGATCGACCGCTACCTGAAACGGGGTGTGGAATCATGAACGCAGTCCGGCAGGGCAACGGCTCCGTGAACCTCGCCAGCGAGTTCCTCGGCATCCGCTCGCCGAACCCGTTCTGGCTCGCCTCCGCGCCGCCGACCGACAAGGCCTACAACGTCAACCGCGCCTTCGAAGCCGGTTGGGGCGGCGTGGTCTGGAAGACGCTCGGCGAGGATCCGCCGATCGTCAACGTCAGCGGCCCGCGCTACGGGGCGATCCATTCGAATGACCGGCGCGTGATCGGCTTCAACAACGTCGAGCTGATCACCGACCGCCCGCTCGACACGAACCTGAAGGAGATCCGCCAGGTCAAGCGCGACTGGCCGGACCGCGCGCTCGTCGTCTCGGTGATGCTGCCGATGCAGCGCGAGGCCTGGGCGAAGTACGTGCCGATGATCGAGGACACCGGCGCCGATGCGCTCGAACTCAACTTCGGCTGCCCGCACGGGATGTCGGAGCGGGGCATGGGTTCGGCTGTGGGGCAGGTGCCGGAATACATCCAGCAGGCCGCGGAATGGTGCAAGTCCGTCGCGAAGATCCCGGTCATCGTCAAGCTGACGCCGAACGTGACCAACATCCTGCCGCCGGCGCGGGCCGCGAAGCAGGGCGGCGCGGACGCCGTGTCCCTGATCAACACGCTGAACTCGATCATGCGCGTCGATTACGACACGCTGACCATGTATCCCGCGACCGACGGCATGGGGTCGCACGGTGGCTATTGCGGACCCGCGGTCAAGCCGATCGCGCTGCACATGGTGGCCGAGATCGCGCGCAACGCCGAGACTCGCGGGCTGCCGATCTCCGGCATCGGCGGCGTGACCGACTGGCGGGATGCGGTGGACTTCCTCGCGCTCGGCGCGAGCAACGTGCAGGTCTGCACGGCGGCGATGGTGTACGGATTCAAGATCATCGACGACCTGACGAGCGGCCTGTCCCATTTCCTGCGCGACAAGGGCATGGCGAGCGTCGCGGAACTCGT